>NZ_JAMPQD010000015.1:0-254829 GCF_028482245.1 Providencia sp. PROV129
TTGCAGTTCACGTTCAGCTTTGTCCTCTGCTGCTTTAATCGCGGCCAAATCGGCTTGACGTTGCTGCTCTGCTGCGTCTTCTGCGGCCTTGACCGCAGCCAATTCAGCTTCACGCTGACGCTCTAACTCTTCTTCAGCAAGGCGTTGAGCCGCTTCTTCTTGGCGATCACGCTCTGCCTTTTCTTCAGCTAAACGCGCTTCTTCTGCTGCAAAACGCTCACGTTCTGCTTGCTCTTGCGCAGCTTGGATCGCCTCTAGCTGAGCCTTACGTTCAAGTTCTGCTTGTTCTGTTGCGGCTTCTATTGCGGCTTGTTGCGCTTCATACTGGCGCTCAGCTTCATCCTCTGCTGCTTTAATCGCAGCTTGCTCCGCTTGGTATTGACGTTCTGCTTCTGAGGCAGCGGCATCTTCTACAGGGTGTTGATTTTCAACCTCATTTGCAGCTTCTTCCTGCTGAGCTTGTTGTTTTTGAGTCTCTTCTTCATCTTTACGACCAAAACCTAGCCATGAAAAAAAGCCTTTTTTCTTGTCTTTAGCCATCTGCCACTACACTCCTCGCGGTAAAAATATGGCGCTCGATAATCAAATCGCAATCAAATTACATGCAGTCTATCATTTCATCGCCTCGCAACACATATCTGAAAGAAAAATCCTGACAATTTAATCGGAATTTTTATGTTAAAACTGTGAAAACGACACGCTATAATCGAAATTCAGCCAATTGGGGATAACAACACTGCAACTTATCGCCTGACAGGTATACAATGGTAACAATCATTTTTAAGTACACAATTAGCTAAGTAGCAATACATATTATGGCAAGAAAACCACAATCAGCCCCTTTAGGGCAAATTCGTATTATTGGTGGGAAGTGGCGTGGTAGAAAGTTACCAGTCCGTGATAGTGAGGGCTTACGTCCAACTACAGACCGCATCAAAGAAACATTATTTAATTGGTTAATGCCAGTTATTCGTGATGCGCGCTGCCTTGATTGCTTTGCAGGAAGTGGCTCACTCGGTTTTGAGGCGCTTTCACGTTTTGCGCAAAACGTCACATTTATTGAGCTGGATAAACAAAACTCACAATTGCTCACTGAAAATAAAGCGCGTTTACAGGCAGAGGATGCAACCGTTATTAATAACAGTAGCCTGACCGTATTAAGCCAACAGGGAAGCCCTTTTGACGTGGTATTTATTGACCCTCCATTTCGTAAAGGCTTGCTCACTGAAACAATTCAATTACTCGAAAAAAACCAATGGTTAGCAGACGAAAGCTGGATATACGTAGAGTCAGAAGCGGAGTCACCACTTACTGACCTTCCAGCAAACTGGCAGCTTCATCGTGAAAAAATTGCGGGCCAAGTTGCCTATCGCTTATTTATTCGAACCTCACTTTAGGAAAAAAGTATGTTAATTAACGTTGGTCGCCTGCTTATGATTTGCGTTTGGGGTTTTATGGTATTCAACTTGATCCACCCATTCCCTAAGCCATTGAAATATTTTATGGATATCGCAATGGTCTTTATGATTTTCATGCATGCATTGCAAACCATTTTCCTAAAAGCCACATTACCTAAAGGCGAAAAAATTTCAGGTTTAGTGCAAACTCGCATCTTTTTCTTTGGGGTATTCGAAATGTTAGCGATGCAGAAAAAAACCAAGGCTGCCTTAGACGAAGCGAAAAAAAAACAATCAGGGCAATAAGTTAATTTGGCTCAAAACGGATAAAACGCGTTCCTTGTAGAGTGAGTTTACCTTCTCGACCTAACTCAACACCGCGATATTGTTCTTCTGTTACAATAGATTTAATCACTTCGCCACTGGATAACGTTTTAAAATAAATCTCGTAGCGAAAAGTTTCAGGGGAAACCACATCACGTTCTCGGGAACGCATATTGGGATAAGGATAATCTTTTTTGTTATCTACTTTTACTAAGTAACTAACAGGTAAGGAATTATCGTTGATTTCATTTTGCTTGCGTTGGTCAAAAAAACGTTTAGTCGCAAGCACGGCAATGATTGCAATAACGATAATCAATAATATTGGTTTATTCATAATTTGTGCATTTCGCTTAAAAAGTTCCTAACTATAGTTTATCTTATTTGTAGAAACAGAACACGTTATCTCAGTGAGCGACCCTTTGTCGTTTCATTTATTGAACTTATAAGGATATGTGTATGATTAGTTGGCCATTTCTTGCAGTGCTTTTTTCTGGCTGGTTATATGTCGATGCGGCCTATCGCGGTCCAGGATGGCAACGTTGGTTATTCCGCCCTATCACGCTGTTATTGTTACTTTTTTGGGGCTGGAGTTCCGATGATTTAAATCTACAAAATTACCTTATTCTTGGTGGGTTGTTGGTTTCACTGATTGCAGATCTCTCACGAATGTTTTCAAGTGAGCACTTACTAACTTCTGTCACCCTCATGTTCCTTAGCTACCTGATTTACACGATTAGCTTTGGTATGCAATTAAACTTTGGTTTATTTTTGCCTTGGTTAGCCGCGCCTCTCATTATTGCTGCTATCACACTTGTTCTTATTTGGGGCAAGTTAGAAAACCTACAAGCCATTGTTTTTGCTTCTTTAATCATGTGTATGATTATGGCTTGGGTCGCTGGCGATCAATATTTTGGCCTTGGGCGTGAATATAACTTCTCCATAATGGTGGGGGCATCGCTGCTTTTCTTATCTAACTGCGTGTGGTTAATTGCCCATTTTCGCTTACCATTCAAAGCCTCAAAAGCGGTTGTTGCTGCATTATATTTCCTTGGACAATTCTTTATTGTCCGCGCAATTTATTTATAACGCCTCCTGCAATAAGTGCCAATTGATAAAAAATGCTATTTGAGAATTTTATCAGTTGGCTTCCCTCTTTTCGTTTGACTCTGGAGTAGACTCCAGAGTGTAGACTTATCAACAATCAGTGATGGAACTCATTATAGTTGGATAAGGGGGCGCTTATGCACTCACACTCTCATAAAGAAAATCATACACATACAAGCTCTTGCTGTTCAAGCACAAGTGCATGTTCATCCACTGTGCCACAAAAAAGTACACTGGCGAGTAATGACTCACATGTTCATGAGCATAGCGACGTCAAAAAACACCCTGATGACGATGAGGAATCCCACCGACACAGTGGTGGATGTCACTCAGATCACAACCATGGAGAGCATTCCCATGGGGCTCACGAGCACCAACATAGTGGTAGTTGTGGAGTAACAGCAAACACCACTGATGAAGTTGAACCTTTGCAAGCCGCTGGGCAGCGTTTTAGCTGGATTATCCGTGGGATGGATTGCCCAAGCTGCGCCAATAAAATTGAAAATGCTGTTGGCCAAATCGGCGACGTCAAACAAGCCAAGGTCTTGTTTGCTACTGAAAAATTAGTGGTTGATGCAAATACTAACATCAGTGCAGCGGTTCGTTCTACCGTAGAAGCTGCTGGCTATGAATTACTCGAAGTCGGTAGTAATAACGCGGCGGCTATTGCACCACCACAAAGCTTACTGAGCGAAGCTAAGCCAGTCATTATCTTAGCAATATTGATGGCAATCAGCTGGGGAATTGAAGCATTTAGCCCGAAAATCGGGAACATCGCCTTTATTTTAACCACCTTATATGGGTTATACCCTATCGCGAGTAAGTCATTACGTTTAATTCGAACGGGCACCCCTTTTGCTATCGAAACATTGATGACCGTTGCCGCTGTAGGGGCAATTTTTATTCAAGCTACAGAAGAAGCCGCTATGGTTATCTTACTGTTTATGCTAGGAGAAATGCTCGAGTCCTATTCGGCAGGTCGAGCTCGTCGCGGGGTCAGCGCATTAATGGCTCTGGTTCCAGAAGATGCAATTCTCATTAAAGATGGGCAAAAAACCACAGTTCCTGTTGCACAACTGCGCCCTGGGGACATTATTGAAGTCGCACCAGGCGGGCGTTTACCAACGGATGCCGTGTTAGTTTCAGGTTTTGCGAGCTTTGATGAAAGTGCACTAACAGGGGAATCCGTTCCTGTTGAACGCAACGCAGGTGAAAAAGTCGCAGCAGGTTGCTTATCCGTTGACCGTGCAGTGCAAATGAAAGTGGTTTCAGAGCAAGGCCAGAACGCGATTGACCGTATTTTGCAGCTGATTGAAGAAGCAGAAGAACGCCGTGCACCTATTGAGCGCTTTATCGACCGCTTCAGCCGTATTTATACGCCGATTATCATGTTAATTTCAGCGTTAGTGATTATTATCCCACCAATTTTCTTTTCTGCACCTTGGGAAACATGGATCTACCGCGGTTTAACATTACTCTTAATTGGTTGTCCATGTGCGCTTGTGATATCAACGCCTGCGGCAATAACCTCAGCCCTTGCAACAGCAACACGTCGCGGTGCATTGATTAAGGGTGGCGCAGCACTTGAACAACTCGGTACCATCACCACTATCGCATTAGATAAAACAGGTACGCTGACGGAAGGTAAACCCCACGTCACTAACTTGGTTCCTGTTGATGGAATGACCGAAAGTGAATTAGTCCAAATCACAGCATCTGTTGAAGTTGGCTCACACCACCCATTGGCAAAAGCAGTGGTAAATAAAGCAGAAGAGCTCTCTTTAGCTGTAACTGAAGCACAAGACCGTAAAGCGCTTGCAGGAAAAGGTGTCGAAGGGTTCCTGAATAATAAGCACATACTAGTCAGTGCACCGAATCGCTTAGAGACGCCATTAGAAAATGAATGGCAAAGCAAAGTTGAAGCATTGGAAGCTGAAGGTAAAACGGTCGTTGTCACATTGGAAGATAACCGAGTTATTGGTTTAACTGCGCTACAAGACACATTACGCACAGATGCCACTGATGCGATGAGCATGCTCAAAGCGCTCAATGTCAATGCCGTCATGTTAACGGGGGATAACCCGCGTGCTGCGGGAGCAATTGCAGGCCAATTAGGTATGGAGTTCCGTGCGGGTTTACTACCAGAAGATAAAGTCACCGCAGTTATGGAGCTGAACCGTAACCATAGCACCATGATGGTCGGTGATGGCATTAACGATGCCCCTGCAATGAAAGCGTCGAGCATTGGTGTGGCAATGGGTAGTGGTACTGACGTTGCGTTAGAAACCGCGGATGCCGCTTTAACTCATAACCGTTTAACGGGCTTACCAGAAATTATTGCGCTATCCCGTGCAACGCGGAAAATTATCCGTGAAAACATCACGATAGCGCTTGGGCTAAAAGGCGTATTTTTAGTCACAAGTTTACTCGGGATCACTGGACTTTGGGTAGCAGTGCTTGCGGACTCTGGTGCAACCGCACTTGTAACCGCGAATGCTGTACGGTTACTTCGAGTAAAATTACCTCAAGTGAAAAAGTAGTGTTTCATCAACTAAGCAAAGCGCCCAATGTGGCGCTTTTTTTTTCGAATCACAACTTAATATAATCAATTATTACAATTAGTTAATTACCATCTCATCCGTAATTTTAGGACAAATTTTTTATCCGTGAGTCCGAAAGTTGCGTAAAATTACCCACGTAAGCAAGCTATCTGTTAAGTGGGAAATCAATATGGTAAAACAGCGTGATTCAACACCCCATGACGCCGCCTTTAAAGGGTTTATGTCTAAAGTAGATAATGCGCGTGACTTTTTTGATATCCACCTTCCCACCCATATTAAGCAATTATGCCATTTCGACACATTAGCGATAACCAACACATTTTTTATTGATAAACAGCTGTATTCGCGTTTCTCAGATGTCTTGTATACCGTCGAAACACAGCAAGGTGATGGGTATATTTATATGTTAGTTGAGCACCAATCATCGCCAGATAAGCTAATGGGATGGCGGTTGATGTATTACGCTTTTTAGTCATGAATCAACATCTACAACAAGGCAATAAAGACTTACCGTTAGTTGTACCTGTATTATTTTACCACGGAAAAGTGAGCCCTTATCCATATGCTCAACCTTGGACACATTACTTTCATTGGCCAGATGTTGCATCAGATTTATATAGCAAAACATTTCCCATTGTTGATATCACGGTTATTGACGATGAACTCGTCAATCATCGCAAAGTTGCCGTCATGGAGCTTGCGATGAAACACAAGGACTTACGCGATGAATTTCAACGGGTTGTTCCCTTGTTGGCTCAAGCGCTCAACCAGCACTATAACCTATAATCCGCTGGCTTTTTTACGTAACAAATAACGGTAAGGGGCGCTTTCAGCTTCAACCGCCAGCAAGTCATGCTCCATAAAACGGCAAAAACCGGGAATATCACGGGTCGTTGCAGGGTCATCGGCAATAACCAGTAATGTCTCGCCTTCGGCCATATTCCGAACCGTTTTACGCACTAACATCACGGGCTCTGGGCAGCGTAAGCCTAGTGTATCAAGGGTTTTGGTTGCATTATTAAATAAATCAGACATATAAACGACTTCTTAAAAGAATCAATGGATTGATTATATAATAAAATGCGCGTTGATGAATGAACAGTTTTGCTTTTGTTGCGCAACAGGCGTATGATGCGCTACTCCCGATTTAGGGATGAATATCATGGGTTCCCTCACCCCATTGCGACTAAAAAGGTACAATATGTTTGATTTTACTCCGCAGCAAAAAGCCACTGCGTTAATTTGGCTATCTTTATTTCATATTTTAATTATTACATCCAGTAACTACCTTGTGCAGTTGCCGATTAATATTTTCGGCTTCCATACCACTTGGGGCGCGTTTACCTTTCCCTTTATCTTTTTGGCCACTGACTTAACCGTCCGTATCTATGGTGCACCGCTTGCTCGGCGAATTATTACGGCAGTCATGTTGCCTGCACTGCTGATTTCCTATGTTATTTCTGCGCTATTTTTTCAAGGTGAATGGCAAGGTTTTACTGCGCTCTCTGAGTTTAATATATTCGTTGCGCGTATTGCTGCCGCAAGTTTTATGGCATATGTACTGGGTCAAATATTAGATGTCAGCGTTTTCAATAAATTACGTCAAAATGCACGCTGGTATGTTGCACCTGCTTGCGCCATGTTTTTTGGTAATTTAATTGATACCATCGCTTTCTTCTTTATCGCCTTTTTCCGCAGTAGTGACCCATTTATGGCGGCAAACTGGGTGGAAATCGCGTTAGTCGATTACGTCTTTAAGTTACTTATTTGTATGCTCTTTTTCTTACCTGCTTATGGCGTTTTACTGAATTTCATCTTGAAATACTTCTTTGCAAATTCAGAAAAAAAACAATTAATTCGTCAACATTAAGCATAAAAAAGGAGATAGCGAAATGCTATCTCCAACTGGGTTAAACTCAGCTAAAACAAAGAATAACAACCCTACAATTCAGTTAACTATAATGCTTTTGCTAAGAGTGAAATTGGGTGCTCACATTTCTTACTTGTGGACATCTCAATTTGCCATTTACAGGTTTCACAGTCTGTGATGACCATATCAGCCCCACTTTCCTCTATCTGGCGGAATAGCCCTGCACCAATGCCTTGTGAAACTTCATAATTCTCTTTCTTAAACCCGTAAGTCCCTGCAATACCACAGCACTGGGAATCAAGTACTATTAACTCAACACCAGGCACGCGTTTTATTAACTCTAGCGTATAAGATGTCCAACCCATTTTTTCCATGTGGCATGGAGTATGGTAGGCGACTTTTAATGGTGTGTGTTTCAACTTAAGCTCTCGCCCCTGCTCTAAAAGACGGTAAATATAACGCGTTGCCAGCTCGATATTGTCACGCATTTCTGAGGTATCTACATCCAATACATGGGTATATTCATCACGGATTGTAAATGTACACGTCGACGATGTTGCGACCACAGGTATATGTTTTTCTAAGATCGTTTCTTGGAGTGATTCTAAGTTAACGTTAGCTTGGCGTTTCGCTTGTTTCATAAAACCGTTAGCAATCAATGCAACACCACAGCATTTTTCACGTTTAAGCAGTTGCACACCAATATTCATCCCATTAAAGACTTTAATTAAGTCTTTCCCTAACTGCGGGTGATTATAATTGACATAGCAACCATGGAAAAACGCAACCTGCTCTTCAAATTTAGCTTGTTCTGCCGCTTGCTTAGAATACCAACGACGGAATGTCCCAAATGAATATTTAGGCAATTCACGGCGATGGTCTATTTTTAACGCCTTATCCAAAATTTGGCGAACAGGTTTTAACCCTGTAATAGTATTTACCACGGGAGCAAATGGCGTAGAAAGTGAGCCCATTAAATCCGTATGGCTGAGGATTGCATCGCGGATTTTCGGTTTTTGCTGGCTATAGGTATTTCTTGCACGGGCAATAATATCGCCAATTTTTACATCCGATGGGCAAGCAACTTCACAACGTTTACAGTTAGTACAATATTTAAGAGCTTCATCATAGAGCATCGGGTCTTTTAAGCGTAAACGCTCACCGTCTGGCCCCGCTTGTTTTGGGCCCGGATACAATGGATTCACTTTCGCGACGGGGCAATATGTCGTGCACACCGTGCATTTAATACAGCTTTCAAAGCTTGCATCTTGAATACTCATTGTGCCACCTCCACCTGCATCGCTTTGTTTTTACTCACTTCATTAATGATTTCATTCGCGGCAAATAATGCGCTAATCATTGAAACCCCCGCACCGCAGCCTTGGGTTAATGGGTCAAAGCCACCAAGTACCGCTCCTGCAACATACAGGTTTTCAATCGCTTTTCCCGCTTTTTGAGCCCGCAGATTTTCATCTGTTTTCACACCAAAGGCCATATAAGGTTGGGAAGCAAAAAACTCTTGATTGGTCCATTTCGCACGTTCTGAAATTTCACACAAATCTAAATTCATCAGCGGTTCATACACACGGTCAAACTCAGCGACTAAACCATTATTAAAGAAGCTCCCCGTTGCCAACACAAAATGTTTAGCCTTGAGCGAAATATCCCCGTGATTACGAGTCTGCACAGATTCAATACGGCCTTCTGAATGATTTACCGATGTCACTTTGTCCCCTGGCATGACAATCCCACCTTGGCGACGAAATTGACGTAATAGCATCTCATGCAGGCGAATACCTAATAATGAAGGTGGTAAAGTGGGTAATAAATACAGTTGCTTACCTAATCGTTTCTGTAATTCCAACATTGGCTGTTCGCTGTCCAGCCCTATACAAGCAGGCATAAAAACAGCTTCGGCATCAGCAATTAATGGCGAAATCTCCCCAACGATTTGGTCCATGTTTTCGGGTCTGTCGAGCCAACGAGCGACATTAATCGCTCTAAACTCACTTGGGTTTTCGCGCAGTCGGTCAAGTAGAGGCAAATGCACATAATGAGCACTTGCCTGTATTCCTTCTCGTTGTAACTCATCGGCTACCATTTGTGGCTGAAAATCCAAGAACCCTTCAATACCGACAACGGCAATTTTGCTGACATCCATTTTTTGATGTAAGCCAATGGTAGGGACTGACTCAGGGCTCAGCCACGTCATGCGTTTATGGCCTAACGGCGTGATGCGATAATGATTTTCTTCGCAAGAACCTTTTAAGCGAATTCCCGTTTGCTGCAAGATGGATTCTGCCATTCTAGCCAGCTCAGTCACTTGATTTTCCCCCATCAAACTATAGGGGTGAAAAGGTGCTTGCGATTTTAACTCACTAAGCATTGTCAGTGGTTTTTCTGCAATTTGGCCATCAGGTAAATGCGTTAATAAATCCAATGAACCCGATGAAAAATGCAGCGCATTTTGCCCAGCACTCACCATCGCACAAGATAGACCAGACTGGGTTAGGCGAATACCGCAAAGCAGCCCCGCGAGGCCACCTCCCATCACAACCACATCATATTTCATTATCCGCCTCCTTCTGAGATGCTTTGCCTAATGTGGCTTCATTCATCCCACATAACCCATGATAAACCCAACTGGTAAACTCGCTTTCGCGCAATGCATCCCCCCAAGCGATGGGGCGAACGCCCTTCCAACGCTCATTGAGAAAATGACCAAGTTGCTGCTCAGTTTCATGCGGTGTCGTGACATTAAACCGATTGAGTAAACCTGCCGCTCGACAAGCACACAACTCTCCTTGGCAAGTTCCCATCCCAACGCGGGTACGGCGACGTAAATCCAATAAATTGTTTACAGTGAGCGAATTGACGGCATAACGTACTTCTCCTGCCGTTACAGCTTCACATTCGCACACTAAACTTTTATCTAAACGATCGGTACTTAAAATAGCGGAAGCACGGTCACCGTGACGGTAAACTGCAGAACCACGAATTGGTGCAGGTATAGAAACCACGTTGCGCAAGGCTTCTTCCGCGCTGTGTTGAGAACCTGGCAGTGCAGCTTCAGCCGTTGTACATTTTGCTGAATGACCGAGTTTTTCACAGACTTTATCCGTTGCCCATTCTGCCATCAGTCGATAAGTCATTAATTTACCGCCTGTAATGGTGATAAAGCCTTCCATCCCATCGCGTTTCGCATGGTCTAAAAGCACTATTCCACGGCTCACATTTCGCCCTGAAGGGTCATCATCGCTAGCTACTAAGGGACGAACGCCTGCATAGGCGCGTAAAATGCGCGTTGTCGCCAATGCGGGTGATAACATCGAACCTTCACGAATAAGAATATCAACCTCTTCTGGGGTGACATACATATTGTCGATTTGGTCATATTCAATGTGTGTGGAAGTCGTTCCAATCAGCGAAATTGTATCGCCAGGCACTAAAATGTCCGCATCCGCAGGCTTACGGCAGCGGTTGATCACCATGTTATTTAGCCGATGACCTAAAATGAGCAATGCCCCTTTTGCAGGGAACATTTTAATTTTTAACTCACCGTATTCGGCAATTTTTTGTCCCCAGATCCCGCCTGCGTTAACGACAATTTCTGCGTAAATGTCATACTGTTTTTTTGCCTGATGGTCGTAAACTGTCACACCGCGAACAGTATCACTATCGCGAATAAGGCCAATAACCTCATGGTAAGTCAGTACTTTTGCACCATGTTCTCTGGCATCTAACATATTTGCAGCCGTTAAGCGGAATGGGTCTACGGTGCCATCGGGCACGCGAACCGCACCAATTAATGCGGGGTTAACTGATGGCTCAAGACGGATAGCTTCTGCAGGGTCAATGGCATTAGCGTCAATACCTGCACTTTGGCAAGCCGTGATAAATTTCTGCTGATAATCGAGGCTATCTTCAGGCAATGTAATAAACAAACCATCCGTTCGCTCAATACAATGATGAGCAATTCGCTTTAAGATTTTGTTCTCTTCAATACATTCTCTGGCAGATTCACCGTCGGTAACTGCATAACGTGCACCACTATGAAGTAATCCATGGTTACGCCCTGTTGCACCAGTCGCAATGTCATGCCTTTCGAGTAAAACGGTTCTTAAACCTCGGCGAGCACAGTCACGAGCGACTCCTGCACCTGTTGCGCCACCACCGATAATGATGACATCCGTTTCAGTCACAGATGAGCCATTCATGTCACATTCCTCACATTAATAAATAATTTCTATAATCGATAAGTATAGATTCTATTTTTATAATCTATTATTAAATATAGACCAGAAACGTGCTCAATGTTTGATAAGGAACAAAAACGAAAGCGATCTGTACATTTTTAGGGTTAAAAAGAACAGAATCGTGATGAAAATCACAAAATAATTAACATTTCTAGTTCCATTCCATTCACAAATGTCATTTACTATGCAACTTCATAAACAAAATCAATAATTGTGCGTTGGATTACAGATAAATTGTTTTTTAATGACTACAATTTAGAGCAATTAAGAAAATAAAAGCTCTTAAATTACTCGATTGTTTTCGTTTTTGTTACTTCACCAATAATAAACACTCAATCTTTCTCAGCACCGAGAAGCGATCAAGTGTAAATAAATATTAGCATGCCATCGGAGGCGTATATGTTAAGCATTTTTAAACCAGCACCTCATATAGAGAGGCTGCCAGCTGATAAGATAGACCCCGTCTATCGTAAGCTTCGTTGGCAGATCTTCATGGGTATTTTCTTTGGTTACGCAGCGTATTATCTCGTCCGAAAGAACTTTGCCTTAGCAATGCCATACCTTGTTGAGCAAGGGTTTTCTAAAGGTGACTTAGGTTTCGCCTTATCAGGAATTTCAATTGCTTACGGTTTTTCTAAATTTATCATGGGGTCATTCTCTGACCGCGCGAACCCTCGTTACTTCCTACCTGCTGGTTTGATACTAGCCTCCGCAGTGATGTTGATCATGGGCTTCGTGCCATGGGCGACATCGAGCATAATGGTAATGTTCGTATTACTGTTCCTTTGTGGTTGGTTCCAAGGTATGGGTTGGCCTCCTTGTGGACGTACCATGGTTCACTGGTGGTCACAAAAAGAACGTGGTGGTATCGTTTCGGTTTGGAACTGTGCACACAACGTCGGTGGTGGTATCCCGCCATTACTATTTATGTTAGGTATGGCATGGTTTAACGACTGGAAAGCCGCACTGTATATGCCTGCATTGGCTGCTATCCTCGTTGCAATCATTGCATTTGCGTTAATGCGCGATACCCCGCAATCTTGTGGTCTTCCTCCAATTGAAGAGTACAAAAACGACTATCCAACAGACTATAAAGCATCTGATGAACAAGAGTTGACTGCAAAAGAAATCTTCATGAAGTATGTTTTCCCGAACAAACTGTTATGGATGATTGCGATTGCTAACGTATTCGTATACTTATTACGTTATGGTGTTCTTGACTGGTCACCAACTTATCTGCGTGAAGTGAAACACTTCGCAATGGATAAATCTTCATGGGCTTACTTCTTATATGAATACGCTGGTATCCCAGGCACACTATTATGTGGTTGGATGTCGGATAAAGTGTTCCGCGGTAACCGTGGCGCAACAGGTGTATTCTTCATGGTTCTTGTCACCATCGCGACTATCGTGTTCTGGATGAACCCAGCAGGTAACCCAAATATCGATATGGCCTGTATGTTAATCATCGGTTTCTTAATCTATGGCCCTGTCATGCTAATTGGCTTGCACGCCCTTGAACTTGCACCGAAAAAAGCAGCAGGTACTGCGGCTGGCTTTACGGGCCTATTCGGCTACCTCGGTGGTTCAGTAGCTGCAAGTGCTATCGTTGGTTATACCGTTGACTACTTCGGTTGGGACGGTGGTTTCGCTGTGATGATTGGTGGTTCAGCCCTTGCTGTTGTTCTGCTGTTTATCGTTATGATTAGCGAAAGCAAACACAAACGCGAATTAGCGAACTCTCAATAAACATTTCGTTTATGAATAAACGCTAAACCTGAGGGCTATATCATAATGATATAGCCTTTTTTTTATCCAAAAAGTGCCAAGGAGATATAATCATGAGCTTTCCATTAAAAACGTTGGTGGCAAGTATGGTTTTAGTGATGTCAGTGTCCGCAGCCGCGCAAGCGACAAACAAGGTGGTCATTGCCCATCGTGGTGCAAGTGGTTACTTACCTGAACACACCTTACCCGCTAAAGCGATGGCTTATGCACAAGGTGCAGATTTTCTAGAACAAGATTTAGTGATGACGAAAGATAATGAGCTGGTTGTGCTACATGACCATTATCTTGACCGCGTAACAGATGTGGCTGAGCGATTCCCCGATCGCGCACGAAAAGATGGCCGTTATTATGCGATTGACTTTACGCTGCCAGAAATTAAATCCCTGAAGTTTACAGAAGGGTTCGATATTGTTGATGGTAAGAAAGTCCAAAGCTATCCGAACCGTTTCCCTATGGGTAAATCTGATTTCCGTGTTCACACCTTCCAAGAAGAAATTGAGTTTGTTCAAGGCTTGAACAAATCAACGGGCAAAAATATTGGTATTTATCCAGAAATTAAAGCGCCTTGGTTCCACCAGCAAGAAGGCAAAGATATTACCAAGAAAACCCTAGAGGTGTTAAAAGCGTATGGTTACACAGATAAAGACTCGAATGTTTATCTGCAATCTTTTGATCCCAATGATCTAAAACGCATCAAAAACACATTAATGCCTGAAATGGGGATGAACCTTAAATTAGTTCAATTGATTGCCTATACCGATTGGGAAGAAACACAAGAGAAGAAACCAGATGGAACATGGGTAAACTATAATTACGATTGGATGATGAAACCAGGTGCGATGAAAGAAATTGCAACTTATGCAGATGGTATTGGCCCTGATTATCATATGTTAATTAATGAAGATTCCACTCCAAATAATATCAAAGTGAATGGTATGGTAAAAGAAGCCCACGAAAACAACATGGCGGTTCACCCATTCACTATTCGTGTCGATAAACTACCTAAATATGCCAAAGATGGGCAACAGCTTTATGACATCATATACAACCAGGCCGATGTTGATGGTGCCTTTACCGACTTCCCTGATCTAGGGGTTAAGTTCTTAGAGCAACAGAAGCAGAAATAATCGCTTCCGTGCCAAAAACAATAATGCAGCCATTTGGCTGCATTATATAACGAGCTATAAGCTTGATAAGCGTTATGCAATCGTGACAGGAAAAGCAATCACATCACTGATCCTTTCAGCATTTAACGCAATCATAATCAAGCGATCAACCCCGACAGCAACACCCGAGCAATCAGGCAATCCATGTTCTAATGCCGCTAATAAATGTTCATCAATCGGTTGAACAGATAGCCCCATCGCTGCACGCTTACGGTTATCTTGTTCAAAACGTTGGCGCTGTTCGCTCGCATCCGTCAATTCATGGAAGCCATTAGCCAACTCCATACCTTTATAATACACTTCAAAACGTTCTGCGACGCGATGGTCTTCAGTGCTAATCACCGCTAAAGAGGCTTGAGTTGCAGGGAAGTGATACACAACAGCGGGCTTTTCTTTACCAATATGTGGCTCAACTCCCATCGTAAACAGCAGCTGTAAAAGCGTATCTTTATCTTCTTCATGAGCAGCTATATTGCTTAAATCAAGGCGTGCCGCCACTTCGCGCAGTTCACTTTTTTCTGCGGATAACGGGTCGATATCTAAATGGCGTAAAAAAGCCTGTTGGTAGGAAAGAAGCTCTGCACTTTCACATTCCAGCACTTGTTGCAATAAGTCATCCACCTCATTAATTAAGCGATACATATCAAAGTGTGGGCGATACCACTCCAGCATCGTAAATTCTGGATTGTGGTGCCTACCCGCTTCTTCATTACGAAAGCTTTTGCCAAGCTGATATATCGGCCCACTGCCAGCAGCAAGTAAGCGTTTCATATGGTATTCAGGACTGGTCATCAAGTAAAGATTGATGCCTTGCGCAGCGCCTGGGCCCACAAAACGTGTTTCAAATGGCACTAGGTGAAAGTCAGTCACAGTAGCCTGACTCATTGCGGGGGTTTCGACCTCTAGTACACAGCGATCAGTAAAAAAACGTCTGATTTCAGCAATAATTTTTGCACGCTGTAACAGGTTAGCGATGGGGGCGGTTGGCTGCCAATTCGCTATATCACTCATTAAGATGACTCCAAAATAAACTTAGTCGTGCAGTGTACTCACCTCTCGGACGACGCACAATGCATTCGTATGCTTAAAAGCACATTTATCTAGTGCAAAACACCATCAAGAAATAATCAGGCTTCTTCATACTAAGGGTGAGTAAAGATGGCATGATTATCCTCGGCTTTACTCGATTAAGCAAACCTTTACAGATAACGGGGCTTTTACCTAAAAATAACGTCGTAAGGTCATGTTAAACGTCTGGGTTTATGCGAGGGAAAACATGATTATTACTTATATTATGTGACAAAGCTGTTAACAAAAAAATGAAACAATTCGCTTTCTCAATACGTTAAAATAGAGAAATTAAAAAATAAAAAAGTGTATTTAAATAAAGAGTGAAGCAAGTCCCAATTTAATATTCGAGATGAATTAAAATCTTCACAGCAAATAACAGTATTATCCTCTTACTTTGAATAAAATCCGACTAGTTTACTTGGTTTTTAATCCTGCCTTTTTATGTAAAAATAATGATAATCATTTGAAATTTCTTTTTATTCATTCTTAACACGCTAAAAATACTCTCATTGTAAAAACATTTTATAAAAAGATGACCCACCTCACATTTCGTGGGTAAATTCACCCAAAACCCCCCTCTATATCAAATTTATCTCTTGGACTATTCGTTATAATTCACAGCACGATAAGTCATTATTAGCTATTATATTATTTACTATTAAAAAAGAGAGATTTGACAATTTGACATTAGGTTGAATTGAAAATGACCTAGCTAATTATCAAAAGTATTTAAAAGAATTTATCAATTTACACTTGAACAATGGAGAAGCGCAGTGCAAACCTTCAATGCCGATTTAGCGATTATCGGGGCCGGGGGCGCAGGCTTACGTGCAGCGATTGCTGCCGCTGAAGCAAATCCCAATATCAAGATTGCTCTGGTCTCAAAAGTATACCCAATGCGTAGCCACACCGTGGCAGCAGAGGGAGGATCAGCCGCAGTTACTCAGGCTCATGACTCCTATGACTATCATTTTAATGATACTGTCGCAGGTGGGGATTGGCTGTGTGAGCAAGATGTCGTCGATTATTTCGTCGAACATTGCCCAACAGAGATGACCCAACTCGAATTATGGGGTTGCCCGTGGAGCCGTAAACCAGATGGTTCAGTTAACGTTCGCCGCTTCGGTGGGATGAAAATTGAGCGTACATGGTTCGCTGCCGATAAAACCGGCTTCCACATGCTCCATACACTCTTCCAGACATCATTAAAATACCCTCAAATTCAACGTTTTGATGAGCATTTTGTTCTCGATATCATTGTTGATGAAGGTCAAGCTCGTGGACTCGTTGCACTTAACATGATGGAAGGTACGAAAGTTCAAATTCGTGCAAATGCGATCGTGATGGCGACGGGTGGTGCAGGCCGTGTTTATCGTTATAACACCAATGGTGGTATTGTAACTGGTGATGGTATGGGTATGGCATTCCGCCATGGCGTACCACTGCGCGATATGGAATTTGTTCAATATCACCCAACTGGATTACCAGGTTCAGGTATCTTAATGACCGAAGGTTGTCGTGGTGAAGGTGGTATTCTGGTTAACAAAGATGGCTACCGTTACCTGCAAGACTACGGAATGGGCCCTGAGACACCACTTGGTAAACCAGAAAACAAGTATATGGAACTCGGTCCTCGTGACAAAGTTTCTCAAGCTTTCTGGCACGAATGGCGTGCAGGACGCACCATTAGCACACACCGTGGTGATGTTGTGTATCTGGATCTTCGCCATCTGGGGGCAGAAAAACTCCATGAGCGTTTACCGTTCATTTGTGAATTAGCGAAAGCTTACGTGGGCGTTGACCCAGTAACAGACCCAATTCCTGTCCGTCCAACCGCTCACTACACCATGGGTGGTATCGAAACAGATCAACGCACTGAAACACGCATTAAAGGCCTATTTGCAGTGGGTGAGTGTTCTTCTGTTGGCTTGCACGGTGCAAACCGTTTAGGTTCTAACTCATTAGCTGAATTAGTTGTATTTGGCCGCTTAGCAGGTGAAGAAGCAGCACGCCACGCAGCAGAAGCGACACCAGCTAATGCAAGTGCGATTGAAGCACGTACCAAAGATATCGAAAATGACCTGCAAAAACTCATGAACCAAAAAGGGAAAGAGAGCTGGTCGAAAATTCGTGACGAAATGGGTATGTCAATGGAAGAAGGCTGCGGTATCTACCGTACCCCTGAATTAATGCAAAAAACCGTTGATAAGATTGCTGAACTGAAAGAACGTTTCAAACACGTCGAAATTACCGACCATAGCAGCGTCTTTAACACTGACCTACTGTACACCATTGAATTAGGCTTTGGCCTTGATGTGGCAGAATGTATGGCTCACTCTGCTATCAATCGTAAAGAATCCCGTGGTGCACACCAACGTCTCGACGAAGGCTGTACTGAACGTGATGATGTGAATTTCCTTAAACATACTTTGGCATTCTATAACCCTGAGGGCTCCCCTCGTTTAGAATACAGTGATGTGAAAATCACGAAATCTCAGCCAGCTAAACGTGTTTACGGTGCCGAAGCTGAAGCTCAAGATAAGGCAAAGAAGGAGCAAGCTAATGGATGATATGAAACACCTAAAAATGGAGATCATGCGTTACAATCCGGAAACGGATAGTGAGCCCCATTTGGTGACGTATGATGTCCCTTACGACGAGCAAACTTCTTTGTTAGATGCATTAGGCTATATCAAAGATAACCTCGCTCCAGACCTGTCTTACCGTTGGTCTTGTCGTATGGCGATTTGTGGTTCTTGCGGTATGATGGTCGATAAAGTGCCTAAACTGGCGTGTAAAACATTCCTGCGTGAATACCCGCAAGGTATGAAAGTTGAGCCATTAGGTAACTTCCCAATCGAGCGCGACCTTGTTGTCGATATGACCCACTTTATTGAGCGTTTAGAAGCCATCAAACCGTACATCATCGGTAATGATCGTAAACCTTCTGAGGGTCCAAATAAACAAACGCCTGCACAGATGGCCAAATACCATCAGTTCTCAGGCTGTATCAACTGTGGTCTGTGCTATGCAGCTTGCCCACAGTTTGGACTGAACCCAGAGTTCATCGGCCCAGCAGCAATCACATTGGCAGAGCGCTACAATTTAGATAACCGAGACCATGGTGCGAAAGAGCGCATGACCTTATTAAACGGGGACAATGGTGTTTGGAGCTGTACGTTTGTAGGCTACTGTTCTGAAGTCTGTCCTAAGCATGTCGACCCTGCTGGCGCTATTCAGCAAGGAAAAGTTGCCAGCGCGCAAGACTTTGTTATCGCCATGCTGAAGCCACGATAAGGAGAATTGAAGTCATGACTACGAAACGTAAACCCTATGTCAGAGAAATGAAGGGCGACTGGTGGCAAAAGCTGGGTTTCTACCGCTTTTACATCATGCGTGAAAGTACCTCAGTCCTTCAGGTCTGGTTCAGTATTTTAGTCCTGTATGGGGTATTTGCGCTAAAAAGCGGTCCTGAATCATGGGCTGGCTTTGTTGGGTTCTTAAGTAACCCAATCATTCTTATCATTAACATTATTACACTGGCTGCTACATTGCTGCACACCACAACGTGGTTCAACCTTGCACCAAAGGCCGTCAGTATTATTGTGAAAGATAAGAAAATGTCTGATGAGCCTATCGTTAAAGGCTTCTGGGCTCTCACGATTGTTGTTACCGCAGCAATCTTAGCTATCGCATTGTTATTTTAATCTAAGGAGAATCTGATGAATCTAACGCCTAAACGTTCCGATGAGCCGATTTTCTGGGGATTATTTGGTGCAGGTGGTATGTGGAGCGCCGTAATTGGCCCTGCTATCATCATTCTGTTAGGAATTTTAATTCCACTGGGTGTTGCACCAGAAATGCTGAGCTATGAGCGTATTATGGCATTTAGCCAAAGCTTTATCGGCCGTGTATTCTTACTACTGATGATTATCCTGCCTGTTTGGTGTGGGATGCACCGTATTCACCACACACTGCATGATTTTAAAATCCATGTCCCTGCGACAAAATGGGTTTTCTATGGTGGCTCAGCAATCATTAGTGTCATTGCAATTATTGGAGTTTTCACTCTGTAATTACAAAATTAAGTAAACCTAAATACCCCATTGTCATCGGTAATGGGGTATTTTTTTATCTAATCAAACCATTTCATATGACGAATGAATATATCTGCTAATTTAATTAAATAAAACTAACTGTTTTTATTACGCTATTTGGCACATTTAAAACAATTTAAAGACGAATATTTAGCGTACAAAACACATTCAGATTAACCTGAAATTTCACTGATCTCGCACTTGCTATGATAAGCTCTGATAAATAAAAATTACCCAATAGATATCAAGATATTAAACAATTATTTAATTTAAATTATTCATGGTAAGAGACAATTAACATGACGCTTAAATCCCTTATGTTTTCACTTGTTATTTCTAGCAGTTTTATATTACCCGCTCAAGCAGATTCATTTACGGTGAGAGAAAAACAAGCTAACCAAATGCCCACAGAAAAAGAGCTGTATGATGACTGTATAAAATCAAGTACATATAATTATTTACCTAATCTAGGGGAATCCCAGTCATCAGTTGAGAAAAAACGAGCCAAAATAAAAGCCTCCGCTGAGAAAAAATGTAAATGTGCAGCCCCGCGTGAATATAAACTTCTAAAAAATGTGATAGGCAGTGATCTTGACGCTTTTGTAGCAAAAATGCAGGCCGATGAACAGCTTGCGATGACAACGGCCAAAAAGCTGATGGAGCAGAAACGCCAAATTGAAAAACAATGCGCTAAATAACGTTAGTCCCTCGCACAACCCGTTAGCTAAGCCAACGTTCGTTGTGCGAATGACTCACCATCAGCCCACCATTTGCCGTTCAAAGCCTTGGATCAACGACTCTAAACCAAACAAAAATGCTTCTGTTCCATCATCGTTATCCATAATTTGTATGGCCTCTTGAAGCAATGGCGGCATCCCGTCGTCTAATTTGGCATCTCGTTCATCTTGAGCGGCGAGATGCTCTTGCTGTTCTAGTACCGAACCTAATGTAAAGTGCCCCACGGCACTGATTGCATATAACCCATTTTTTAACGAAAAACCGTTATCGACCATAAACTGTAATTGTTTTTCCACCGTGGCATATTGGTCAGTGCTAGGACGTGTGCCTAAATGTACCTTTGCCCCATCACGGTAGCTGAGTAAGGCACGACGAAAACTTAGCGCATTATTTCGCAAAAATTCCTGCCATGTCTCACTGTCTTTTGGCAATGGGTGGTCATGATGGCGCTTTAGCATTTCAACGGATAATTCATCCAACAAAGCCCGCTTATTTTTCACATGCCAGTACAACGTTGGCTGCTCTACACCAAGCTTTTGAGCTAACTTTCGTGTTGTTACCCCTTCCATCCCCACTTCATTTAGTAAGTCTAATGCAGCGGTAATAATGGTCTCTTTGTTTAATCGCGCCATGAGCATCTCCTTATTTTTTCATTGACACTCTATCACTGATAGGGGTATATTCCAAATCTATCACTGATAGAGAAAAAACCATGAATAAATTTGCGATTACCGCATTAACGATCACCGCCCTTGATGCGATGGGGATCGGGTTGATCATGCCAGTTTTACCAGCCTTACTCCGTGAATATGTCTCCATAGAACACTTGGCAAATCATTACGGCATCTTGTTGGCTTTATATGCCATCATGCAGGTCTTTTTTGCTCCAATACTTGGCAAATGGTCTGATAAATTCGGCCGCAGACCCATCTTGTTGGTCTCCCTTGCAGGGGCAGCGCTGGACTACACTTTGTTGGCTTTATCCAGTTCACTATGGATGCTGTATTTAGGCCGCCTAATTTCAGGGATCACCAGTGCAACAGGTGCGGTCGCCGCTTCTGTTATTGCCGACCATACACTGCCACAACAACGTACCAAGTGGTTTGGTCGTTTAGGGGCTGCGTTTGGCGTGGGTTTAATCGCTGGCCCTGCAATTGGCGGTTTTGCTGGGCAGTTATCTCCTCACTTGCCTTTTGTGATTGCGGCGGTCTTAAATGCATGCTCTTTTGTGGTGATTTGGGTTATTTTTAAAGATCAACGTAAGACCGCCGTACAGGATGATCAGCATGAAGATCAACCGTCGCCAATTCCCTTTATGCAAATAATAAAACCAATCATCCTGCTGCTTTTCGTCTTTTTTATGGCACAGCTCATTGGGCAGATCCCTGCCACTACTTGGGTATTATTTACCGAAAGCCGCTTTCAATGGGGCAGTATGGAAGTCGGATTATCTTTAGCGGGGCTTGGCGTGATGCATGCACTATTTCAAGCATTCGTTGCAGGGGCAATTGCTAAGAAATTTAATGAAAAAACAACGATTTTGGTGGGATTCGTTGTCGATGGCAGTGCATTTTTGATCTTATCATTTATCTCAGAAGGTTGGATGATTTACCCAACGCTAATCCTGCTTGCGGGGGGAAGTATCGCGCTTCCTGCTCTTCAAGGGCTAATGTCTACTCAGGTAAACCAAGAAAATCAAGGCAAACTGCAAGGTGTTCTCGTCAGTTTAACCAATGCCACAGGGGTCATTGGCCCATTATTATTTAGTGTTATTTTTGGCCAAACACTGACGATGTGGGATGGCTGGGTATGGGTGATTGGCGCGATAATGTATGTTTTCTTGATCGTATTTATTTTATCTT
This sequence comes from Providencia sp. PROV129, assembly GCF_028482245.1. Lineage (NCBI taxonomy): Bacteria > Pseudomonadati > Pseudomonadota > Gammaproteobacteria > Enterobacterales > Morganellaceae > Providencia > Providencia sp. PROV129. The sequence goes on from NZ_JAMPQD010000015.1 coordinate 22,235, forward strand.
TTTATCGAAGTAGCAGACAGGCAGTTAAAATAGTGACACGACTGGCAAGCTAAATTTTAGCATATAAATATTAAGTGCTATGATACCCCTATCAGATTTGCTTTTGGAACATGACGTTAAGAGATAAACTCAATGACAATACAACCTAAAAAGCCAAGAACGAAACCAGCAGAAGAAAGGCTAGATGACCTAATGAATGCAGCAGAAAAACTGTTTCTTTCCAAAGGGTTTGTCAATACTACGGTTAGCGAAATTGTCTTATCTGCGGATGTTGCAAAAGGGACGTTTTATCACTATTTCCAGTCAAAAAATGACATTATGGAAGCCTTACGCACCCGCTATATGGACTGGTATTTGGGCCACATTCAATCTGCTTTAGATACACAAAAAAGTGCCTCAGCCAAACTCAAATCATGGTGCGAAAATAGCGTCAAATACTATGTTGAAAAGCAAAATATTCATGACATGTTATTTCATGACGAATACCACGGGCGCAGTAATGACCATGAAACCCGTGCAGTCCTGCAAATCAAAGCAATTTTAACCCTTGGCGAAAAAAACCAAGAATGGTCAGCCCTTCCTCCAGACCTTCTTGCCACCATGATTTACCACTCTATGCATGCCGCCGTGGACAACCTCGCCAATAGCCATGAATATACTCAACAAAATTTAGGCGAAATTTTGTATAAGCGATTTAGCCAACTGATTAAATAAAAAATACAGCGAGTGAATCGCCCAGACGAGCTCGCGTTGTTTTAATCTCACACAAAAAAATATTTCGAACGCTGTCATATTTATTTTTAATATCAATACGATAAATAATTTCTCACTCACCCTACGAATCCCTTTCTTCAATATTAAATGCAAATGATTATTAATTAGATTGACTGATGGTCGGTCGACGATCTATGCTAACGCCATAAAATTTCTCTTTTACTTTATTGGCTAAAATTGCATGCATAAATTTACTCATCGAACCTACACGCTTTCCACCCTAAGTTTATTGGTCTGCGCCCTGATTTGCTCAAATACCGCAAATGCAAAGCCCAAAACAGACGTCTTGGTCGTCACTGCCGCAGAAAACCAAGGCCAAGAACCTATTGGCTATGCCAGTAAAACTCAATCTACTGCCACAAAAAGCTCAGCCACCTTATTGGAAACGCCGCAATTTGTTTCGGTGATTAAACGCGAGCAAATGGATACTTTGCCTTCTGAATCAATCAGCCAAGCCTTACGCTACAGCGCAGGCGTAACCAGCGAAAAATTTGGCGCCTTTGGTGGCGGTATCGATTTTTCGAAAATTCGTGGTTTCGATGCAGATTATTACTTGGATGGATTACGGGTTATCGGCAACAGTGGGATCTGGGGGCCGCAAGTTGATTCATGGACACTCAATAGTATCGAAGCCGTTCATGGGCCGTCATCTGCACTGTATGGTCAAGGAGGAGCTGGGGGGGTTATCAATATGCAATCACGCCGCCCAAGTGCCAATGAATCACATCAAATTCAGTTCCAAAAAGGCAATTTTGATAACAATGCCGTCAAATTTGATACCACTGGAGCCATGAATGACGATGAAACATTGCTATATAGAATGAATGGATTAGCGCTATCAACGGATTCACAAGTGAATTCCTCGAAGCAATCTCGCTACTTACTGGCCCCTTCTATCACATGGCAACCCAATGAAAAACTCAATTGGACAGTCTTAAGCCAATATCAACATGATCCACACATTGGCCACTATAATACCTTGCCTGCTCAAGCAATTGGCTTGCTACCGAACCCAAATGGAAAGCTGGATTTCACTCAAAACTACAGTGACCCCAAACATGAAAAATCCACACGTACACAGTGGTCAGTGACCTCATTAGTTGACTACCAAGTCAGCTCGTCCGTCACACTGAAACAAAATATGCGCTACTCTGATGTAGATACCCACATTAAACGAGACTTCACGCGCGGCTTCTTAGCGGGGGATCGGTTACTCACCGCGGTTTACCAAGATTCACCAAGCAAATCCAAAACCTTTGTTGCTGATAACCAACTGGTTTATAAAGTTAAAACTGGCGATATTCGCCACGAGTTACTCACTGGGTTTGATTTTCAAACTGGAAAGCTGGATAAAGACTGGTGGGGCTCGCAAACCGTCAGTTTCGATCCATGGGTGAAACCTCATCATCCTGAATTTAAACCTTACCCCGTTTCCCGCACATCAACAACCCAACGTTTTGATCGTTATGGGGTTTATCTACAAGACCAACTTAGTTGGCAACAATGGGATTTGATCCTCAGTGGACGCTATGATTGGTCTTATTTAGATACTGATAATAACCTCTCTCACACAACGCAAAAAAATGACACTTCCGCTTGGAGCCAACGCGTTGGGCTAACCTATGCTTTTGAAAATGGCTTTTCGCCATGGATCAGTTTTTCCGATAGCTTTGACCCCGTTTTAGGGACAGATGCGGATGGAAAATCCTTTATCCCAACCGAATCAAAACAAGCCGAAGTGGGGCTTAAATACCAATCGGATAACCTCATGGCAAGCGTTGCAGCGTATGAGTTAGAACAAAAAAATGTCACCACCCATAACCCGCTAAATCCAGATTACTATAATCAAACAGGGAAAATTCGCTCTCGTGGGGTTGATTTTGAAAGCCGTATAGCATTAACACCGTCAGTGAATGTCATGGTGAGCTATGCCTTTACTGATAATAAAATCACCGAAAGCCAAGACTTTTCAGTCTTAAATAAGCACCCTGTTCAAGTCCCTAAACACAGCGGCTCCGCATGGGTTGACTACCGTTTTCACTCCCCTTACCTCGAAGGCGCTTTAGTCGGCGTTGGCGTGCGTTATCTCGGCGAAACATGGGGTGACAACACCAACACATTTAAAGTACCAGCAGTCTGGCTTGGCGATATTAGCGCAAGGTACCAAATGGATGCATTAGCCCCTGAACTCACGGGTATGGAATTGGGGTTAACTGTCAGTAATGTCACCAATAAATCCTACGTTGCCAGCTGTACCAGTTCCACCTATTGCAGTATTGGCACGAATAGAACGTTACTTGCCACACTTAATTACTACTTTTAATTCAATAGGTAAGCAACTTATGGAAAGTTCTAAAAGGAATTTGATTAAGGCAGGGTTAGCAATGGCGACGTTAAGTGCAATGCCTTGCCCAGTTGTCGCAGCCGCAATGCCCAAGGTGACAGACATCCTTGGACGCACTATTGCTTACCCAGAAAATGCACAGAAAATTTATTTGGCTGACCCATCACTGATTTTTCTCTTTGCCACATTGGGAATACCCAATTTTGTGGAGAAACTTGTCGCTGTTCCCAGTAACTTTCGTACTGCTGATTTGCGTAGTTACCAACAATACTGTACGGCGTTTCCTAAGATTGAACAATTACCCCACCTCCCCGCGATCGGCGGGGCGCAAGCTAATTTGGAAACGATTTTGGAGCTCAAACCTGACATTATTTTCACGACAACGGGCACATTTTCGGGTCTACAAGCCAATGGGCTTCTTATGCTTTTACTGCGCGCTAATGTCCCTGTTATTGCCCTTGATATGAGTGTTGACCCACTCACCAATACGCCGAAAAGCATTGCGATTATGGGGAAAGTCTTTGGTTTACAAGAAAGGGCTCATCGCATCAATCGATTTATTAAAACACAACTAGATAATGTAAATACTCGCCTCGCTAATGCAAATCCTATAAGGCCAAAAGTACTCCTTGAGCGTGCAGCAGGTTTTACTGAAGAGTGTTGCTTAGCCTACGGAAACGGAAATTTTGGTCAGTTTCTCTCGTTTGCGGGTGGAGAGAATATTGCTAACCAATACATTCATGGAACATATGGTGTTCTAAACCAAGAGACGATTATTCACACCCAAGCTCAAATGGTGATTGTCACCGGCACCGATTGGAGTGGCTATAACCCGAAAGGCAATTGGGTAGGATTAGGCCCTGGTGCAGATTTACCGCTAGCAAAACAAAGGCTTAAAATTTTAATGCAGCGTAATGCCTTTAAAACATTGCATGCAGTCAAACAGCAGCATGTTCATGCTATTTGGCACACTTTTTACGACAGCCCATTTGGCTTTATTGCCGCTCTAAAATTTGCGACTTGGTTACACCCTAGCATATTCCCTGATCTGGATGTTAATACGGTTTTCAAAGATTTTACTGAACAGTTCTTACCCATCAAGTGGCAAGAAGGCTACTGGGTTTCCCTTTAAAACAGAGGCTTATGATGACCACAATTTATTCCCCTGATCCACTACGAACCCAAGTTGAAAAACAAAGCCATGGGCAACGAACCATTATTTACAGCCCTAAAGGCCAGCCGAACTATGTATTCATCGTACCCCAGTTTGATTTACAAGACATTTCCCCCTCTTTAGGCACTGGTATCCATCCAGCTTTTATCATTCATGAGCGCCCTATTGATGCCTTTTTCTACGCCTGTTACAGCGCAAGTTTGCGAGATGATGAATTAGTTAGCCAACCCAACCAATCACCCGCATGCAATTTAGATTTAGCGCAATTTCAATCATTAGCGCAACAATCAGGTAAAGGCTGCCATATCAGTACTAACGCAGAGTGGAGTGCCATCTCAGCCTTAACTAATCAACACAATAACCTTATTCATGGTAATACGGATTACGGCCGTAATTATTTTAACCATGATGAATTTATACCACGAATTGACGGGCTAGCGACTGGCGGTTTGCAAGGCACCCCGACAACCCCAACTAATGCACAATGGGAAAGCTGGTACCATAATCACCAACTTTCAGGGATAAGCGATTTGGTCGGTAACCTTTGGGAGTGGCAAACAGGTGCACGCCTAGTCGCGGGAGAAATTCAAATCATAAAAAATAATGATGCCGCTATTCATCTTGATGACGCATTGTTAGATTGGCGAGCTATTGATATGAGTAGTGGTGAGTTAATCCCCCCTAATAGCCCATCAAGTGCAAAATATGATTCACCAATAGCCAAACTTGATGGCAATGCTGGCACCCCGATAATCTCGACACAGATCCATCATTTTAATGGTGAGCCAATGGATTCAGGCTACCCACTGGGCCTGTTAGATAGCCCGTTTCGATTGGTTGGAACGACCGAGGGTGAACAAATTCCGACTTTATTGAAGATATTGGGTCTCGCCCCTTACAAAATTAAACAATCAGATGATCAAATCTATCTGCGTAACTATGGTGAACGCGCCTTAATGCGCGGTGGTGCGTGGTATTCACAACATAGCGCAGGCATTGATGCATTTTGCCTTAGCCATACTCGATTGCATAAAAGTACCACTGTCGGTGCCCGGACTGCATGGGTCTTGTAGCGGTTTTGTTACTCTAAAAAATAGTGCGCATCCCCTCATTCAGCTCATTGAACGAGGGGATGAATGGAGAAAAAGCTAAGTATGAGTGTGCTTTGGTAGTAAATAGGAAATAAAATACGATAACCCACAAACAGCGATAAATGCCCCAACGTAAGCTAAGTGATATTGGCTAAGGTAACTGACAATTAAAGGCGTGATCCCTCCAAGAGAAGCTGAAGCGCCATTATAACCAATGCCTAAAATTGCCGCCTGCCCATTTGACTTACTGATGAGAACTGCTGATAAATTACACAATATCATTGCTGAATAAACAGACATTAGTAGTTGAGCTATTAGTACGAGTAATAAGTTATTCGTTTGCAATATGAGATAAAGCGGTGCAGAACAGAAAACCATTAATATGACGCCAATATTAAAGACCTGCTTAGCTGAGCTGTATTTATCCGTTAGCCAACCACATATTAACATGAGGAGTAAAAGTAAACTTGACGATAAAATTGCGTAATAGTTTTTTATTTCTTCAATCTTTAATTGCTCTATTATCAATGATGTTGATAGGTTTTGAGAATAAAATGTAACAGTTCCAGGAATTGTGAATAAAAACACCCAAAACACATTCTTCCAATTAATTGATTGTTTATCTTTAGAAATCACTTGATAATTTGGAAGATTAAACCTAAACCAAAAACTCATTAAGATATTTGCAACCCCTATGAATAAGGGAATTCGCCAACCTATTGATTGCATCATATCTTCATTCAGCGTATTTTTTAACACCAAAACAATGCCTAAAGAAGCAATAACACCAAGCAAAGAACTACCGACAATAATAGACGAAACTCTTGCTTGCTCTCTAATATGTGCATCTTTAAATAAGTAGGTAATTAAAGACGGATACTCCCCTGAAAAACTAAATGACAAAGCGAGTTGTAATATTAATATAGCAACTGGTGTATAGTTACCTAATAGTTCAATAGGTAATATAGCCATCATTAATGTTGCAATACCTGTAATTAAGCTTGTTAATATTAAGGCAGGTTTTTTCCCAACCGTATCTGCATAGCGCCCTATAATATATCCGCCTAAAGGCCGTATTAAAAAACGCAGTGCAAATATCCCCCAAACCATTTCTGTCGCTTGCTCATAACCTAACTTTGTTAGCTCAGCGCTCAAATAAGTTGATATTGCAGCAAAAACAGCAATATCATAGTATTCGAGTGCATTACCTGCGACGGCACCAAACCTGAATTTCCATTTCATCTTTTTATCCTTATCATCCCTAGAATTTCATACATCAGCTATCTTATACATTGAAAATTAAGGATAATTGACTAAAGTTTCTAAGCAGGCGAGTGTAATTCCATTTTCTTTTAATGCACTAAATAAGCCACTTGAAGAAGCATGAGGGCAAGAAAGTTTCTCTTTAATCCTTTGAATTCGTTTGTGTTCACACACCTCTGAACATCCCTGCGCATAGCTAATTTCCTTTATTTTACAATGGGATAGAAGCATTCTTATTGTAATAATTTCTTTTCGAGTAAAGCGAATATTTCCAAAACGCATATACTGGTGAATATCTAAAATTTCACTTTCTAAGTCATTAATACTGTTCTTACCTTCTATTGGTATATCTAAACGACTTCTTAATGGTAAATAATTTTCATCATTTTGTTTCCATACTCCGTGAGTATAATCAGAAATAATAGGTCGGCATTTATATATTGCCATTATATCTTTTATCGATAACTTTCGTTTAGAATTAATTGACGTAATTTCATATACACTTCCATATTTAGCACAAAAATCCACTTTTAGTTTACACTTATCTGTTCTTAATAAGGTGTTCATATATTCTTTTGAGTAGTTACTCCAATACTGTATCCCTGTCGATAGCCGCTCACCAATCACTTTATCCAAATCCGCATCCCAATACATCAGAACCCAATCATAATTACTCGATGTAGTATAAACCTGCCTATTTAAAATATCTACTTTTGAAAAAGACAAGTCAATATCATTCCAATCAAAATAATTAGAAAAAGTATTTTTTAAACCTGAACATGTTTTTTCCAAGAGTTCACCCTTAACATCCATAATAATTCCTTTTAATATAATCAAATGTTAATAAAAAAATAATAACCAAGGATATATATCACTATCACAGAATAAAAAACATTCAAAGTATAATTTAATAATAGTATTAAAAAAAGAAAATAAAAAATACAGTAATATTATTCTTAAAACTACCAAGCATTATTCAACTAATAACACTGGAGATATTATGAAACAAGATTGGCACCCAGCTGACATCATTGCGGCAATAAAGAAAAAAGACTCTTCCCTTGCTGAATTATCGCGTTCCGCAGGGCTAAATTCATCAACACTTAACAATGCACTATCAAGGCGTTGGCCAAAGGGAGAAAGAATCATTGCAGAGTTTTTAGGTATGGAACCTGCAGAAATTTGGCCATCTCGTTATAACGAAAAATAACAAAAGAGCCGTTTTCTTTATGCCCAAAAAATATCAAAAAATAAAGCGGGTCACTTTTTCTGTCACCCGCTTATTATTCATTTTTAATTAAATAATACTTAATTTGAAAACTAACTCGATATTTTTAAGCCAATTAGCCCTGTAATAATCAACGCAAGGCTTAATAAACGAAACATATTCGCAGATTCACCAAGGAAAATAATCCCAACAATAGCCGTACCCACAGCACCAATCCCCGTCCAAATTGCATAAGCCGTTCCGACAGGTAAGTCACGCATAGCATAGGCTAATAAGCCCATACTGGCGATAATCGCGACAATTGTAATAATACTAGGTGTTAAGCGTGTAAAGCCATGGGCGTACTTTAACCCTACAGCCCAAACCACTTCGAGTAAACCTGCAAATAAAAGGACGATCCATGCCATGGTCGTTGCTCCCGTATATAACTCGGGGTCGTCCCCATAATTGAATGACGAGATCCAGGTCGTCCTGAATACGTGTGATGTGTACCTCATTATAAACATTCACCAGCACAGACTCAAGCAACGAAAAATAACAAATAAATATAAATTAGCGACCTTTTTTAACCTGTTTATTCTGTTTTTTGCTAATAAGCATCATTGATATCGCACTCCCTCCTTAGCAAGGGTAAAGTAGAAAATCTTATCGAGCCTATCCATCGAGAAATTAGCATGAATTTCAAAGATATATTACTTGCCCTCTGTGTGGTCATTATTTGGGGTGTTAATTTTGTCATTATCAAGCTCGGTGTGACCGCGCTTCCGCCATTACTCCTTGGGGCATTACGCTTTGTTTTTGTTGCCTTTCCTGCCATTTTTATTTTCAAGCGGCCTAAAATTCCGTTTAAATTGTTATTATTGTATGGGTTAACCATCAGCTTTGGTCAATTTGCCTTTTTATTCTGTGCTATCCGCGTTGGTATGCCTGCGGGGATAACCTCCGTTATTTTGCAATCTCAAGCCTTTTTTACCTTATTACTTGGTGCCATGATTTTAAAGGAAACGCTACAACCAACCCATTTTATTGGCATGTTTATCGCTATCGCAGGATTAACGGTGTTAGCCAATGGTGCAACAGCAGGCGGGTTAGATGATATTCCAATGCTCGGTTTGGCATTCACATTAATTGCTGGTTTATCATGGGCTTGTGGTAATATTACCAACCGAATTATTATGCAAAATCAAGGTGCAGAAAAATGCAGTGCGTTGTCTCTCGTCAGTTGGAGTGCGCTGATCCCCATTATTCCTTTCCTAATTAGTTCGTGGATACTTGAGGGCGAAGATGCCATTGTGGACGGATTAACAGGCTTTGATTGGCCTGTGCTCGGAGTGATTTTGTATTTAGCTTATTTATCCACTTTTGTCGGTTACGGCCTATGGGGTGTACTGCTCGGGCGCTATGAAGCATGGCGTGTTGCACCGTTTTCATTATTAGTGCCAGTGTTCGGTTTAAGCAGCAGTGCATTATTCCTTGGTGAGCATATTAATGGCATACAAGTCGCTGGTTTAATTTTGATCATGTTCGGTCTTATTACGACGCTTTTTGGCAAAAAAATTATCCAACGCTTAAGACACACCTAAGATAACTCATTTGATTACCGAAGGTTTTTAACTTTCGGTAATCAACACTCTCATTCGTTTCCATTTTATTCTCCTACCTCTTTGTTTAGATGAAAATATTGCATTATTAATAAAAATAAGATAAATACCAACACCATTAGCTATTCGCTAGTTCAAAACCAGATAAAATCCAATAAATGATCTTGGATTAGTGATATTCACTGCAATTATCGAATTTATCTAAAATTTCAATTAGGTGTCTCGTTTTAGCTACTTTTTCTTTAACTTAACTATCGCTATATCTTCCTCAGTTTTACTTAAATAAATAACAGATATCATTCATTGAACAGATGGGGATGACTATGGGTAAACAATTTATTTGGATTGTGCTCGCTCTGCTCGGTGCTTTTTCACTCGGTTACATCGCCTTATATCGTGGTGAACAAATAAATGCGCTGTGGATTGTGGTCGCAGCAGTATGTATTTATCTCATTGCGTACCGTTATTATGGGTTGTTTATCGCGAAAAAAGTCCTGCAAGTTGACGAAACACGTATGACACCAGCAATTCGTCATAATGATGGATTAGATTACGTTCCAACAGATAAAAAAGTGTTATTTGGTCACCATTTTGCTGCGATTGCAGGCGCTGGCCCCTTAGTCGGTCCAGTGCTTGCCGCGCAAATGGGTTACCTCCCTGGTATGCTGTGGTTGCTTGCTGGGGTCGTACTCGCAGGCGCCGTACAAGACTTTATGGTGTTGTTTGTTTCGACACGCCGAGATGGACGTTCGCTCGGCGAGTTAGTCAAAGAAGAAATGGGCAATACCGCAGGTGTTCTCGCTTTGATAGCCTGCTTTATGATCATGGTGATCATTTTAGCAGTACTTGCGATGATCGTAGTAAAAGCCTTAACTCACAGTCCATGGGGAACCTACACCGTCGCATTCACTATTCCACTGGCGATTTTTATGGGGATCTATACCCGTTATATTCGCCCAGGGCGCATTGGTGAAGTGTCTATTATTGGGCTGGTGTTCCTTGTTTTCGCTATTATTTCAGGTGGATGGGTTGCCGAAAGTGAAACATGGGCACCGTACTTTGACTATACTGGCGTACAATTAACTTGGATGTTAGTTGGATACGGCTTTGTTGCCGCTGTTTTGCCCGTTTGGTTGCTGCTTGCACCGCGTGATTACCTTTCAACCTTCCTAAAAATCGGGACGATTATTGGTCTCGCTATTGGTATTTTAATTTTAAACCCAAACCTGCAAATGCCATCACTCACGAAATATATTGATGGTACAGGCCCTGTATGGGCAGGAGATTTGTTCCCATTCTTATTTATTACTATTGCCTGTGGTGCTGTTTCCGGCTTCCATGCACTGATTTCTTCGGGTACTACGCCGAAGATGTTAGCGAATGAGAACCAAGCTTGTTTTATCGGCTACGGCGGTATGTTAATGGAGTCATTTGTTGCCATCATGGCGTTAGTCGCAGCGTGTGTGATTGACCCTGGTGTGTATTTCGCCATGAACAGTCCAATGGCAATGTTGGCACCAGCAGGCACCGAAGATGTGGTCGCTTCTGCCGCACAAGTGGTGAGCAGTTGGGGCTTCCAAATCACCCCAGAGCAGCTCAACACCATTGCCAATGAAGTCGGTGAAACCAGTATTATCTCCCGTGCTGGTGGTGCGCCAACGCTTGCTGTTGGGATGGCCTATATTCTGCATGGGGCGCTTGGTGGTCTGATGAATGTGGCGTTCTGGTACCACTTTGCCATCTTATTTGAAGCATTATTTATTTTAACCGCAGTGGATGCAGGAACTCGAGCAGCACGTTTTATGCTACAAGATTTACTGGGAGTGGTGTCTCCATCCTTGAAACGTACTGATTCATTACCTGCCAACTTGATTGCAACGGCATTGTGTGTGCTCGCATGGGGATATTTCCTTCACCAAGGTGTTGTCGACCCACTTGGTGGTATTAATACCTTATGGCCGCTTTTTGGTATCGCAAACCAGATGCTGGCAGGTATGGCGTTAATGCTGTGTGCCGTGGTACTGTTCAAAATGAAGCGCCAAAAATATGCATGGGTTGCCCTTGTCCCAACGGCTTGGTTACTGATTTGTACTATGACGGCAGGCTGGGAAAAGACCTTCAGTGAAGATGCCCGCGTTGGTTTCTTAGCTGTAGCGAATAAATTCCAAGCGATGATTGATAGTGGCAATATTCCAGTGCAATATACCGAATCTCAGCTTACACAGTTGATTTTCAATAACCGTTTAGATGCAGGCTTAACGATTTTCTTTATGATTGTCGTAGTTTTACTGGCTCTGTTCTCCATCCGCACCGCGCTTAAAGCGTTAAAATCAAGCGAACCGACTGCGAATGAAGTGCCATACGAGCCAATGCCAGCCAACTACGAGGAAATCGTGGCAAATACGCGCCACTATTGATTTTCGCGGAAAAGCTTTTCATGTTTTGAGTACATGCTCTTTCTCCAAAATAATTCACGTTGGAGCAAGGCGGCAAAGAAGATAACCCCTAGGAGCATACACCAGTATGTGACTAGGGTTAGCGAATGAAGCCAACGCTGCAACAGCGTGAAATATGAAGGAGAAACTAGGAGCATACCCTAGTATGTGACTAGGGTTAGCGAATGAAGCCAACGCTGCAACAGCATGAAGTATGAAGGAGAAACTAGGAGCATACCCTAGTATGTGACTTGGGTAGCCGAGAGCAGTCAACAACGCTGTAGCGCGAAGTATGAAGGAGAAAAAAATGTTTGGAGATTTAGGGAAAGCCGCAAAATACCTCGGCCAAGCGGCAAAAATGATGGTCGGCGTTCCCGACTACGACAACTACGTCGCCCATATGCAGCGGACTCACCCCGATCAAACTCCGATGACTTACGAGGAGTTTTTTAAAGAGCGCCAAGATGCACGTTATGGCGGAAAAGGTGGGTTTAAGTGCTGTTAGGCCAGAAAAAGATGCAAAAAAAGCCGTGGCACTCGACCACGGCTTTTTATTTTTAACGATTCCGTATAGGATACGCCGTTATTTTACGCGTGAAACGTATTCGCCTGAGCGAGTATCAACACGGATAACTTCACCGATCTGAACAAACAGAGGAACCTTAACAACTGCGCCAGTGCTCAGTGTTGCAGGTTTTCCACCTGTACCTGCGGTATCACCTTTCAGGCCTGGGTCAGTATCGGTAATTTCTAACTCAACAAAGTTAGGTGGCGTTACCGCGATAGGACGACCGTCCCACAGTGTTAAAATACATTCTGCTTGGTCAACTAACCATTTTGCGTTGTCGCCAACGGTTTTTTCATCCGCGGCTAACTGCTCGAAAGTTTCGTTGTTCATGAAATGCCAGAACTCACCGTCGTTGTACAGGTAAGTTAAGTTCATATCCATGACATCTGCACCTTCAACAGAATCAGTAGATTTAAAGGTTTTTTCCAACAGTTTGTTAGAAATCAGTTTACGGATACGCACACGTGCGAACGCTTGACCTTTACCTGGTTTTACGAATTCGCTTTCTAAAACGACACAAGGCTCGCCATCTAACATGATTTTAAGACCTGAGCGGAATTCATTGGTACTATAAGTAGCCATGGTGATCCTCTAATTTATAAACTAAAAATGGCATAGCCAAAAAATGGTCGATATTGTAACTCAAAATACCTCATCCAGAGAAGTCTGGATACAACAACTTGCTGAAGCAATCACTAATCCTGATGAATTGCTGCAAATACTGAACTTGGAAAATCATCTTGCTTCGCAAGAAGGCCGTGAGGCACGTCAATTATTTCCGTTGCGTGTCCCAATGCCATTTATCTCACGAATGAAAAAAGGCGATCCACTAGACCCGCTGTTATTGCAGGTATTAACCGCAAAAGCCGAGTTTGATGTCCATCCTGGTTTTTCTACCGACCCGCTGGAAGAGCAGGATAATGAGATCCCAAGTTTACTGCATAAATACCACAACCGCGCATTACTGCTCGTTAAAGGTGGCTGTGCAGTGAACTGTCGCTACTGTTTTCGCCGGCATTTTCCTTATGAAGATAACAAAGGAAATAAAAATAACTGGTTGATGGCTGTGGATTATATAAAAAACCACACCGAACTCAATGAAATCATCTTCTCTGGTGGTGATCCATTAATGGCAAAAGACCATGAACTCGATTGGTTGATAAGCCAATTGGAGGAAATTCCCCATATCACCCGTTTGAGAATTCATACACGTTTGCCTGTTGTGATCCCTGAGCGTATCACAGATACCTTGTGCGAAAGACTAGCACGCTCGCGCTTACAAGTGGTTATGGTGACACATATCAACCACGCTAATGAGATAGACAAAGCATTCGCGAACTCAATGCAAAAGCTCAAAAAAGCAGGTGTAACATTATTAAATCAAAGTGTTTTACTGCGACAAGTCAATGATAACGTAACGGCACTGATGAATTTGAGTAATGCCTTATTTGATGTTGGGATCTTACCTTACTACCTACACGTATTGGATAAAGTGCAAGGTGCGGCCCACTTTCTCGTCAGCGATATTGAAGCTCGGCAATTGATACAACAATTATTGAGCAAAGTATCTGGGTATCTCGTGCCTAAACTTGCACGGGAAATTGGAGGAGAACCAAGCAAAACACTGCTCGATCTCAATTTAAGGCAGAGCTAATCAGCAAAACGCCCAAATAATCGGTATTTGGGCGTCGCTAATTCAATTTAGGGGCACTTGTACACTTGGCCAACCATTTTGCTATCTAGTGGGATAAAGCTAGATAACACAGTTTCACTTGGGCTAGTTGCACCAAAGATCACATTTCCGCCCATTTCAGCCGCTTTATTGCGCAAATCATTCGCTGCGCTACGCATTGAGCTGGATTCATTATTTACACCACTCAACCAGTTGCTTTGTGTCCCTGCAACCTGACCGAGAAGTTGGCAATCACTTCCAGGTTGATTCTCAACAAAACGAACTTGTGAGCCTGCCGCAGTCAAGTTAGTTGACGTTGAACAACCCGCTAATAGCAGTAATGCAGCAGCACCAAGCAAGACTTTAATTCGCATGTTTTCCCTCATTTTTCATTGTGTTTTTGCAGCTGGTTTGAAAAATTATTAGCCCTAATACGGTATATCATAAATCGCTAGGAAGTGCTCCGCATACTGCGTCACAATTGCCACACATCACCAGCCGAATAGAGTCTACCACAAATTAATCAAGAAACTGCCCTATTCTTTGCTAATTCAAACCACTTACCTTACGTTAAATATAACCCGCTAAGCAATGTCGACGCAAAAATAAATCGTGTTTCGCATCAATTGTCTATTCATTCTAGATATTAATTAGCCCCAATAAAAAACCGGCACTACGAGATAAACTCACAGTGCCGGTCTTATTCAGGCTAAATCACGCATAGCCGTGATTTGGGCTTGATGTCGCCAAATGGCTTACATCATGCCGCCCATTCCACCCATGCCGCCCATACCAGCGCCACCTAAGTCAGGTGCATCTGATTTTGGCAGGTCAGTGATCATCGCTTCAGTGGTGATCATCAGGCCAGCGATAGAGGCTGCAAATTGCAGAGCAGAACGCGTGACTTTAGTTGGATCCAAGATACCCATGTCGATCATATCGCCATAAGTGTCAGTTGCTGCGTTGTAACCCTCGTTACCTTTCGCTGCTTTCACGTTGTTAACAACCACAGACGCTTCTTCACCTGCGTTGGTGACGATTTGACGCATTGGCGCTTCCATCGCACGCAGAGCAACACGAATACCAACGTTTTGTTCTTCGTTGTCGCCTCTCAGTGCATCAAGTTTAGCTGCAACGCGAACTAGTGCAGTACCACCACCAGCAACAACGCCTTCTTCAACAGCAGCACGAGTTGCATGCAGAGCATCATCAACGCGAGCACGTTTTTCTTTCATTTCAACTTCAGTTGCTGCACCAACTTTAATTACCGCAACACCGCCAGCTAATTTAGCAACGCGCTCTTGCAGTTTTTCACGGTCGTAATCTGAAGAAGATTCTTCAATTTGTTGACGGATTTGAGCAACACGGCCTGCGATCGCGTCTTCTTCACCGATACCATCAATGATAGTGGTGGTGTCTTTGTTGATCACGATACGTTTGGCTTGACCTAAGTCTTCTAATGTTGCTTTTTCTAACTCCATACCGATCTCTTCAGAGATAACAGTACCGTTAGTCAGAGTTGCGATATCTTGCAGCATTGCTTTACGACGGTCGCCGAAGCCTGGAGCTTTAACCGCTGCCACTTTAACGATACCACGCATGGTGTTAACCACTAAGGTAGCCAGCGCTTCACCTTCAACATCTTCAGCGATGATCAGCAGTGGCTTGCTTGCTTTCGCAACGCCTTCTAATACTGGCAGTAATTCACGGATGTTAGAGACTTTTTTGTCAACTAACAGGATGAATGGGTTTTCTAACTCAACTGCACCAGTTTCTGGTTTGTTGATGAAGTAAGGAGACAGGTAACCGCGGTCAAACTGCATACCTTCAACCACATCCAGCTCATCTTCCAGACCTGTACCTTCTTCAACGGTGATAACGCCTTCTTTGCCGACTTTATCCATTGCTTCTGCGATTAAACGACCAACGGTTTCGTCAGAGTTTGCAGAAATAGTACCCACCTGTGCAATCGCTTTGGTATCTGAACATGGAACAGACAGTGCTTTCAGCTCTTCAACCGCAGCAACAACTGCTTTATCAATACCACGTTTCAGGTCCATTGGGTTCATACCCGCAGCAACCGCTTTTAAACCTTCAGTGATGATAGCTTGTGCTAACACTGTTGCTGTTGTTGTACCGTCACCCGCAGCATCATTTGCTTTAGAGGCAACTTCTTTGACCATCTGAGCACCCATGTTTTCGAATCTATCTTCTAATTCGATTTCACGTGCAACAGAAACACCGTCTTTAGTGATAACAGGTGAGCCAAATGATTTGTCTAAAACAACATTACGGCCTTTAGGACCTAAGGTTACTTTAACTGCGTCTGCCAGAACATTCACACCACGAAGCATTTTCGTACGTGCATCACTACCAAATTTAACGTCTTTAGCTGCCATTATCTCTTTCCTTCAAATTCTTTTCGTTCGTTGAGAAGTTTTAAGTGAAAATTACGCTTCAACAATTGCCAGGATGTCACTTTCAGACATGATCAGGACTTCTTCATTGTCGATTTTTTCAGCTTTCACGCCATAACCGTCGTTAAAAATAACGATATCGCCAACTTTCACATCCAGCGCTTTAATTTCGCCATTTTCGAGGATGCGGCCTTGGCCTACTGCCAGAACTTCACCACGCGTTGATTTGCCTGCCGCAGTACCGGTCAGAACAATGCCACCCGCAGATTTAGATTCTACTTCTTTACGTTTAACGATAACACGGTCATGCAATGGACGAATTTTCATTAATAGTTCTCCTATAAATAAAGTCCACACTAGGTAAAAGGACGATACCAGCATGTCTTAAATAAACTAGTACCATGTTTGAGCAGATTGGGGCTAGACAGAGGGACTTCAAGGGGGGAGATAAAAAATTTTTCATTTTTATCTCCCCACAAATACGAAGGATTTACGGTTTCGGACGGTCGTCTTTATCTGATGAGTCTGATTTATCAGTGTTATCAATGGTAAAAGACGGGTCGTCTTGTTTACGTTGGAATTCGCCATCAAACGTATTACCGTTTTGATATCCGCCATTTCTTGACTGATTAAAACCCGCGCCAGGTTGATAGAAACGAATATGCGGGATTAATCGCATTACGATAAGTTTTTGTACTGGTGGAAGTAATAACAATAAACCAATAAAGTCAGTGAAAAACCCTGGCACGATGAGTAAAAAGCCCGCTAAAACGAGCGCAACGCTTTTAATCATCTCTGCCGCTGGGCTTTCACCAGACGCTAATTTTTGTTGGATTTGCAGGACATTTTTCATGCCTTGGTTTTTCACCAAGGAGACCCCCAAACAGGAAGTTAAGACCACTAAAATTAGTGTCATTAGAACTCCCACTTCGGAAGCGACTCTCACGAAAATAACCGATTCAATGTAAATGAGAATACATATCAGAATTAGTGGTAACCAGCGCACAAGTTCTCCTTTATTTCAATAAGCTATCAACTATTTTACGCCCCTCGGAAAACCTTTGTGAACTGCATCTAAGAGACAACTATCAATGTTCGCTTTTTTCTTTAGTATAGCCATAATAATTGGGGCAAAGATAACGTTTTTCAACTCATAGAGTTTTTTGATTAACCAGACTTATCTGTGATGAATATCACACAACGTAAAATCTGTTGCATAAATCAAACTATATAGTGATCTAGGTTCAAGGCATTGTTTCATTAAAGGCATATTATCTACCCATAAATCAGTAGATCATAATGCTGATAACGTAGTAGAAGGTGTTAATCGCTTGTAAAGTTTTATTTTGCGATATTAATCACCTGTTAAGTTTTGTTTTTACGATATATGGATTTTTAAAAAGCGCATAAACGGACAGTAACTGTAATCTAATTAAGAAGGTTCTCATGTCAAACAATACTCGTATCGAAGAAGACCTGTTAGGTAAAAAAGAAGTTCCAGCCGATGCCTATTATGGTGTTCATACTCTGCGTGCGATTGAAAACTTTTATATCAGCGACCGCACTATTAACGATGTCCCAGAATTTATTCGCGGCATGGTTATGGTTAAAAAAGCGGCGGCTTTAGCCAACAAAGAACAACACACAATTCCACGTAATATCGCGGAAACCATCATCAAAGCATGTGATGTTGTTTTAAATGAAGGCAAATGCATGGACCAGTTCCCTGTTGACGTATTCCAAGGTGGTGCGGGCACATCACTGAATATGAATACCAACGAGGTTCTTGCAAATATCGGTCTTGAACTGATGGGGCATAAAAAAGGGGAATATGAATTCCTAAACCCTAATGACCACCTGAACAAAAGCCAATCCACTAACGATGCTTACCCTACTGGGTTCCGTATCGCAGTGTATAACTCTGTACTGAAGTTAATTGAATCTGTTGAATACCTGAAAAAAGGCTTTGAAGCTAAAGCTGAAGAATACAAAGACATTCTGAAAATGGGTCGTACCCAGTTACAGGATGCCGTTCCAATGACCGTCGGCCAAGAATTCCATGCTTTCGCTACCCTTCTGAAAGAAGAAGAGAAAAATCTGAAACGTAGCATCGAATTACTGCTCGAAGTTAACTTAGGTGCAACGGCTATCGGTACAGGCCTGAATACCGCACCTGGTTATTCAGAACTGGCAGTGAAAAAATTAGCTGAAGTGACTGGTTTACCATGCGTTCCTGCAGAAGACTTAATCGAAGCAACTTCTGACTGTGGTGCTTACATCACTGTTCACGCAGGCTTAAAACGTCTGGCAATGAAACTGTCTAAAATCTGTAACGACTTACGCCTGCTATCTTCCGGCCCTCGTGCAGGTCTTAAAGAAATCAACTTACCTGAGTTACAAGCAGGTTCTTCTATCATGCCAGCAAAAGTTAACCCAGTGATTCCAGAAGTGGTTAACCAAGCGTGTTTCAAAGTTATTGGTAACGATATCTGCGTAACAATGGCAGCTGAAGCAGGCCAATTACAGTTAAACGTAATGGAACCAGCTATCGGTCAAGCAATGTTCGAGTCTATTTCTCTGATGAGCAATGCATGTCGCAATCTGCAAGAGAAATGCATTAGCGGTATTACTGTGAACAAAGAAATCTGCGAAGCGTTTGTCTTTAAGTCAATCGGTATCGTGACCTACTTGAACCCATTCATTGGCCACCATAACGGTGATATCGTAGGTAAAATCTGTGCAGAAACAGGTAAGAGCGTCCGTGAAGTTGTGCTGGAACGCGGTTTACTAACTGAAGCAGAGCTGGATGATATTTTCTCTGTTGAGAACTTAAAACACCCAGCTTACAAAGCAAAACGTTTTGATGACTAAAAGTTTATGTTTATCATAAATAATACTTAAAAAAATAAAGGCACGCCTCTCATCGGAAAGCGTGCCTTTTTTGATTCATGCACACACAAAAAATTAACATAACAGTTTCATAATTTTAATTTTCATTTTGTCGAGGAGTAAACACTATGTTAGCCGTAGA
Organism: Providencia sp. PROV129; assembly: GCF_028482245.1. Taxonomy (NCBI): domain Bacteria; kingdom Pseudomonadati; phylum Pseudomonadota; class Gammaproteobacteria; order Enterobacterales; family Morganellaceae; genus Providencia; species Providencia sp. PROV129. The sequence goes on from NZ_JAMPQD010000015.1 coordinate 41,833, forward strand.
ATTTGTCATTGTTCTGCTGGCCATTTTTTTGGGGGCCCGTCTTGGTGGGATAGGTATCGGCTTTGCCGGTGGCCTTGGTGTACTGGTACTCGCTGCAATTGGCGTGAAACCAGGTACCATTCCATTTGACGTTATCTCCATCATCATGGCTGTTATCGCCGCTATCTCTGCGATGCAAATTGCAGGCGGTTTAGATTATTTAGTTGCTCAAACAGAAAAATTACTGCGCCGCAATCCTAAATACATCACTATTCTTGCCCCAGTTGTCACTTACTTTCTGACGCTCTTTGCAGGTACAGGTAATATCTCTTTAGCCACACTACCTGTAATTGCAGAAGTCGCAAAAGAACAAGGCGTTAAACCTTGCCGTCCATTATCAACAGCGGTCGTTGCTGCTCAGATTGGTATTACTGCATCACCAATTTCTGCTGCGGTTGTCTATATGGCATCGGTCATGGAAAACCCTGCGATGATGGGTGCTGGTAATACAGTCAGCTACATCACCCTGCTGGGAATTTTACTGCCATCAACCTTCCTCGCGATTATGTTGATGTCATTTATTATCTCTTGGACGTTTAACTCTAAACTTTCTGATGACCCAATCTATCAAAAACGTTTAGCAGAAGGCTTAATTGAACTGCGTGGTAGCCAAGTCAAAGAAATCAAACCTGGTGCTAAATCTTCCGTTATGCTGTTCTTATTAGGTGTTATCGGTGTTGTCTGTTATGCCATCATCAATAGCCCAAGCTTAGGGATTGTCGAAACACCATTGATGAACACCACCAATGCGATTTTGATCATCATGCTGACTGTAGCAACGTTGATTACTATCCTTTGTCGCGTAAATACCGATGCTATCTTGAACTCCAGTACCTTTAAAGCGGGTATGAGTGCATGTATCTGTATCTTAGGTGTGGCTTGGTTAGGTGATACTTTCGTACAACACAACCTTGAGTGGATCAAAGCAACTGCGGGTGACTTAATCCACGAACATTCTTGGATGCTAGCGGTTATCTTCTTCTTCTGTTCTGCGCTTCTGTATTCACAAGCAGCAACAGCAAAAGCATTGATGCCAATGGCACTGGCTTTAGGTGTTAGTCCACTGACTGCAATTGCGTCATTCTCTGCGGTTTCTGGTCTGTTTATTCTGCCGACTTACCCGACACTGGTTGCTGCGGTACAAATGGATGATACAGGGACAACGCGTATTGGTCGCTTTGTCTTCAACCACCCATTCTTTATCCCTGGTACCATTGCTGTCGCATTAGCCGTCACTTTCGGCTTCCTGTTCGGTGGAATGATGCTCTAGCCCTATTCATCAATTGAACAGCCTAAAAAACCCGTGACATCATTCACGGGTTTTTTCTGTTCGAAAATATATTTATCATTGTCACTAAAGTGGTAATGATAAATATAAAATCTGTAAAGATCATTCATCAACATTATTTTCTGTCTCATATTATAAATTCAATAAAAGAGGTAAATATATAAACCATAGCTATCTTATATATATTCAATACAACAAAATAAGATATAAAAATCGAATAAAATAAACCAAATTTTTCCAATGAAACATTTATATTAATAACCTCAATATAAGTGTAACAAGCAATGAATATATTGATTAAATCTCAGTGTAATTCCGCTAAGTTCGTCAGAAAACAACAAAAACAATATAGCTAAAATAACGATATTTTTAAATGTATAATTTCAAAAAAAACAGATAGTAACGTGATAAAACTTATATATAATCCTTTAAAATCAACAACACATACTCTTTTATTGTGTATTATAAATAGGCGCTATCTATTAATACCCAAAAATCCATCCGCCATAAATATTGGTAATGCTAAACTCATCCTTGTCTAATAGGTATTAGAAAACCATTCAGGTTCTCTTTTAAACCCGTTAAACGAGCGCTAAATTATAGAATAAGTCCATTACTTTAAATAATTTATCTCATCAGCATTAATTTATTTGGAGGAGGAATGTTAAGTACTCAACGAAATGATAATACCGATATTTCCATTTATATTGGAACCTATCTAAAACACCGAAGAAAAGCGGTTGGTTTAACAGGTGCGCAATTAGCATCACGATTAAGCATTAGCCAGCAACAAATTTCTCGTTACGAAAGGGGTAAAAATGCCATCACCATACAAGGTCTGTTAGATATCTTACAAGCCCTTGAGTTAAGAAAGCATGATGTCGATGATTTTATGAAGAAAATTTTTCAGTTTTATTATATCGATGTTGCGCTAGCGGCGAATTTGATTAATTAACGTTCCAGTCTAAATTTGATATTCACTGTCAATTTAGATTCAGGGGGGATATTTCCCCCTCCTGTTCCTCCCGCCTTTCCACAAAAAATGCCCCGTTTATTCATTTATGTAGCTCCGCCAGCTCCATTGCTATTGAGCAAAGCGCTATAATTCAATATTGATCATTGCTATGATGAAAAAAACAGACACGATGCCGATGGAGTTCATAATGCCTATCCAGCGCGAAACAATTTTAAGCCATGCATTAAACCAGTTAGAAATTCAGGGGTTATCCGCATCAACAGAAAATTTACTCAGTGAAATTGAATCTGATTTTTCGACTATTCGCCAATTTTGGCCTGATGATGAAGCCCTTATTTATGATTGCTTGCGCTTTCATGGACAACAAATTGAAGTATGGCAGCGCCAAACGCTCCTAGAGGAAACGCTAAGCCCACAGCAGAAATTAATGGCCCGTTACCAACAATTGTCCGAGAAAGTGAGTGAGGGGCGTTTTCCAGGCTGTTTATTTATCTCTGCTTGTAATTATTACCCCGATTCAGAGCACCCGATTCACCAGCTCAGTCGCCTACAAAAAGACAATTCCTTTAATTTTACCAAAAATTTATTGGATGAACTTGATATCGAAGACTCTGAGCTTGTTGCAAACCAAATGGAACTGGTTCTCGAAGGGTGCTTAAACCGTTTATTAGTCCAACGTGACATTCAAGATGTTGAAACAGCGCAGCACCTTTCTGAAGATATTTTGACGATCGCATTATGCCGTAAAAAAGGGGCGCTAAGCTAAAAAAGCCACATTAGCACGTTAAACAATCACCTTTTGCTGAAAAAGAAAACACTCAGTAAAAAAAAACGTTTTTTTATTAAAAACTCATTGACGCAAACAGCTGAATACGGTTTAATGCGCCCCGTTGCCCGGATAGCTCAGTCGGTAGAGCAGGGGATTGAAAATCCCCGTGTCCTTGGTTCGATTCCGAGTCCGGGCACCACTATTTAAAGAACCCGCCCAAAAGGCGGGTTTTTGCTTTTGTATTTTCAAACACTCATACTTAGCTAACTAGGCTAAAGACACGGAATGGCCTTTACCCTCATCTAAACACCTATTTCTCTATACTCTCTGTTTGCAAGCTATGAGTAATAATCCTATATACAGAATATAGATATAAAAATAACCATAAACCAAAGTCAATTGGCTTAACTTATGCCAAATAATTAGGGGGAAACTAGAAAAAGCCAAACGCTAAGGTTTATAACTAGATTATTATTCTCACCCTTTTCTCATTTCATCCATTAAATGGCGCTCACTCACTCTTATTGCGTGTATTTACTGGCTTGTTGTCTCATTTAAAAACCTAAAAATAAGTTTTTATATTAATAGTTATTCAAATAAACCACTAAAAAACCATAATATCATTTTTTATTCCCATCTATTGAGCTAAAAAAATAATCAAATACAATATTAAACAATAAATAATAATAATTTGTAATGAGAATGTAGCCAAGCCTTAATGCAATAAAGTCAACTAAACCTTACCGAGCAATTCACAATCAATACTTAACATACTGTTGAGTAACAAAAATAGTTCTCTAAAATAAAAAGAAAATAAATATAATGCTTAAAATAAGTCTCTACATATGAACCTGAAATAAATGACTTAACATTATTTTTAATTAAGGAATACCTTATATTCTAAAATCTTATTTTTGTCATAATTTACTCTTCAAGATAAAAATAGTTTTATGAATCAATGATACTAGGGTCAAGTTTCCACATGAAAAAGAAAAAAGATACAACTTATTATATCAGCCAGCTAGTTGGTAAATGCTTACAAGAATACCGACAAGAGTTAGGAATTAGCGGTGAGAGCATTGCGAAAGAGCTAGGTATTAGCCAACAGCAATTATCCCGTTATGAACGAGGTGAGAATGCATTAACCGTAGATGTATTATTTAAATTTATTCTTATACTCGGTATTAACTTTCCAGATTTTTACCATAGGCTATTCTATATCGTTAGCCATCATCCTAAACTTTCACACCATATCACTAATTTAAATGGTTTTGGTTGGGAATTAGATGATTTGAAAGACTATTACAATTCAGCAATTGTCTAACCTTTGGCATAAAGAAATATTGTTTAATTTGTTTATTTTATATTATTATGAAAATTATGGAGTTTGCCTATAATCGATGAGAGCAGCACTATGCCTACCCCTTCTCCGACTGCATTTTCAAGGATAACTCGCACATCAGGACGCACAAACAGCATACTCACTGTCGCTTTCCCTTTGTTGTTTATTCTAATAGCAACATTATTTTGGAGCGCAGAACGAATTGTCCAACAAGAAACTAGGCGGTTAGAAGTCGATTTTAGGTCACTAATAGGCTATATCAATGAGCAAGAGAAATTTTTAAGATCGTTAAATAAGCAAAACCAAGATCTATCAGAGCTAGTTGAAAGTCGAACCTATGCAATACAAGAGCAATCACTACCAATCAAGCTACCATTACATTTACTTGAGGGTAAAGAATCTTTAGTCGCAATGCCATTCACGCTGGCTTGTGATAAAAGTTTAGAATGTTCCCGAGTACCTAGTATATTATTTTCTTTAGGCGCTTACTTAGCTGATTATTATTCCACGTTTTGGGGTGGGTCCTATTTCCCTGCCGCCGCTGTATTTTTTGTCAATGAGCACGACCAAATTAGTATCAGTGTGCCTTCTGTTGGCACTGTATTAGGAAATGAATCGATATCTCCAAACTTATATTATTCCGTTATTGATAACGTCAGGAAAAATTTACCTACTATCCACGCTCAGTTTTCAGAATCACAACAGACTGATTTAAAACAAATTATTTGGTTACGTCCAGTGCCTTTTGATAATATTCTTATCGGGATTATTCCCGCAGGTTTTGATGAGCATTTATGGCAGAATGCTCACATTTCCCCTAAAAATATTTATGCGGTCAGTATGTTAAGCCAAGCTAGGTTAAGTGTGCTGGAACGAATGTTAAACCCCACACTCACACATCAATTTTGGCTAATTCATACGAAATATGGCCAGTTACTTGGAACAACCCAAGCGCCTGAGGAAGAAGCATTAGAAGGTATTTTTTATACCAAAGATGGCCTGGTTCTTAAGCTTTCATCTAAAACTGATGAATGGACTGGATATTATAGAATTAGTTATGCTGCTTTTTTTGAAGACAACCTGTGGTTTCCTATCAGTTTAGTTATCGCTCTTTTCTTTAGTTTATTTTGTGGATGGGGATATCACCGCTGGTACCAGCGAAAAATATTACAACCCGCAATAGACTCCCAGCAAGCCATCTTAGAAAATGAAGCATTCAACCAAACGCTTATCGCAACAACCCCTATCGGCCTATGTGTAATAGATAAAGAAACCCAGCAGTTACGCTTCGCGAATGAGTTAGCTCGTTACTGGCTAAAAATAACCAATATATCTACTCCCCACGACTCAAATGAATATAATGAATTACTCGTCAAGGTTCTTTCTGACACAGAACACGTTAAAACGACTTTAAAATCAGGGGAGCATGTCCTCTATGTTGTGAGTACAGCAACTTATTACCAACAGCGCCCTGTTATTTTATGCGCATTTACTGATATCACCATCCAAGCAGAAACTGAAAAACAACTTGATGATGCGAAGCGGCTTGCAGAAGAAGCCAACCGAGCTAAATCGACATTTTTAGCAACAATGAGCCATGAAATAAGAACTCCACTTTATGGCCTAATCGGTACGTTAGAATTACTCGCAAACACCTCTCTTTCACCTCAACAAGCTCATTTTATTGAGAGAATATCAACAACGTCCCAGCTACTTATGCAATTAATTGGCGATATTTTAGATATTAGCAAAATAGAAGCTAACCAAATTCAAATCCATAATCATCCATTTGATTTATTAGAATTAGTACAACAAACCGTTCAACTATATCAAGGTATTGCTCAGCAAAAAGGGTTACTCCTATTTGCTGTTATTGACCCAAGCGTACAAGCAAATAGAATTGGTGACTCTGCTCGACTGCAACAAATTTTAGGTAATTTACTCAGTAATGCAATTAAATTTACCCACAGGGGCACGGTTACTATTGAACTCAAAAGAAGTAATAATAATATATTAATACGTGTCAGTGATACCGGTGTTGGAATTAGCCCTGAACAACAAATAAAATTATTTGAGCCATTTTATCAAGCTCATTCAGAAATTCATGCCTATGGCGGTACTGGTTTAGGCCTATTTATTTGCTCTGAGCTCATTAAATTGATGGATGGGCAGATAAGCCTACAGAGTGAAGTTGGGGTTGGTAGCTCGTTTCTCGTGACACTACCTTTAGCACTCGATATACAGCAACCACATTGGCTACCACTAAAAAATACCAATATTTGGTTACAAACCCCAAACCCATTATTGACTGAAAATATAACGCAATGGCTAAAACGTTGGGGGGCTAATGTTTATTTCACAGAAAATAGCCTCCCCATAGATACCTCATCCGTTATTGCTGTCGGCATCTTAATTCCATCGTTTCCTCTACCGACTCATTGGGATGGACAACAATGGGTAAGCCCTGAGATGAATTTCCGACTATCTGAATTAAATCAGCAGCTATTCTTACTACAAAATAATAAAGAACAGATATCCCTTATTTGTCCAACATCTCGTATACAAACTCACATGCATAAATACCCGCTTCGCGTTTTAATTGCTGAAGATAACCCCATTAACCAAGTTGTTCTACAAGAGCAGCTTGAATTACTCGGTTGTAAGGTATTTATTGCCAATGATGGTGAAGAAGCGTTGGTGATTTGGGATAACGAAATTGTCGATATCATCCTTACAGACGTTAATATGCCTTATCGTAATGGTTATGAACTTGCACAGCAGCTGCGCAGTGAAGGCGAAACATGTCCGATTATTGGTGTTACTGCAAACGGATTAAAAGAAGAAGAAGAGCGATGCCTAGAATCTGGAATGGATTCATGGCTTGTAAAACCTATAGAGCTAGAAACCTTAATTCAATTATTCAACCGTTTATTCCCGATTTACTCCTCATCAACTTTAGAAATGGCTCCCCTAGAAATGATTAACCCGCTAAATGGAGAAGATAGAGAAAAAATTATTCATCATTTTATTACCGATATTACTCAATTTTGCCAAGCTGTTGAAGATAACAATATTGATGAAATAAAACAGTTATCCCATCGTATCCGTGGCGCATTAATTAGTGTGGAACAACGTGAATTAGCTAATGAGCTTCGTGAGTTTGAGGCAACATTAGACTCACAGGCATCAACACACATTGATATTCAGGTTAACCAGAATATCTGCAATCAATTAGCTAATTGGATAAAAAAAATCAGTCAAATAAATGATGTGTAAGGCAATAACTGATTAACGCTTGATTATTATCAACACCCAATTTACGCATTGCGGCATTTTTCTGTAAGCTGATAGTTTTATCACTGCGGTTTAATTGCTTTGCAATATCAACAATAGGCTTTCCTTGAACAAAAAGGCGCAATACCTCAAGTTCACGAGGTGATAATGTCTTTACCCTATCATTTAATGTTACCGCATTACGGCTTTTTAATGTCGTTGTCATATCTGCAACAGGAACACGATATTGGCGGCCTTGCCCCGCTAATGTGATAGCCTTCATCAGGTCGCTTAATGGTGCCTCTTTTGACACCACCGCGCTCACCCCTGAATCATATAACATTTGTATAATCATTGGGTTAGAAGCCATCGTTAATACAATCACGGCAATATTTGGGTATTGACGACGTAAAAATTGAATATAATTCTGGCCATCGCTAGATTGGGTATTATTAGGCATCATATAATCAGTTACGATCACATCAACCTCATTTTTTTTCAAAAAAGAAAATAGTTCAGCATCCTGAGTGTAGGCACCTAAAATTTCTAAATTCATTGATTGAGAAAGTGTATCTTTCAAACCTGAAAGCACAATGGGATGATCATCAACTAATACTAATTTGAGTTTTTTCATTTAATAATACTCAGCATCAGAATATGTATATTCAATATAACACCATAGAAAAATGTCAATTAACACTCTTAATATGAAACAACAACTCGAACTGTTTTAGAAAACGGGCCTGAAGCGATGGTGCTGCCTGCAATCTTGCTTAATGTCGCAGTAAAAGGGACACTAATCGGTGATTGTGGCATGATTTCGCCAATACTGTAACTTTCATTATAGTTAATATCAGTTGAATTACGGGTTAATAGTGTTTGTAATCCATTACCCATATCAAGATACTTTCCGCCTAGCACCGTATTATTATTGGGTTCAAAACGAACTGATATATTCAGCCCTGTTTCGCAGTCCTGTGGCACTGACATACCTAAATTAAACGTTCGGCTAACCACATCTCCCGCATTCATTTGTTTAGGTGAAATCGTGTCAAAGTTTACACTCCCCCCATTAGAAGCTGTGATGTTCACCGCGGGCGCAGGGCAGAGTAAGGTTAAGTTACCTTTAATTCGCACATAAGTTGGTCCGCCTAAATCCTTACCTAAATAATCCACATGAGTTCCTAATAAAAATAACCCAGTATCAAAAGGTTTAAGAGCATTAGCCCCCTTGTAAACATAGAAGTTATACATGAAAGCAATATTACGTGTAATTCCTGTCTCTGGTTGACTCCAATACCCTAAATAAATATTCGGAACAGTTGGGTTGGTTATCGTTACTGGATTAGGAGATGAAATTGCATTTTGTTGTGTCACACTGACACCACTATTAATCAACAATGTTTTAATTGCACTTGGCATTGTATTCTTAAAGTAAACTGCATTAGCTGTGCTTGATGAACCAGTAAACTCACATCTCACTGATACATATGAGCTCATTGCTGATGTCAATAAGGTACCATTTGCAATTGAAGTACTACTATTTGTAATATCAAAGGTTAATTCTTGTTCTATAGATGTAGCTCCTGAGCTCGGTACACAATTATTAACTGCAGCTACTGATTGAAAACTTAGGAAAAATAAAAATAATATAGCGAATGCATTTATTTTTTTCAAAATTAACATAACTTACCTCTTATCCTTTTCATTTGACAAGGAACAAGTTGTATTACATGTATATTTCAATAAGTTTGGTGTCCCATAATCATCAATATAAGTCACAATCATTTTTGATGATTTCACCTGTTTATCTGATAGTAAATATGTTGCATTGCTATTTGGCTTCACGACAATTTCTTTAAAATCAGGAACTTTAGATTCATTATCATTAACATTAATCACAACAATGTGATAGGGAGTCGGGTTAGTTAATTTTAATGATTTTCCCACTTTCTCCACTTTCAACTCTTTTTGCCAATCATTATTAGGGTATTTTTTCAATTCACTCGGACGATAAAATAATTTAAAACGTGATTGAATAACAATTTCAACTGCATTTTCTAACTTAGTTTTCGGCGGAATACCCAAGACATTAAAGTAAAATAATGACTCTTGGTTGCTCGGTATTTTCACATCATTTTTTGATAAACTAATTCTAACCTGCTTCTTTTGATTTGCTTCAACACGTTGTAATAAAGGCAAAGCAATCAGTGGTTCTGAAATTTTTTCGCCATTTTCATTTTCGATCCATGATTGGACTAAATAAGGATCTTTTTTATCAATATTTTCAATCACAACGCTAACACCTTTACTTGCTTCATCATAAATAACGCGAGTACGGTCAACAGAAATTGAGGCATGTGTGTATGTGCTAATTAAAATTAAAGCACTCATTATTAATTTAAGTTTTTTCATAATTTTCTATTCTTTATTACAGGTTATGTTCTTACTGGTTAAATGAGTTTGTTTACCTAGCATAATTCGACATGACTGGTCACCACTCCATTTAACTATTAATTGTTGGTCTGGCTGGAAGCCTGTTAAATAAACTTGCCCTTCCTCTGCAATCATTCCCAATACATTTTTATTATCAGAGCCATAAACTAAAGCACCAAATGGAGGCGTATTGCCGTCAGGGAATTTAATTGTGACTAACGCTTTTTCACCCACTAATGTATTGAGTTTTGAATAACCAACCGCACCATCAGTTAAATTTGATTCAATCACACTGTCATCAATGCTGACATTGTCTGGTACATTATTAAGATCAACATACTGGGTCGACCTATAATAGGTTGGAACATTACTAATTGCGGCTAAACCAAACCCATTCGTGACTGATTCATTTTTATTAATTGATACCCCTTTCGCTTTATCTGTATCAATTACCATACGAGCTTGGTTATCATAAACTCGTCGGTGTAAGACTGGGCCTTGGCTGGTAATGGTCAAAGAGCCGTCTAGAGAACCACTTAATGTATGGTAGTCTTCGCCATACGAACCCGTTAGTTGTGCAGTACCATATTGCGTGTCACGATAAACGGATGCATTCATTGCCGCATTTTCAAAAAAGTCTTTACTTGATAAACCTAAACTAACGTTATTATCATTAATTTTAGAGTTGTAATTAATATTACTATTATATTTCTTATCAATATCATTATAAGAACTAAAGTATTGAATCCGTGAATTTCTTTCACCACCAAATGGGACGCTTAACGAAAGGTATGCTTGCTTAGAGCGTTTGCCTTTTACGTAGCTACTTTCACCAATTGATAATGATAAAATCGCATTATTTATAAAACTTGTGTTTATTGTTTTATTAAACGATAAATTAAGAGTATTGTTATTTTTTGATTCTTTCCAATAACTTTCCCGTGAGTAACTTAAACTTATATCAGCCTGTAAATCAGGGAGTTGTTGTGTAAAAGAAGTCGTAAATACATTTTTCTGCCGATAATGTGGCGTTAACGGAGTTTCTTTTAAGCTAATATAGTCATTCACTGACATAAAGCCTTCGTTAGAAAACTGGTACCCTGTTAAATCCAGTCGACTCGAATTTGAAAAACGTTTTGCATAATTAATACGGTAACTTTCACCAGTATGTAAAGCGACATCCTGTAGTTGGTTTCTCGACTGTGTAATATCAAAAGATATTGCACCAAAGCGTTCCATATTTACCCCAACACCCGCATTATAGGCATGGTATTCATCATTAGAGGTTGCGAAAACACCACCAAAAATAGACAAATTGTTGAGGATCCCCCAAGAAGCTTCACTTGATATAAAATCATCATGAATGTTTTTATATCCCATTGGGTCTAACCGACCTGCATTTAATTTATATTGCACCATGCCTGGGCGTGTTAAAAATGGAATATTAGTCGAGGATACTTGGTACTCACGTATAGAGCCGTCTTCCTCTGTAATTTTAACATCAAGAGCCCCCGATAAAGAGGAACTTAAATTATCAATTGAAAAAGGCCCTGGTGCCACTTTCATTTGATTCAAAATACGTCCATTTTGCGAGATAGTAACCGTCGCATTACTTGTCGCGGTTCCAGTAACACTCGGTGCATAGCCTCTTAGAGAAGCTGGTAACATGTTCTCATCAGTAAAGACACTAACACCGTTAAAACGTACAGAATCAAATACATTACTTACTGTATAATATTTACCCGCAAAAAATTTTGCAGATAAACTAGGTAAATCTGTAAATAAATAAGTTTGTACCCATTTAAAATTATCATTTTTGTTATCATTAAAATCTTTTTGGTATTGATAATTACTGCGGACACGCCAACGCCCTACATTCGCACCAACAGAACCGAATGAGCTAAAATTATTAATGTCTCGAGTATTCTTATATTTAATATAGTTTTCAACAAGGTTGTAATCCAAGACGAGCGCATTAACCCCAACTTCCCGCTGCATAGGCGGAACCCAATTGTCATCAGAATACTGAAAGTAAGCTTGAGGTATTGAAAGCATTAGCTCTTGCTTTTCATCATCGAATCTAGCCTGAATGTTTTTATCCTGTGATGCAAGGTCATAACACTGACCATTTTCCCATGTAGGCACTTCTTTAATAAAATCTTCTTTTAACCCAATAACTTCTACTAAGCTTCTAGAAATACAAGGTTGTATATTTTCATCTTTTCTTAAAAAATTTATTTGATCAAAATAATTAATTCTTCGACCATTTACCGATACATTAGAAAAATAAGAACCTTCACTAATTTTATTTTTCTCAAATGCACTTAAATCGATATTAGTATTACCCAAAATAGATAATGCGTCTTCATTAAATTGAACAGAATCCGCATTAACATAGTAAGTGTAAAACAATAAACTAGATACTAAACTAGTCACTATGTTTTTATTAAAATTGTTCTTTTTCATTAGCCGCAATATTCTATAATGGATTTATTGAATGAACTCATATAACTGAAAATGCTGTGAAGCAATTGCTATACACAGCATAATCAGCAAATATAAGATTTATTATTTTTTTAATATTTTTATATTAATACTTATTGGTAATCTAAAACGTAAGCGACTGTAGATTTAACAGAACCGGCTGTAGCTGCACCTAATGCCTGCATACGAGCAGATAAATTAATAACATTTGTCCCTGCATTTAAGCTTTGCTCAACAGTATCATTTGTTTTTAAATTTGTTCCACTTGCATTTTGGAATAACACACCAACATTGGTAGCAGTACCAGTACTTGCCCATAAGGTGCCTGCTGCATCCATTTGGCCCGTGAATTTAACTGTTACTTTAGAATAATCAGTACCACTTGCAGTAGGGTCCAAAATACAATCCGTTAATTCTAATGTAAAATCAACATTTGGACCTTGTGAACCAGCTGTTTGTAATGATGCCGCTGGAACAGAACCTAATTGAACTTCTTTATTAACAGAAGAAGGAGCAATAGTACAAGCACCCGTATTCACTGTACCATTAAATTCAATAGTACCACTTCCTACATCCGCAGCGAATGAAGTTGATGCAGCAGTGAATGTTAATGCGATAATTGAAGATGCTAATAGCGTCTTTTTCATTTTAAACCCTTATTTCATGATATTATTAATATATACTAAGGTAATACCTTAGTTGGTACACAGCCATACCAATAGTATTATTGATATAACTAGAATTCAGTTAACTTTATTCGTATCATTATTTTAATGACTTGAGATGTCCGATAACATGTGAAGTAATATAACCACTAACATGAACCGTAAATATAAGGAGATCCTTAAAACAAATACTAATCTTCATTTTTTTTATTTTTTGAATAAAAACTATGACTTAATAATGAATTATATTCAGAGGTCCAATTTTTTGATTGTTCTAAATCTATATCTTCAAGGAAATAATGAACACTGACTTTAAGGAAGTCTGCAATCATAACTAATGAATCGATATCTATTCTGTTAATACCTCGTTCATAACGAGAAAACTGTTGTTGACTAACATTCAAAGCCATTGCCACTTCAGTTCCCGTTAGTCCATACTCCCTTCTAAGCTTCTTTATTCTGCTCCCTACTATTTTGGCAATAGGATATCTAGCTGCCATTTTTATTTCCTTTCTGAAAAATACAAAGTAGATACTGAATAACATAAGAATAACTAACTGCGAGCAATACTAATTAAATAAAATAAAAATAACAAACTCACATACGAGTAATAAATAAAACTAAACATTAATTTTATTTATTAAAATCTCTGATTTTTGACTATTAATATATGATCCACACTTAATATAAGTAAGGTTTATGAAACATTATCTAGCGAACTCGTCATTTTTCGGGTAAACGCCATCATCAAATATGGTTACTTATCTCACATATCCTAAAAATACAGTTTTTTTATCTGATAAATCATCAATGCTAAATTTTGTTTATTAACTAAATGTTAACATTTACGTTTTAATGAAATTTTATATCGCCAAGTTTTGGTGAAACCTATGCTTATAAAATAAGATACCTTAAGACTATAAACTTTCTTAAGGTTTTATTGGGCTCTGAACTAAACATCTTAACTATTGTGATTATTCAGATTATTCATACCTCCATACTCTATATATTTCGTTATCATTTACATAATTTTTATTAGTTAATCACAGAGGGATAAAATGGAGCAAAAACAATATTCTGAGAAATGGCAGAAGCGCTTTAACTTTTTTGACACTCATGGAGCACCCGATACGCCAGAGTTTAAAACCGCATTGAAAGCGGAGTCTTTCGGTGGACGCCTGCTCATTAGCATGAATTTCTTCGCCTTTTTCTTCGGTATTATTTATTTTTTGATTTTAGGATTATGGAAAAAAGGTTTAGTCCTACTGGGGATTTCTATTGGTTTAGGTCTGGTGCTCAATGTCATTGATTTTATGATTGGTGGTACGATTCCTAATGGAGCTTATACCGGCCTTTCCGTCGGGATTTCAGCTCTCTGGGCGATGATTGCTAATTATGCTTATTATATAAAAGAAACCAAGGGACTTGATGGGTGGAATCCGTTCGAAGGGATCCGCATGGTATAGGTAAAATATTACCTGATAATTTATCGAATAAAAAAGTGGTTATAAAAGTGCCCCCAATAGTTGGACAACCAAATATTGGGGGTCTTTTTATGCCATAAAAGTTAAATAGTCATTAACTTCCTGGGGTAAAATAAATTGGTGAACCAGGTCCGACTGGGATACCTAATACAAATACCCAGACAATAAAGAACAATGACCAGCCTATCAGGAAGATAATCGAATATGGCAACATCATTGAAACCAATGTACCAATCCCCGCATCTTTCTTATATTTCACCACAATCGCCATAATCAGACCAAAGTAGCTCATCATCGGCGTAATAATATTGGTGACAGAATCCCCAATACGATATGCAGCTTGAATAGTTTCCGGTGCATAACCCGCTAACATTAGCATAGGAACAAAAATTGGTGCGGTTACTGCCCATTGAGCTGATGCTGAGCCGATCATTAAATTAATAAATGCACAGATAAGAATAAAGCCAATAAACAGTACACCACCATGAAGGTCAATACTATTTAAGAAATTGGCACCTTTAACTGCGATAACTTGCCCAATATTGGTCCAGCCAAAGAAGGCAACAAATTGTGCGGCAAAGAAAATAATGACGAGGTATAAACCTAGCGTACTCATCGCGCCCGCCATTGCATCAACAATATCTTTATCCGAACGCATAGTTTTTGCTATATAGCCATACACAATACCGGGAACAGCAAAGAAAACAAAAATAAAGACCACAATACCTTTTAAGAACGGTGAGTTACTGACTAAGCCAGTATCTTGGTTACGTAATATTCCATTTTCTGGTACTACCATTAACGCTAAAATTGCAGCGAGCCCCCAGAATGTCACCGATGCCCAAAATAAGGCTTTTTTCTCTAACGGAGTAACATTTGCCGAGGCATAGAGGCTATTTTCATCCTCATCAACAGCACCACCCGTGTATGGGCCTAATTGTGGCTCAACAATTTTTTCAGTAATTAAATAACCTAAAATAGTAATTAAAAACGTACTCGCAAACATAAAGTACCAGTTTGCTTCTGCACCCACGATATAAGTTGGGTCAATGATTTGTGCTGCTTGTTGAGTGATACCCGACAATAATGGGTCAACCGTACCTAATAATAAGTTTGCTGAATAACCACCGGAAACCCCAGCAAATGCGGCCGCAAGGCCTGCTAAAGGGTGGCGACCTAATGAATGAAAAATGATAGCTGCGAGCGGAATAAGTACCACATAACCTAACTCTGCCGCGGTATTTGACATGATCCCAGCAAACACGATCGCCATTGTGGTTAATTTTCGTGGGGCTTTGGTGACAACCAAACGCATGGCAGCGGAAAGTAAACCTGCTCGTTCAGCAATCCCTACCCCTAATAATGCGACTAGTACCGTTCCTAACGGTGCAAAGCCTGTAAAATTGGTGACGACATTCGCAATAATTTTTCGGATCCCTTCGGCATCCAATAAACTCACAATATGAATAATACCATCTTCTGCGCGCCCTTTTGCACCTTCTGGACGAGGGTCTGGCACACTTACACCGAAGTACTGACCAATTGCTGAGGAAACTAATAAAATCGCAATTAAAATAATAAATAAAATAACAGGATGTGGTAGAGCATTGCCTAGCCACTCAACCGTTCGTAAAAAACGGCTTCCCTCTTGCTTTTTTTGTTCCATATTTTCTCCTTATAAACAAGAAAAACGGACATTACACAATGTTTTTGCTTTTTGCTATTTACAAATAGATAATTCTAAATCAACAAAATTCATACAAATCAGACATAAAATTCAACATGATTAGGACTAACTCATTTTTATTAGCTATTAATATTATTAATTTAGCCAAAGAAGATAATTACAACCAAAATAATTTTGGTAAATTAATTTCGATAAGTGTGGTCAACATAACAATTTTCATATTATCTATGGCTTTTTTTCGTCATTTATCACTAATTAAATATCATTTTTTAGCAGTTTTATTTTATATAAATCGTAAAACCCTTATTTATAAACACTCGATAAAACCTTGCCTATAATTCGGAATAACAAACCTAATAAAGAATAATCTGCCAATTTATTTATATTGATATAGAAGGTTATAATAGTAAAAAACAACTCATGGAGCCTCTATCATGTCAGTTATCGACCTTTGGGCTGAACGCCATATTCAAGAAGCGCTAAGTAGAGGTGAACTTTCAAATTTAGCTGGGGAAGGTAAAGCTTTGCAGCTTGAAGATGACAGCCTGGTTCCGCCTGAGCTCAGGGCTGGATATCGCTTATTAAAGAATTCGGGATATTTACCTGCTGAATTACAGCAAAGAAAAGACGCGCTAACACTGAGCCATCTACTTCAAGGACTGTCGGTTGATGACCCTAATTATGTCAATGTGAGCAAACAACTCGCGCTGCTTGAATTAAAATTAAGGCAAGCGGGGGTCAATACTGATTTTTTACAGGGTGAATATTCACAGTCAATTTCAACACATATTGGCAAAAACTGAGAGGTAGCTCTAACGGGGTATTATCGCTTGAGTTCGATATTCAAGAGGGGTTTTGCCATAGTATTTCTTAAACGCATGGCTAAATGCAGAGTGTGAATCATAACCCACACAAAGGCCTATGGTTTCTATACTGCTATTTGTGAGCAATAAACTCCCCGCAGCTTCCATCCGCTTTTGTTGAATAAATTGCATCACCGTTAAGTGTGTTTCCGCTTTTACTTTTCTTTGTAACGTACTGACTGACATACAAAAAGCGAATGCCATATCTTCACAACTAATGGGCAAATGTAGCCGAGTCTCAATCCACTGAGAAACGGTATCAATCCACTGACTTTCGGGTTTTAATTGCGCCAACAGTAAACGTGCCACCGCAAAATTATTTTCAGGTGCTTGGGGAAAGCTTTGTAACCAATGAAGCAAACCAATTGCTGAAGGTGTCAGAGCAAATTGGGTCATTTTCTCGTCCAATGCCCACTGCGCCGTTGCAGGCATTTCCAAAACATAGTTTTTATTACCTTCTTGACCGCTAAACGCATGGCTCACACTTGGCGGGATCACGATACCCTTCCCTGCATCTAATTGAAAATGCTGCCGATGCATATTGATTTCCATTTGCCCTGACAACGACAATACGACTTGCCACTGCCCATCGTGTTGATGAGAAATGACCTCGTCAGAATATTGTCGAAAATGCAGTTCAGGTAATCGCAAAGGAAACACTCCTACTGATACAGATAATAGCAGTATAACCTTTTTACCTATAAATGGCAGTGATGCCAATATGTCATCACTTGAGAATTCAAATAAATATAACGAAAAGTTATATCAAATTGAATGCTCTATATAATTCGTTTTATCACTAGGCAGCAAGCAAAAGATCCTAGGAGCATACAAAAGTATGTGACTAGGGCGAGTGAGTGAAGCCAACAACGCGATAAAACGAAGTATGACGAGCATTGAGCATTAAGCGAGTAAAGCGCCGTTTGGAAGTGGTAAATTAAACTCGGCTAACACAATAGCGCCCTTTTCATCAGGAGCCCCTGTTATTAACACTTCAGATTTAACCCCTGCTATACGTTTTACTTCAAAGTTACAGACGCAGAGAATGCGCTTGCCGATTAGGCTTTCAGGGGTGTAATTCACGGTAATTTGTGCGCTAGAGCGTTTGATACCCAGCTCACCAAGATCAACTTCCATCACGTATGCGGGTTTCTTTGCTTTACTATTTAGCTCTGCACTAATAATGGTGCCAACACGCATTTCAACACGGGTAAAATCATCCCACTCAATAATTTGCATACTTCCATTCCTAAACTAAATCACTGTTGGTCACTAAATTAGCATAGGACAAGCCAAAGGCATTATCGTCAAACAATCATTTTATATTGAGAAAAAATCAGTGACCTCAGGTGATTTGCAAAAAAATAACCCTCAACACAAAACAATTGAGGGCAAACAATGAACGAGATAAAGAGCAAAAATAAAATAAGACTTACATTGTTGAGAATGTATTCATAATTATCCCACCAGAGATAATTAACCCCATGGCAAATACCGCAGGAAAGTCTGGTTTTTGTTTATATAAAATCATAGAAACTAATGTCACACCAACAATACCAAATCCACACCATAATGAATAAGCTACACCTACAGGGATATACCCCATTGCACGAGTCAGTGCGAAATAACATAAACAATAGGCAATGATCACTAAAATAGAAGGCCCTAATTTGCTAAAACTATTGGTTTTTTTAATCATTGAGGTTCCAGTTATTTCAGAACCAATCGAAAGTGCTAGCCATAAAAATCCAGTAAACATAATTTTCCCCTTAAATTTTAATTAATGAACGGCTTTATTATTGGTGGATAATAATGACTCTTTCGTTTCTTTATTTGGCTCTTCTGTGTCTTCTTCATCTGCTCCCATTTTGGAGAACAGATTCATGATCACAATTCCACTTGCAATCACCGCCATACCGATCATTGCTGCAGTATCAGGATGTTGCCCATAGAACAGCATGCCAAGTGTAGATACCATAAGAATCCCAGTGCCTGACCATGTTGCATACGCTAAACCTACAGGGATATATTTAACAGCTCGAGAAAGTGAGTAATAACAAACAACATACAATATAACAATCAGTGCTAATAATAAGGACTTCGTAGTCCCTTCGCTATTATCAAACATTTTCAATGTAGAGGTTGCTGAGGTTTCTGAAATAATAACCGCCAGCATCCAAAGCCATGATTTTGCTTTAGGGGACATAGATAATACTCCTACAATAAATAGAAAAATTAGATTTAATTAATTTTGATGTTTTATTTCTTTAAAGACTTTAAAGACTTTAAATAATCGACGGCTGAATCAGTTAATTTATTATTACTCGCAACATACCCTCCAGGGTCTTTCATTACTTCCTTTAAAGTAATATAGCGATTTTTTTGATAGTTATTTTTAGGTTTCAACTCTTGGTTAAAATCATTTATCAATAATTTACCTTCAATTTCATTTAGTGTATTAAACTCCACACCTAATGAAATAAGTTTCGACATATTTTCTTTAATAATATTATTGTATTTTTTATTTTTATCTAAACCTAAAATTTGGTTGAGTTCACTCTCTGGGCAGCAATGATGTTTTAATGCCAGCACAGGAATATTTTGTGCAAGTGCATGCAAAATCAGTTGGCTTTCTTCGCTGGTAAATAAGCCGTTTGCGACTTCACCAACCACCTTGGCATCAATAAAAGGTAAAAATACACAGTGGTAGTTTCCTAATGCATTTAGATGCAACGTATTTTTATCTAATATTGTTCCCAATGTTGCCCACTGTGCAAAATAAGGTGTTGCAGGCATTAATTGGGTGGCATAGAGCGAAAAAGAAACCGATAAAAATTGCGTTAACCGTTGGTAAATCGCCTTTTGGTAGCCTTCTACAGGGGATAACACCACAAGAACATGCGGGTTTAGTTGCCTTAATACCTGTTCAACTATCCGTTCAATCTGTTTTTCATTCACCTTGCCACCGTCCCTTAACCAACAATAAATACGCTGTCATTATTGCGCAGACCCGCTGCATTGGCTTCGTCAGTATCAATATGAAACTCAAGAGAAAAGCGCTCATCTACACGCACAACAACTTCATCAAATACTAAACGACGCTCACCTTCCGTACGAATATTGACCTTTTGTCCATTCACCACGTTTAATGCTCTGGCATCTATCGTATTCATATGAATATGTCGTTGTGCACAAATCACTTGAGATTCAAGGTTTGCATAACCAGCTGGGCCGATTAACAATGCACTACCTGAATCGGCTAAATCCCCTGATTCCCTCACGGGGGCTTTAATCCCTAAAGCAAAACAATCGGCCTTCGAAACCTCTAACTGGCTTTTTGGGCGCACAGGGCCTAACACTCTGACTTTGCTGATTGAGCCTTTTGGCCCAACAACCATTACACATTCCTTCGCCGCAAATTGCCCTGGCTGCTTGAGATCTTTAAACGGCGTGAGTTGATAACCTTGACCAAATAAGGCTTCGACATCCTGCTGCGAAAGGTGTACATGGCGATTAGATACCCCCACTGGGATTGCTATAGCAGATTGCATTCCATTCGCTGGGGTGTATGCTGAAAGACGAGACAAAATTTTGCCCATCAATTGCTCATTCATCATGATTTTTTACCTTTGCGCAGGTCATTTTTAGGCTCTTTAATACTATTTTCCGTCACCTCTGGTGCGGATTTTTCCTCAACCACAAGCTTTTCTTGCGGCTTTTCAGCTTGTTCGACACTTTTTTCTAACTCGCCCTTTTTACTTTTTACTGTTAATAATTTTGTAATTACACTTTCTTCAGGGCGTGCAATCACGAGTGAGCCTACGCATAATTGATTATCGCTGATCACCTCAATACCGTGATCAACGGCGGTGCGCACTGCGCTGATTTCCCCCTGAAAACAAACGGATACTAAGCCAGAGTCAATTTTACGATAGCCGACAATTTCTACACTGGCGGCCTTACACGCCGCATCAGCTGCCTGTATCGCGGATGTCAGTCCCCGCGTTTCAATAACACCTAAACTTTTCATCTGTCTCTCCTACTTAGTGACGAACCAGTCGAATATCAAAATCAAACTGTTTAAAGAATGCTTCCAATTGATCGAGTTCTTCTGCGCTATAGGTTGGGTCTTGTTTTACTGGGTAAATCATGTCCAGTTTGTCGTATTTACCGCGTCCCAACTGGTGGTAAGGTAGAATATCGATACGTTTTACATTGCCGCGTTTGGATAGCGCCATCGCGTATTCAATGGCCCCCGTGATTGCGTCATACGAATCGTTATACCCACGCACCAACGGCATCCGCACCACCACGTTTGCACCTAATTCAATAAGTCTTTCAAGGTTTTGGCGTACATTTTCGTTACCAATACCAAAGATACTTTTATGCTGTGCGCTATCGATGTGTTTGATGTCATACAAAAATAAATCGACGACTTGAGCGAGCTTTTCATAGTTAGCTAATGATGTTGTCCCTTGGGTCTCTACCGCGGTATTGATCATCATTTTTTTGCATTCACGCAGCAGTTCAACGGCGAAATCGGTTTGTAGACTCATTTCCCCACCACCGATCGTGACACCACCACCAGAAGAAATATAAAAATCATAGTCTTGCATGATGATTTCCATCATTTCGGCAACCGTGACATCTTTGCCCATAATGTCCAGTGCACCGCCAATGCACACCTCTTCACACTTACGACAACCAATACAATCAATGCTGCGATTAACACGGTGAATTTGTTCACCTTGCTCATTGGTTGTTTTGTAATGAATACCTGTTGGGCAAACATCGACACACTTACCGCAATTGACGCATTTATCATGGGAAAACATCACTTGAAACTGGCTGCTTAATCCCTCAGGGTTAGCACACCAGGGACAACGAATATTGCACCCTTTAAGAAAGATCAGCGTGCGTATACCATCACCGTCATAAATGGAATATTTTTGGATATTAAATATCCGACCTTTAATATCTGCCGCGCTCATCATCACACCTCAACATATTGAAAAATTTATCGTTTTTATTATGAAGTGGCAGGTATGTTGCCATACCTGCCGATATCGATTTAGAACTTCTCAATCACAGTACGGCTAATAATTTCATCTTGAACTTCTTTGCAGAGTTCGACGAAGTAAGCACTGTAACCTGCGACCCTAACGATTAAATCACGATATTTTTCAGGTTCTTGCTGTGCTTTTTTCAGCATTTCATTATCGACATAACTAAATTGCATTTGGCCATTTCCTAAAATAGAAGCCGTTCTTAGCAAGGTAATTAAGCCGTGGCGGCCTTCAGGCGTATCCAACAAGCCTTTTAAGAACTTAAAGTTATGCACCATGCCAATGTTCATTGTTTCCACATTCATCTTGCTGATGGATTTAATGATGGCGGTTGGGCCTTGTTTATCCGCACCTTGCGTTGGACTGATACCATCTGATAATGGCATCCAAGCTAAACGTCCATTCGCACTCGCTGCGGTTAATTCCCCGATTGGAGTATTATTCGAAATCGATAAGGTTCCGTGGCTAAGTGTGGAATACAACATGTCGTATTTGCGGCACTCGCGCTCTGTCCACTCCGTAATATCCAGCGCATACTGGTCAACATAGTTGTCATCGTTACCAAATTTTGGCGCGTTCAAGCAGTCGCGGCGCAGTTCGTCATAGCCTTCAAAGTTAGCTAATAGGCCATCACGTACTTGTTCAAGGGTATAACGTTTGTCTTCATAAACCAGCTTACGAATGGCTGCCATTGAATCGACGTAGGTTGCAAGACCAGAGAAAATCAAACCTGGACCGTGGTTAATCATCGCACCACCTGCGGCAACGTCTTTCCCTTTTTCCATACAGCCTTCCACCAGCAAAGACATTAATGGTTTTGGTGCAACATCACGGTGTACTCGTTGGCTGATCACCGTACCGACCGCGGATAATCGGACGATATGAGCGATTTGTTGTTTCACTGCGCGGTCAAAATCTTCAAAAGTTCTCAAGTCACGCAGTTCACCTGTATCTAAGCCTTGGTAACTATCAAACAGCACCATGCGCCCACGATTTAAGACAAACTCAATCGCGATTGGCCATTGGGTGTAACCTGTTGAGGTCCATTGATAAATTCGGCCTGATTTTTGAGGTTCAACGCAACCCATCAAGCAATAATCACGCGCATCTTCAAAGTCAAAACCTTTACGTAACATCATTTTGATGTGGGAGTCATCGAAGTGGCAGGCAGGGAAGCCCATACCAGCTTTAACGACATCGACAATTTTTTCCATGTACTTTTGTGGTGATTGGTTATGGATACGGCAAGCCAGTGATGGCTGGTACACCTTAACGAAACGCACCGCATCCATAATTAAATAAGTTAGGTCATTACACGCATCGCCCCCCGAGCGTTTTTGCCCGCCTACTGTTAAGTTGATAAACGGCTGGTAACCCGCAAAATATTTCGCGCCTAACTCACTGGACATCCACATTAATTCAGCACATTTGATGATAAACGCCTGCATCATTTCCAGCGCTTGGTCTTGTGTTAAACGGCCTGTTTTGATGTCGTTTTCATACATTGGCAGGCAATATTGATCGAGGCGCCCTAAAGACAAACCCGTTTGGTTTTCTTCGATTTCAAACAGGGATTCTACTGTCCAAATGCTTTGTAGGGCTTCTTGCAAGGTCACAGGCGGATTTGCTGGCACGTTTTCATTTACTTGTGCGATAGTCAATAACTCTTCACGGCGTTTTGAGTCTGTTTCTTTTGCGGCTAACTCACGAGCATGTTCTGCAATACGGTGCGCGTAAGACACAACACCTTCACAAGTTTCAATAGAGGCTTTGTAGAAATAGATACGGTCGATATCCTCTGGGTTTTCCATGCTAAGCTCAGCCAGTTTCGCCTGTGCATCCGCTTTGATCCCATTCATGCCTTTGGTGAATAACAAGACATCGTAGCCTGGGCATGTATCACCCCCACCGTTGATTTGGTGGTAAGACAAATCACTGACAAACGTTTCACCACTAAACTCCCACACACCCGCTTCACGGTATTGTGCTTCACAGATTTCATCTAATGAGCGGCCTTCCCAGAACGGTGCAATGTCTTCACGAATGACTTTTTTGTCTTCTTCAGAGATAACAAATGGGTCTTGTGGGCGTGTGCTCATGGTGTCGAGCTCTTCAACCACCCAGCGCCATGCGATATCTGGGGAGAATGCACCAGCACGTGGCTTACCACACGGATGCCCAACAATTAATTCTTCTGGTTGGATTAAGATTGGTGCGGTTTCACATGCGCGACGGAATGCTTTTGCACGCAGTAAAATCGGCGGTAAACCTGGGTTATTTTTGACAACGTCAGTAAAGGCTAAAGCACGGTAGATAGAAACACTTGGGCGCGCTTCTAAATAGCGGTTACGCAGGCGTTGTAAACGCGGGGTCAGCCCTTCCATTACTTTAAATTCTGTCTCAGCTTGTGCAGACGGTGCAACATAGCTGGCATTCGGCGCAGAATATTGCGGTTGCGTGCTTGCTTGGCCGCAATATAAGCGGACTTTTAACCCATTATTGACGGCCATGATATTTTCATGAGCCGATAACATCATGGCGGATAATTCATTAATGCATACGTGAGGATCGGTTAAATATACGCCACCTTTTAATGCATCAAACATTGGGTAGCCATCCACCACTTTTGTCGAACGCACTTCAGAAAGCTCAGCCAATTTCAGCCATAAACTTTCAACCACTTCATACGCTTGGGCTGGTGTTAAACGGCCTTGCTCGATGTCCCGTTGGTAGAACGGATAAACCGCTTTGTCGAAGCCCATTGGGTTAACCGCGTAACTGCCATTTTCCAGATGTAAAATAAGCTGCAATAAATAGAATGCTTGGCAAGCTTCTTTAAAGGTTTGTGCAGGTTTGGCAGGAACATTACGTAAAATCGCCGCGCTTTCTTGCAGTTCTAAACGGCGATATTGGTTTGATTCCACCGCTGCCATGCTTTCCGCTTTTGACGCGAGGGATTGTGCAAAATGAATTGCTGCATCACATGCATAAATTGCAGCGCGGCAATTATTTGCCTCATCAATACTATTACGACTGACTGCACTACCGATGTTTCTGACTCGGTTTTCCAATTGGGATTTAATTTCTAAAAAACCGATGTTCAGTACCGCTAAATAGTCAGGGGCATCAACGGTGCTGTCCCCTGCTAAGAAGGTGTAAATACTGTTGCTGTGAATTTCGTTTTCAGTGAAGAAAATCGCGCCACGCGGTGTGGACGATTGACTACCAATAATCAATTCATCTTGCGCAATAAACGCAGGGAAATGACGGATAAATTCATAAAAACGTTGAGCAGGTTTTATTGCCTGCGGTGCACCCGAAAGTTGGTTTTCCAGTGCTTCTAAAATGTTGGCACGTTCAGTAATAATTGAGCTATTGCGGGCACTTAAGCGTTCAGCCAGCATTTTTACGCGTGGGGTCAGAGCATATTTAGTCATGTTAGCCTATCCTGATGTTCGTTCTAGTTTGTTGTTCATCACCTAACAGCTTGCGGCTGTTAAAAAGATTGCCGATATAGCGTTTCAAGTTGCACTTGGTTCACATCCCGTGGATTGGTCGGAGTGCAACTATCACGCAGTGCTTGCCCCACCATTTCCCCTAAACGGGCGTTAAAATCGGTTTCATTAATGCCTGTGGCTTGAATGCCTTTTGGCATATTCATTTCATCTTTCAATACGTTGATTGCCATAATTAAGCTTTCAACGCCTTCACGTATTGTTGAAGAGGGTAAATTCAAGTTTTTCGCGAGATGAGCGTAACGTTTTGCGGCTTCGCTATCACAACGCCCTTCTAACTCGGCATTAAATGCCACCACATGTGCCATCAATAGCGCATTGGCTCGGCCGTGTGGAATGTGGAATACACCGCCTAATGCGTGGGCTAAACTGTGCGTGATCCCAAGGGAAGCATTGGTAAATGCCATTCCTGCGATGCAAGAGGCGTTATGCATTTTTTCGCGAGCAAGCAAATTGCCACCTTCGCGGTAGCAGTCAATTAAGTGACCGAAAACCAGCTGCACCGCTTTTTCCGCTAGCGCATCAGAAAAATCAGATGCAGTGCGGGAAACATACGCTTCTAATGCATGGCAAAGCACATCCATCCCTGTATCTGCGGTAATCGACGCAGGCACGGATTTCACGAGAACAGGGTCGAGGATCGCCACATCGGGCAACATAAACTCATCCACTAGCACCAGTTTTTCAGAGTGGGACTTAATCACTGAAAATGAGGTAACTTCAGAGCCTGTGCCGCTGGTTGTTGGGATTGCAATAAACTGCGGTTTTGCCCGATTGGCGTCGCTTTTCGTGTGCCATAAGGAGTAAATAATCGCTTTCGCCGCATCAATCACTGAGCCGCCACCCAGTGCAATCACCACATCGGGATATTGCACGTCCATGACTTTCATGCCTTTTACGATGGCTGAAATATCAGGGTCTGGCAGGACATCGTCATACATTGAAAACGCAATGCCTGAGTGTGTTAACCGACGAGTGACTTCCTCTGCTAAGCCAAATTTCACCATGGCTTTATCGGTCACGATAAAAGCCTGCTGAGCTTGCATTTGTGAGATAAAATCCAGTGCATTAGCACCAAATTGAACTCGCGGTTTAATGAGAAACTGGTTCATGCTGTTGTTTACTCCTTGGTATAAACCTTTTCAACAATGGCAACCACTGACATGGCTTTGTATTTGTCTTTGTTCAACGCGAAGTACTCTTCAGCTAACACAATGTCATTGATACCTGCACCGACGCTGTCTACCGCCACATACGTTCGGTCTTTCAACGGTTCAAGATCATCCCCCAGCGCAGCGACCATCAATAAGTTGCTTCCGCTAAGTTCTTGGCATTTCTGCGTTGCGACAACATGTCCGATTACTTTTGCCAAAATCATGGTTTATACCGCCTTATTTCAATGAATTACTTATTTAGGCGACCGAGAACGGCCTTAATGATTTGCTCAACATTTTCTTCGGTGATATCACCTTGTGAAACAACAGCTTGCGTAATTTCCGCCGTGCTAAAACGGTTGTCTGCTACATGAGAAACAGGTGCAGAAGCCGTCACTGGCTGACGAAAACGGTCATCATCTAAAATACTGATTTGCGATTGATTCACTGTGGTTGAAGCCGCAGGCTGAGCAACTGGGCACGGCTGTGCTGGCTGCCTTAAATCATCAATAGAACGCACGCCATAACCCACTTTACGAATGTTCAGTAAGTTCATTGGCCCGACGTTATCTGAGCTCGAACCGCCACCGATTGCACCGCAACCTAAGGTTAATGCTGGCGTAATATTGGTTGTTGCTCCAATGCCCCCTAGTGCCGCAGGTGTATTAATCAAAATACGGTTAACGGGTTTCTCAAGGGAGAATTGACGAATGACATCTTCGTTTTGGGTGTGGATCACCAATGTGTGGCCTAAGCCTTCATTAGTCAGCAAATCCACCACACGATGGCAAGCAGATTGCCAATCTTCTTCGATATACATCCCTAAGATTGGGCAAAGTTTTTCACGCGAATAGGGGTTTTTCGGTGAAACGGTGTCTTGTAAGGCAATAAGCACACGCGTATTGGCAGGTACGCTAAACCCTGCACGCTGGCTCAAGGTAATGGCATCTTTCCCAACCACTTCAGGGTTGATGGTGCCATTTGCCCGCAATAACATTGACGCCATACGCTTCGCTTCGTCTTCATTCATAAAGTAAGCGCCTTGCGCTAACAGCTCGCGGTGCACTTCGTTATAAATACAACGTTCGACGATAATTGATTGCTCTGACGCACAAATCACCCCGTTATCAAACGTTTTACTGGTGATAATGTCATTCACGGCTTGTTTGATATTGGCGCTGCGCTCAATAAAGGCAGGGCCATTACCCGGACCGCCACTGATTGTTGGCGTACCCGATGCATACGCTGCACGCACCATGCCCTCCCCGCCAGTCGCTAAAATTAAGGAAACATCTTTGCTGTGCATCAGCTCTTTGGTCGCTTCAAGGGTCAACATTGTGACACCATCAACGATCCCTGCGGGTGCGCCAGCCTCTAATGCCGCTTTTTTAACAATGTCTAACGTACGGAAACTACAGGCTTTGGCATTAGGATGCGGGGAGAAGACAATGGCGTTACCTGCTTTTAAGGCAATCAACGTTTTGTAGATGATGGTCGATGTTGGGTTTGTCGATGGCACCAATGCCGTGATCACCCCTAACGGAACGCCTACATCCATGACTTTGTTGATTTTGTCATCATTAATGATGCCAACGGTTTTGAGATCTTTAATGTGTTCATAGACACGCATTGAAGCAAAGGTATTTTTCAAGACTTTGTCTTGCCACTTACCAAAACCTGTCTCTTCATTGGCCATTTTCGCCAGCTCTTCAGCGTGAAGAGCTGATTCAATCGCGATGTGTTTAACGATACTGTCGATTTTTTCCTGCGAAAAAGTCGCGAATACTTTCTGCGCTTGTTTCGCGTTTCTAACTAGCTCTCTTGCCAGTTGTCTGGATTGCAGATCTTTATCTAATGCAACCATGTCTTCCCCCGTATCGGAGCCAAAATTAACTAATTAACTTGTTGTTTTATTTACTTATCAGCCAACAGCTTAGGCTTTATGTTGCTGCGCAATTTTGCCGATATCGTTATGTGGTCTTGCGATAACGCGTGATGTCACTACGGTGCCAACACGTTTTGCGGCTTCAACACCAGATTCCACCGCTGCGTTAACTGCACCGACGTCGCCTTTCACCATGGCAGTCACTAACCCTGAACCGACATTTTCATAACCAATCAGTTCGACGTTGGCTGCTTTACACATGGCATCAGCGGCTTCAATACATGCCACTAAACCTTTAGTTTCAATTAGTCCAAGTGCTTCTTTCATAAGTAATTTCCTTTTTATTCCGAGACTTTATACTGGGCGACGATTTTCTGAATATCGCTGTGAGGACGAGCAATAACCAGAGATGTCACGACAGTGCCAACGCGAGAAGCCGATTCAACACCTGAATCAACCGCTGCTTTTACCGCACCGACATCCCCCTTCACCATTGCCGTCACTAAACCTGACCCAACATTTTCATAACCAATCAGCACAACATTTGCGGCTTTACACATCGAGTCAGCCGCTTCAATACATGCCACTAACCCTTGAGTTTCGATAAGACCTAATGCGTCACCCATGTTTTTTCCTCCGGAAAAAGTTATGCCTTATGTTTAATCACAATTTTGTTGATATCGTTATGTGGACGCGCAATGACCAGTGATGTCACGACTTCACCAACACGCTGAGCAGATTCAACACCTGAGTCAACCGCCGCCTTGACTGCACCAACGTCGCCTTTAACCATTGCGGTGACGAGACCTGAACCCACATTTTCATAACCGATTAGCTCAACGTTTGCGGCTTTACACATTGCATCCGCCGCTTCGATGCAAGCCACCAAACCTTTAGTTTCGATAAGACCTAATGCATCACCCATTGTTGTTTCCTCCGAGAAGCCTTCTTCATTTTTCTTTACCGCGCTCTTTAAGTTGATGTGTCCGAATACATGTTTCTTGAAGAACCGAGGTAATCATTTACGCCAACAGTGTCTGCGCGGTGATTAATTGAACGCAGCCTTTGGCTTCAAATTCACTATAGAGGTGAAAAATAAAAACAAAATATAAATCCACGACATGAAGATACTTAGAATATTTAACTAAAAATTAGATTTATTAGCCCCTAGATTCACACATCAATGCTGAAAAAACGAAAAATTCACGCATCTGTCTGGTGAATAAAAAACACGAAAAATAGATTACGGATTAATCAGGTAGGATTGTTAACAGGATATTATTAAGCTGATACCAAGGGGTAATTTACACAATGATAACTGTGGGGTGGCTCACTGGCTTATAAGCTTTACTCGCAAATAAAGAAGCTCTTTTATATTAAGGTACTCAGGAAAGTGTGCTTATTTGAGGCAAGCAGTTCACACTAAGAAGCCTATGAATAACACTGAAGATGTAAGCCATTTCAAAGACAGTTAAAGACGGTTAGAACGGGAAAACACACAAAATGATAGGCCAACTTGAATGCCCTAGGTCTGTATTTTGTTAGTCAAATTTACTGCCAGGTTTTAATGTGCAGATATAAAGAGGAGAGTTAATTGAACTTAATAACAACGCTTTATCATTCAACTTTTGGGCATTAAGAAATAAGCCATCATGGCTATCTGACATTTCTCGCATAAAGTAGTCAAAAATCACATCGGGGGATTCATCAATGGAAGAGGCGCTCGATTCCCATTGGCTAATATTATAATGGCGTTCCGTTGGGGAAACCCGTTTGGTCGTATAATTAAATTTCACATAGCGCTGTAAATACAGCCACCCTGCTTTAGAGTCTGTATAGCCTTCAACAACAATAGACCCTTTTCCATTCGCACCAAAATTGAAATGAATATTGCCATTAACGTTTTCATCTTTCATATTTTCAAAGCGCATGATGCCTTTGGTAGAACACACCATTAATCCATCTTGTTTATTGGAAAATAAAACCGATTGTGTGTAAATCACCACCATAATAAACAGCAAAGCACTCAGTAAACATAATACTTTCCCAGATATTTTCATGATGGCTTCCAAGAATAATAGAAATAGTTATCGCAATAGCTAAAAGGATTGTCTTCATTTACGGCACAGTGGGCTAAAAACACACGGCCTAATCCATTAGTTTGTAATTTATCCCCATAAAAGAAAACAAATCGCTCTTTTTCTACACAGGCAAGATTTAAGTTATTTCTCACCTTGTCAAAATTTTGCACATAATTTTGTGCGACGGTGCCATTAATCATTTTTTCATTTGAAAGCACATCGCAGTTAGCATGCTCCAGCACCGTCATATTAATCGGTTGAGATGGTTGATTTGATAAATAAGCCATAATTAATAACAAGATAGAGCACAGCAAAAATGCACCACTGGCGAAATACCAACACATTTCTTTTTTTGCCTTTGTTAATGGCTCAGGGCTTTTAACGGGGGATATTGAGATTGTTTCTGGTTCAATTAAAGAGGGGGCAATAATAGGTGATAATACAACTTCAGCGGCATCTATCTCACTCAAGTTTTTAATAAATTCAGCAGGGTGCATTTTAGCATCATTCAAACGTTCTAGCGTCACTTCTGAATTAAATTCCAATCTCCCTCTGGCCACCGTGATAATGATATTTTCAATACCATACTGGCGAAATGCTTTTCTTAATAAACTCAAATATTGGTTTAAATTACTGTTGGATGAAACTAATCCATTATCATCCCACACTGCTTTTAATACATCATCACGGGATACCACACCCCTATTTTGGATAAAATAATAAAGCAGTGCATTGGCGGTAATAGACAATTGCGTATCCACCTCGTCTTCTTTCAAAGACAAAGTGCCATCGACTGCATCATATATAATGAAGGCATTGATTTTATATTTCATTGGCGCCCCATGTTTTTATTATATTAATGACGGTATTTTCGGTGTTTACTTATCCATATTAAGGTAGCTTTTCAAACGATATCGCCGTTAAACGACTCACAATGGCATCACGCTCTTGTTTTGATAACGTTTCACCCTCTGTTAATGATGACAACCACAAGCCGTCTGCGCCATAACGCACTAGCGCCCCTAAATAGCTGTTATCGAACGAGTCACCTTTTGCTAAATGACCCAGCACCCA
This sequence comes from Providencia sp. PROV129, assembly GCF_028482245.1. Taxonomy (NCBI): domain Bacteria; kingdom Pseudomonadati; phylum Pseudomonadota; class Gammaproteobacteria; order Enterobacterales; family Morganellaceae; genus Providencia; species Providencia sp. PROV129. The sequence goes on from NZ_JAMPQD010000015.1 coordinate 73,914, forward strand.
ATTACGCCAACATTTGCGCAATACAGGCTCATTTGGCATGGCCAACGACAATAACGCGAGCTGAAAACTTTCATCTGATTCTTTAAGCTCGCCAATATAGTGCAAATATGCACGGGAAAAACGCCCATAAGTATTGATGTCATTTTCCATAATGAAACTAATACGCTCATCCATAATGCTCAGTAATTGCAAAAATAGCGCATGGATAAGATCTTGCTTACTTGGGAAATGATGCATCAGCCCCCCTTTGCTGACACCCGCTTCCCGTGCAACCGCATTAAGGGATAATGCAGAAATGCCGTCCCTACCCGCAATTATGCGAGCCGCTTTTAATAACTCCACTTGAAGTTTGACGGGATCTTTTTTTCTGTGCTGCGCTGTTTTGTTCATGTAATGGATGATACCGACCAGTCGGTATGTTTCATTTTGACCCAAATCAAGTAACCCTGTATTGTTCAAGGTTAAATCAAAATAGTGGAATGGGACTCACAATATCCATTTTAGATAGGCTATAACCCCGTAATTAATTGATAATTTAAAATTATTTTGCACCTCTGCTTTGGCTAGTTTCAAATTTAACTTAGTTTTGCGCCAATTCGGGTTATGATGTTTAATAATGGATGTAAAATAAAATTCTGACAAAGTACAAATTATTTGTCACATTCGTCACTAACCGTCGATAGAAGAGGTTTTACCATGTCAAAACAATATAATATTGGTGTTATTGTGGGTAGCTTACGTGCGGATTCTTATAATTTAACCGTCGCTAAAGCCATCATTAAGTTATTCCCTGCAAATTTCTCATTCAAATTTATCAACATTGGCGACCTTCCTCTCTACAATCAAGATGCTGACCAAAATGTGCCTCCTGTTGTCGCCAATTTTAAATCTCAAATTAAAGCCTGTGACGGCATTATTTTTGCCACCCCTGAATATAACCGCTCTATTCCTGGTGTATTAAAAAATGCCATTGACCAAGGCTCTCGCCCTTGGGGAGATAACTCGTGGAATGCAATTCCTGCGGGGGTTTTAGGTGTTTCCATCGGTAATATCAGCACGGCAATTGCCCAACAACACCTGCGCAACAGCCTTGCCTTTTTGAATATGCCAACCATGAACCAACCTGAATGTTACCTGAAATGGTATGACGGTATGGTGGATGAGCAAGGCAATATTTCACCGAAAAGCAAAGATTTCTTACAACCGTGGGCGGATACCTTTGCTCAGTTTGTTGCCCATAACGCTGTGAGTAAATAAGTTATCGCGTACACAACTTATTGAAACAAAAAAGGCGCATAAAATTGCGCCTTTTATTTATTAAACCATTAACGGCCAGCTTTTAGCTTTTGGAAATACTCTTCGTACAGAATATTGGTATTCCCAACATCGCTTTGCCACTCGCCTTTTTTCAATACCTCTTCACTTGGGTAAAGAGATGGGTCGTTAGCAATTTCTGCAGGTAACATCTTTTTAGCGGCTAAATTAGGGGTTGGATAGCCAATTGATTCAGCAACTTGTGCCGCAATTTCAGGGCGTAATAAGAAGTTAATCAGTTTATGAGCCCCTTCAACATTTTTCGCATTGGCAGGAATAGCTAAACTATCCATCCAGAAGATACCGCCTTCTTTTGGCCACACCACCTCAATCGGTAAGCCTGCTTGCCTTGCGACAAATGCGGAACCATTCCATAACATCCCTACATCTACTTCCCCTTCAATAAACGGTGTGGCAGGGTTATCCGAGTTAAAGGCTAAGATATTCGGGCGCAATTTTTGCAGCTCTTGATAGGCTTCTTCAATTTCTTTCGGGTCAGTGGTATTGCCTGAATAACCCAGTTTGTTTAATGCGACTTGGAATACTTCCCGTGCATCATCCATCATCAATAGGCTATTTTTATATTCAGGCTTCCAAAAATCTGCCCATGATGTGACAGAGCTTGGGTCAACGGCTTCACCATTAATGCCAATACCTGTTGCGCCCCAAATATAAGGCACAGAATAGTCATTATTTGGGTCAAATTCTTTGTGGATTAAATTTGGATCGAGGTTTTTAAAGTTGGTTAATTTACTTTGATCAATCTTTTGCAGCATCCCCTCTTTACTCATTTTCGCAATAAAGTAAGTGGATGGTACAACTAAATCATAAGCCCCATCTTTATAGGTCTTCAATTTAGTGTACATGCTTTCGTTGGATTCATAAGTGGAGTAAATCACCTTGATGCCCGTTTCTTTGGTAAATTGCTCTAATAAACCAGGGGGAACATATTCTGTCCAGTTATAGAAATACAGTACGTCTTTGTTATCGTCAGCGGCAGTCGCCGTGCCAATACTTGCAGCCATTAAGCCTGCTGCCAGTAGATAGGACCATTTTTTCATGACTGAGTTTCCCTCAACAACGTGTTTTTATCCCTGCCTGCATCAAGCTGTAACTTGAATGATTTAGGGGTGATATCTTATAGGCTCAATTGGAGCCCACCCTCTCGCCTTATGGCATTTAAAAAGCACGGCAAAACAAGAGTGCCGTGCCATCCTGTCATTTGTTACTGCGTTTTTTTACCGTATTTATCCCGCATTACCCATTGGCTTAAGCAAACAAGTACCAGCGACATAATCAGTAGCACCGTTGCCAGCGCATTCACTTCGGGGGAGACACCCACTTTGACCATTGAGTAGATTTTTAACGGTAAAATTTCATAACTAGGCCCCGTCACAAACGACGACACAACTACATCATCCATCGATAATGTGAAGCTAAGCAGCCAACCCGCGACTATCGCAGGGAGCGCCAATGGCAGAATAATTTTACGTAAAATAGTAAATTCACCCGCTCCGAGATCCCGCGCGGCTTCCAGCATTTTTACATCGAAGTCTTTTAACCTCGCATATACCGTTACCACCACAAAAGGCAGACAGAAGGTAATGTGCGAAAACAGCAACGACCAAAAACCCAATGAAACGCCCAAAATCATAAACAGCACTAATAACGATATTGCCATCACGATATCGGGGGACATCATCACTACAAACAACATTCCCCCCACAAAGGGTTTGCCGCGAAAACGGTAACGAAATAGCGCAACCGCCGTTAATGTGCCAATCACGGTGGCAAATGTGGCGGATAACACCGCCATGGTTAATGAGTGCCCCGCCGCTTCTAATAAGCTGTCGTTATTACTTAAAAGTTCATACCATTTTGTTGAGAAACCCTGCCACTGAATACCAAAACGCGATTCATTGAAGGAGTTAACAATCAAAATGATGATTGGAATATAAAGATACGCATAGACGATGGCCATAAAGCCACCCCGCAAAGTACGCCCGATCATTCTTCATACGCCTTTTTATTCAAAAGCTTAGCCGCTCGGTAATACACATACAGCAACAGCCCCATCATCACCGTCAGGAAGATACTGGTTGCGGCACCAAATGGCCAATCACGAATATTGAGGAACTGGCTTTTTATCACGTTACCAATTAGGAGGTTTTTCGCGCCGCCCATTAAATCGGCGACATAAAACAGCCCCATCGCAGGCAATAAAACCAATAAACACCCTGCAATAATACCTGGCATCGTTAATGGAATGATGATTTTCACAAAGGTCTGAAATTTATTAGCGCCGAGGTCCCTAGCTGCTTCTAAATATGACTTATCCAATTTCTCAATACTCGAATACAGCGGCATCACCATAAAAGGTAATAAGATATAAATCAGCCCAAGCACAACCGCTTCTGGGGTGTACATTAAACGAATCGGTTTATCAATAATCCCAATCCACAGCAAAAAATCATTCAGATAGCCTTTGGTGCTCAAAAAAACTTTCAAACCATAAATACGGATCAGCGAATTCGTCCAAAACGGAACAATCAACAAAAACAACATAAGTGGCTGGATGCGTTTGGGTAATTTCGCCAAAATAAATGCAAATGGATAGCCGATCACAAGGCAAAAGAATGTCGCGATCAAGGCCATATTCAGTGAATGGAGCATCACTTCTGCGTACATGGGATCGGATAAACGGATGTAGTTATCCCATGTGAAGATCAGATCCACTAGATTAGTATCACTGCGTGTTAGAAAACTGGCTCCGATGATCATGACATTTGGCAAGAAAACGAACAAGACCAGCCAAGCGACAATCCCAGTGATGATCACATTTTGCAGGATCTTGTGTTTACGAATGATCATCCAGCACGACCTCCCAGCTTTCCACCCAAGTTACAGCAACTTTTTGATTCAAGGAGTGGTCAACATCGGGGTCGTCTTCATTAAAGAATTCGCTCACCATGACAATTTTGCCGTCTTCCATCTCAACCACAGAGTCCAAAGTCATGCCTTTATAATTACGTTCACGCACGTAACCAATCAGCCCTGGATGATTTTCTGCATCATTCACTTCTTCAACACGTAAGTCTTCAGGGCGCAAAAGTACATTAAGATGCTGCCCTTCTTTGACTGAGAGCTCAGTGAAAATATCGCACTCATGGCCTTCAACATTGGCACGAATACGTTTTTCATCAATGCGATACAACACTTTCGCATCAAAAATATTAATTTCACCGATAAACTGAGCAACAAATAGGTTTTTAGGCTCCTCATAAATTTCACGAGGTGTACCATCTTGCTCAATTTTCCCTTCACGCATGACGATGATCCTGTCAGACATTGCTAAGGCTTCTTCTTGGTCGTGGGTAACAAAAATAAAGGTAATTCCCAGTTTCCGCTGAAGGGCTTTTAGCTCATTCTGCATTTGCTTACGCAGTTTGTAATCCAGCGCAGACAATGATTCATCCAGTAATAAGACTTTTGGGCGATTCACCACGGCACGGGCGATTGCCACACGCTGCTGCTGCCCGCCAGAGAGTTGATTCGGCCTTCGCTGCGCAAAATCTTCCAATTGCACCATACGCAGTGCCTGATCAACGCGCTTTTGAATATCGGCTGCAGGCGTTTTTTGCATACGTAAGCCAAAAGCGACGTTGTCATAAACCGTCATATGAGGAAAAAGAGCATAGCTTTGGAACACGGTATTCACGAAACGTTGTTCCGCTGGAATATCCGTAATATCTTGACCATCAAGAATAATTTGACCATCATCGACATCTTCCAGCCCAGCAATAAGACGTAAAACCGTCGTTTTACCGCAACCAGAAGGCCCCAGAATGGTCAAAAACTCACCGTTCTGAATGGTTAAGTCAAGTTCAGAAATAATTTGTTTGCCATCAAAACCTTTATTTAAAGATTTTAATTCGACGAGTGGTGTCAGAGAGGTTGTCTCAGTCATTTATAATACACTCTATCCCTAGGAATAATGCAGATAGAACCGCCACCGTTAAAGACTGTATAAGCTTGTCGGAGGTTTACTCTCTTCATACCTCAAGTGATATGGGTGCTCGCTTCACGCTGCCATTCGAACCACATACTTATGTATGCTCATCGAGATGCCATCATTTGCGGCCTACATATCACTGGAATTATTTTGAGTAAATAATTTTCCCCAGCAAAGCCCAAAACCAGTAGCGCCATTTTTCAAATTCATTGAGCCCTGCATGATAAACACAGTTTTTATAAATTGAAAGCCATTTTCGACACTTCGTTTGCCTTTCATTATGAATTCACAATAAATAAAACTGTTTTTTGATAAAAATAAGCAACATAGCGATATATATTGTTACTATGCCGTTATCTATAGGTTTCCCTTATACATCTAAGTTCCTCCCTTAAGCTAAATACCTTACAATTCACAAAGTTAGTCGCTAATAGATGAATAATTAAATTCATTTAAAATTTAATTATTTCTTAAATTAAGATATGAGGAATATATCTTGCTACAAACTCATAAAATATCCCACTGATTAAAATAGAATTATCAAAAACTGAATCGTTTAAACTTACTAAAACAACTTGAAATGTAATTTATCCTAATGAAATAATTAAAAACTAATAATTCATAATTACAATGATAAAGAGAAAAACATCATTAAATATAATTTTATGTGATTTATATCTAATTTTTATCGTGAAGTGGTTTTTATCTCGATAACTTTAACCAACATCATATTATCAACCGCATCCCTTTGAATATAATGGCCAAATTGGTATAATTTCAGCCTAAATTGTTTCTTTTCGTGATTTCTTTTGTGATTTTTGTTTCATAATTACACTTATAAATTTTACTTTGTTCCTTTGTACTGAATTTATTAAAGAATAAGCACAAGCCTACGGGCGATTATTTTTTGGATATTCCACTGAAATTAATATGTGAGTGAGCAAAATGGCTAATAAAGAGTTTTTTTATCAAGAACCTTATCCGCTATCTGAGGATAAAACTGAATATACCCATGTTTCTGATAAATATGTTTCCGTCGAGCAATTCGCAGGGAAACCCATTTTAAAAGTTGCCCCCGAAGCATTAACACTGCTTGCTGAACGGGCAATTTATGAATCGCAATTCTTCCTAAGAGCCGCACACCAGAAGCAAGTTGCGGCTATCTTGCATGATCCAGAAGCTAGCGAAAATGACAAATATGTTGCACTGCAGTTGCTACGTAACGCTGAAATTTCCGCAAAAGGTATTTTACCAAACTGCCAAGATACAGGAACCGTTGCGGTGGTTGGGAAAAAAGGCCAGCAAGTTTGGACGGATTGCGATGATGAAGAGTATCTCTCTCGTGGAATTTATAACGTCTTCCAACACGAAAACCTACGTTTTTCTCAAAATGCCCCGCTAGATATGTTTAACGAAGTGAATACTGGCACTAATCTGCCCGCACAGTTTGATATCTTTGCGACCACAGGTGATGAATACCACTTCCTGTTCGTCAATAAAGGTGGCGGTTCTGCTAATAAATCCGCGCTTTATCAAGAAACAAAAGCAACCTTAACCCCAGCTAAGCTAAAAAATTTCTTAATTGAAAAAATGCGCAATCTGGGAACAACGGCTTGCCCGCCTTATCATATTGCTTTTGTTATTGGTGGAACTTCAGCGGAAACAACGCTAAAAACAGCAAAACTGGCCTCTGCAAAATACTATGATAATTTGCCGACAACAGGTAATGAATATGGCCGTGCATTCCGTGATATTGAGCTAGAAAATGAGTTATTAGAAGCCTCTCGTCATCTTGGTTTTGGTGCACAGTTTGGCGGTAAATACTTTGCTCACGATGTCCGCGTTGTACGTTTACCTCGCCATGGTGCATCTTGCCCGATCGGTTTAGCCATTTCTTGCTCAGCAGACCGTAATATCAAGGCAAAAATAACCAAAGACGGCCTATGGCTGGAAAAAATGGAACATAATCCAGCCCAATATATCCCTGAATCAATGCGTACCCAAACTGAAGGAAAAGTGGTTCATATCGACCTTAACCGTCCAATGAAAGATATTTTGGCGGAATTGAGTAAACACCCTGTATCGACCCGTGTTTCTCTCAGTGGCCCACTGATCATCGCGCGTGATATTGCGCACACCAAGCTCAAAGAACGTTTAGATAACGGCGAAGAGTTACCGCAATACTTCAAAGACCATATGGTGTATTACGCAGGACCTGCCAAGAAACCTGAAGACATGGTATCTGGCTCATTAGGCCCAACAACGGGTAACCGTATGGACCCTTACGTTGATCTGTTCCAATCCCATGGTGGTAGTATGTTAATGCTCGCAAAAGGGAACCGTACTCAAGCCGTTACTGACGCGTGTAAAAAACACGGTGGTTTCTATTTAGGTAGCATCGGGGGTTCGGCGGCAATCTTAGCGCAAGAATATGTTAAGAGTTTGAATTGCTTAGAGTATCCAGAATTAGGTATGGAAGCGATTTGGAAAATGGAAGTTGAAGGTTTACCTGCTTTTATCCTTGTTGATGACAAGGGAAATAACTTCTTTGAGCAAGTTCAGAATACAAATTGCCAAAAATGCATAAAATAGCGCCATTGCACTGTACCAACGGAATACGCTAGCTGAAGTTAGTTAGTGTCGCCAATAAGCAATGTAAAATAAAAGAGCTGGCATGTTGCCTGCTCTTTTTTATTCCCTAGTTCTATCAATAATAATTAATACGAACTATCGTAGATGCTTGAAAGCCACCTGTTTTTACTGTGCCCGTTTTCTTTACCGTCGCACTGTAATCACGAGTTACTGATGTACTTCCTTGCGGTAAACTACCGAAAAACTGGAAGTAATTAAACTTAATGTCGCTGTTTTTATCGTCCTTGATCACAAGGTTCATACCATTTTTCAAATCAATTGCATACTCACCATTAAGTGGCTCCGTGGTTTCAAAATTGATATTCATGGAGAAATTATCCAAGCACCCTCTTTTTACCGCTTGAACCTGAAAATCCTTTTTAAACTCTTTACCTTGATTAAGCTCTGTGATCATCAATTGGCCAAAGTCAATTTGCTGAGATTCAGGAAAAACCTTGATATCAGCACCACATTTTAAAAAGCGGATCCCTTGAAGCCCTGAAATAGAATAGCGTAAGTTTTTAGCCCCTGGAGTGGTATTAATCCCCCCACTTCCATCAAATTGGAAAACGGTAAATTGGTTATCACCCAAATAGTTGCCTGATGGTGGAACCACTCCTGTCACTTTGATGTATAAAGTAAACGTCACCGTCACGGTGACATTTTGCTTACCGCTAATCGGTGGTGTGCCTAAACTGACTTTTTGCTGGTCGTGTTCAAGTTGTTCACCTTGATAGTTCGCTCCAAGTAACAAACCTGTCCCTAACTTTTGTGATGTCGGGTTAAAATACATATGAACAACGTCAACCATGTTTCCCAATACGTTATCGCAATATACCGTAACGGTCAGTGGGTCTGATTGCCAAATAATCGTTCCCTCAGGAGTATCCGCTGGTATAGCAAGTTGCCCTACAGGAACAGGTGGTTTAATCACAACCCCCGTCCCTTTTTCAACACAATCCAATGCAAATGTCTTTGGGCTGATAAAAACAAATAAGAATAAAAAGTAGAACCCATACTGCTTAATAAACTTGTGTATCATAATTTATACACCTTTATATATAGGTAATATTTAAGGTAATTTGCGTTTTAATATTACCCACTGTTAATTCACTTCTTGAAAGATAGCTTTCCAACATGGAATAAATCACAATCTGTTGATTATCATCGAAATAAACTGGGTAATTTCGATATTCACCATTTGGGATTGTATTGCCCTGCTTATCCAGCAAACGAATGCCATAACCATTTAAAATTGTTTTACCACCAAATAAATTACGGTCAGTACTCGCTGTGGGTTCTGAAATGAACATGATCCTAACTACAGGATCCCGGTCATCACGATCCCGCTTTGGGAAAATGCAGTCATCAAATTTCAATTTGATCTCATGTTTAGGGCTTCTATCTCCGATCTCATTGAAATAATTAAGAGAAATTGGGCCTAATTCAATATTTTGATCCATCGAGGAAAGCGTGATTTTACAAGGCAAAGCCACGACATTACCGGTAAAATTGAGGTCGCCTCGCATCATGCTGCTGTCTGCGTATGCATGACTCCCAAACAGGGATAGCATGAAAAAACCTATTGAAAAGCAATAATTTCTCATCTCTAAAATCCTATTGGCTTTCTTTTGACAGCTGGCATATCGATGCCGCACACTGATACGTCAACATTTTCATTCCGCCGTAGTCATCCATATATCCCGCGTAAAGTTGGCTAAAACTTGCACTTGGTACAGAAACACTTTCTTTTGATAATGGCGCTACCATGACACTCTCAAAACCTGGAAAGTTATTCTTATTGTTGTGACTTAAATAACCCAACGTGACGTAGTATTTCGTTGGATTTTCAATGAGCAACTGACTACCAGAATGCGTAAACTTCAGTTCTTTCGCCCACACTTTATCGCTGTTATTTTCAATTTGAGGTGGCCGATAAAACATTTTTAAACGGCTCTGAATCGCAATTTGCACCACATTTTCTTTATCTGAAACAGGAGGGATTTCACGCACATTCAGGTAAAACAGCGATTCCCTATCCTGAGGCAATGTATCAATCCCTTCAGTCTTAATAATTTTAATTTGGTTTTTTGCATTTGGCTCAACACGTTGCATAGGTGGCAAAACAGTAAAAGGCTCTGAGACTTTGTTCCCCTTCGCATCTTCCATCCATGATTGCGCCAAATACGGCATTGTTTTACTTTGGTTATTAATCACTAAGCTAATCGATTTATCTTTGCCTGGAAAAATAATGCGGGTGCGATCAATATTAATTGCCGCAGAGGCGACTTGCATGCCAGCAAAGATTAATGAAAACCCAAAAACAACTGCATACTTTTTACTCATACATCATTCCTTATTGGCAAGGGATCAAGACTTTACCTTGATTCTTTTCAGTCATATTCGGTAAGTTCAAGCGACATTGATTTGTACCACTTGCCCACTTAACAATGTAACTTTCATCTGGGTCTATCCCAGTCAAATAAGCGACACCACTGTCTGCGATAATGCCAACTTCCCTAGAGGTATTCACTTCGATGACACTCGTCCCCAGAGGTGGATAATTACCGTTACTCAAACGGATCACAGCTAAAATACGTTTCCCTTGGTTCGCTTTTATTTTTTGATAACCAATTGAGCCTTCAGTTAATGTTTTCCCAATAATGTTGTCATTCACATCAACATCATCGGGCAGCGTATTCATATCAATGTACACATCCGAGTTTGAAAAACTGTTCAAACTTGTTGCAACACCAATACCGAAGCGGTTGGTGACGGACTCGCCATTATCAATAGAAATACCCGCAACGTTATCGCTATCAATCATGACGCGCGGTTCATTGTTTGTGCCATTACGGTGCATCGCAGCACCATATTTAGTGGCTGTCATAGAGCCATACCAGCTCCCACCAAAGGCGCGATAAGAATTCACATTTTCCGTTGCGTTAACATTTAATACGCCATATGGGGAAGAGCGTTGATAGCTACCACTAATATTCGGTTCTGCACGCCCGAGTTCATGCTGATCGCCACCTACTCGCATACTCCAGTAATTATTTTGCTCATTTGGGCTGTAATAGGCGACAGATTGCCCAAAGTTATGATCATTATCTGCGTATTGGGCGTCATAGCTCACTGATCCACCATTTTCTAACGGAATTGAAAATGACAGATAAATTTGATTGTCATCGGTTTCTTCGTATTTAATTTTATTGAGAGACAATGTTCCTGAAATATTTTTAAGCTGCCCAACACTAAACAGTTTACTCAGGCTCATTCCAAAGTTTGTTGTCGACTCACTGCTCCAAAACTGATGGTGTGAGGCATTAAAGTAAACCGTTAAATCCAATGGGCTAATGTATTGGTTAAAAGAAGCGGTATACACGTTTTTATCACGCCTAAAATCAAGAACACCATTAGCAGCATCAATATATTGCGGCATGGTTAGGAATTCTTTTTCAGAGAATTTGTAGCCCGCAAAAGTGACTTGTGAGTTGGTGGATTCGAAACGTTTCGAATAATTCAGACGATAACTGTTTCCTGAATAAGAACCAAAGTGATCTAAATTTGCATGGGTACGCGTAATATCCAGCGATATTGCCCCAAACACATTCATGTTTTGCCCAATACCCAGGTTGACGGCTTGATAATTATTATTATCGACAGTGGCAATTAACCCACCAAAAATGGAGGTATTGCCAAATAACCCATAAGATAATTCACCCGCAATAAACCGTGGCTCGACTTTCTGAGAACGCCCAAACGGATCCGACTGCCCCATCGTCAATTTATAAAGAAGCTGCCCTTGGCGCGTTAAAAATGGCAATGATGCCGCCGTCACTTGATAAGTCGTTTTTGAGCCATCCTCTTCCTCAATAGTCACATCTAACGTACCTTGTACTGCTTCCGTAATATCTTGAATATTAAAGGGACCAGGTGCCACTTTAGCTTGTTTAATGACACGCCCATTTTGTGAAATAATCACCATGGCATTGGTTTTAGCAATACCCGTCACCTGTGGTGCATAACCACGCAATGAAGGAGGGAGCATACGATTATCACTAAAGAGAGATGCCCCAATAAAACGGAAACTATCAAACAAATCTGTTTTTAAATAAGACTCCCCAAGTAAAACTTTTGCGCCCATTTCAGGTAATGCACGAAATGCATAAAGCTGAGTCCAATCAAATCGTTCATTCGTTTTTCCTTGAGAACGATTATATTGATACTGATAGTCTGCACGGAAACGCCAAGCACCTAAGTTCACGCCAGCCGTACCATTACTGCTACCGCTAAATGTTTCACTGGTGTTTTTAGGGGAGGTATAATTTAAAAACAGGTTGTAGTCGAGAAATGCGCCTGCGATTCCATTTTCCCATTGGGACGGCGGAACCCAGTACGGATCATCATATTCTAACCAAGCTTGAGGAATAGAAAATAAGATATTCTGGTTCTCTTTATCAAATCGATAGTGAATATCTAGCTTTTTAGATAGTTCAACACACTGGTTATTATTATTTTGCAGAAGTTCTTCCTGAACTTTCTTTTTTAATGCAAAAAGAGTGACCATCTCTGGTGTAACACAGAGTGTTGAATTATCTTTACTCTCTTCAATAAATTTAATTAGATGTTGACCCGCTAATTTCCTACCATTCAGTGTAATATCCGTAAGATATTCACCAGCAGGGATAAAATCAGGATTTGAAAACTGACTTAAATCAATATTGTCTCTGTCCTTTGCATCAATAATATTCATATTAAATTCGACTGCATTGGACATTCCTGAAAAAGAAAATGCCAATACAATAGAAAATAATATTTTATTCATTTTAAACTGAGGCAATAAAGACATGATGTTCCCTGTCAAAAAGATAAAAAATCAAAATAAAAAGGGAAAATAACAGGCAAAAAATATGCCTGTTATTTAAGGTATAGATTAGAGGTAATTTAAAGCGTAAGTCGCTTGAGAAATGATGCTACCAGTTTCTACTTTGTTACCATTTGCTTCAACACGTGCACTAAATGCTAATTTGTTAGGGCCGTCAGCTAATGGCAATTCAACACTTGTGTCACCCACTTTCATTGTTGCGCCATCAGCATTAATCAGACGAACACCAACACCTTTAGAAGTACCTGTATTTGCTAACAGTTCTTTTGCCGTTGTATCTGGCGTACCAGTGAAAGTCACTTTAACTTTGCTAACTGCAGGGAAAATAACTGTGTCTGAAGCATCTTTAACTTCACCTAAATCACAGTTTTCTAATTGAATATTATATTGAACGCTTTGGCTAAATTTATTACCAGTTTCTAATACTTTATTAGCAACTTGGCCAAGGTCAACGTTAATTGTACCATCACCTGGGATTGAACAAGGTGCATTGATAACTTTACCAGTGAAGTTGATGATACCACTTCCTTGGTCTACAGGTGCTGCATTAGCAATACCAAACGAAGAAGCGATAATTGTAGCTAATGCAATTTTAGTTAATTTCATTTATATTTTCCTATAAAAAGACGACAGATGTACCAATCACTTAATAATTAAAACAATTATTAAGTTGATATTTTTTTGCTGAGGATATAGTAAAAATAACATTTATCCCTCTAATTAAGGAATAAATTAGTTTTATTTAATTGAATTTATTTTTATATTATTTTTATATTGGATATGAGAATATCCTTAACTTTCTTAGTTAATTACTTTCTTTATTTAAGAACACATCGTCAATAAAAAAACAAATCATCTCTGTTTCTAGAGCACTAGCTAATACATGCAAATTTTCGATATTAATGTTGCACTCCCCTCTTTCATAGCGTGAGATCTGCTGCTGACTTACACCAACAAGATTTGCAAGCTCAATGCCAGAAAGACCTAAATGCTTTCTTCTTTTTCTTATTTCTCTACCTACAATACGATTTACATTTATCATCAACTATAGCCCAACAAACTTAAAATATTAAACGGCTAAACTATATTACAGATCAAAAACCTTTAGAACATAAAAATTTATCTTTTGAAATGCAAATTAAAATATTGCAAATCAATTAAAACACGAAATTTGAGTTAATTATAAATTTGAAGATATAAAAGTAAAACTGTTTATAACGATCAATAAAATAGATTAAAGCCAGAGAAACCTATCAATATTAGAGTATTTCAAATTTAAATAGTGACCAATGAAAAACAACTCAATAAAGTTAAATTTTTCAATATAGAATAATTAGAAAAACAACAACTAACCTTTTGATTTATTTTAAGTAAATATAGATTACCATTAACAATGGTAACTTAGATAAATACAGGTTTATTTTAGATTATTTAACTTAGTGATTAAATATTTACTATTCAAAATAGACATCTTGATTAATAAGCTTTTTTACATAAAAAATAGGTAAATTAATTTTTAATTTACATTATTTTAGTTTATATCAAAAATACCACTATCAATGGTATTTTAATTTTTATGGTTTTTTGAAAATTAAATATACAGGAAATCTCATTAACTCATTAAACGAGTACGAGATATAAAAAAATTGATTTAAGAGAAGGCAACTCATTTTAAATACGTAAATCTAGCAAATTATCGCGCCCTTAAGCAGGAGTGTTAACGATATCATTAAATAATGCCATTTTAAGTAAAGTGGTCACACCAAGCTACTAAAATACCTTTTATTTAACATATAGTTACATTTGCTACAAATTGTAACCAAGTGATAAATATTATTAATGAAATTAGACGTTTTTTTTCTAGTAACAAAAATAAAACATAATAATTGAGTAATTAGCTCACGGAAAAAGTGTAAAACAGGTATTTATACTTAGTTAATCACCCTGCTTTAGGTAAAAAAACTTCGATGATCTAGTAACAACAATATTCACCAGCTCAGTCTAGACGGAAATTAAGCGCTTAATCACAAGAATAGAGTACTTTTTTAGTGCTAATTAAGCCCTTTTACGGCTTTTTAGTTAAATAACTAAATGCTAATCAATAAGTTATTTTTTATCCCTGCAGATTATATAAGAATATTTCACCTAATAAGAGGTTTTTTTTCGAAGAATATAATGCATCTCAACTTTTTCACTCAATTTAAATCATCGATATTCGACTAGTTTTTCCATTTCGATAACCAATGGTTATTAAAATGAAAAATAACTCATTATTTTTTTTCAAAATAACGTGTTTTTATTTTGCTAATAAAGGAGATATTGATGAATAGACAACCATTACTTCGCGCTGCAACGGTGCAATTCCAACACCAAGCAGGCAATAAAGACTACAACTTAGCCTGTATCCACAACTTCATTACGCAAGCTGCACAAAAAAAGGTCAGAATGCTCATATTCCCTGAAATGTGTATTACTGGGTATTGGCATGTCCCAAAACTGTCTGATGAAGACGTTTATGCACTCAGTGAAATCTTGCATGACAGCCCTTCATTAGCCCCTATTCGCCAACGTGCCATCGAATTAGATATGCTTATTGGCGTTGGATTCATTGAAAAAGGCCTCAATGGTAAATGTTATAATACCTGGGTCGCTTGCATGCCTGACGGGCAGTTATATGCGCACCGAAAACTGCATGCCTTTGAGCATCCAGTTATTCAAAGCGGTGATAACTACACGGTGTTTGACACCCCCTGGGGTGTCAAAGTCGGCATATTGATTTGTTGGGATAATAATCTGATTGAAAACCCGAGAGCTACTGCATTACTTGGCGCTGATATTATCCTTGCACCTCATCAAACGGGTGGAACAAACTCCAGTAGCCCGTATGGTATGAAGCGCATACCACTGCATTTATGGGAAAACAGAGAACAAGACCGACAAGCACTGATCGATGCATTTCAAGGGGAAAATGGTCGAAACTGGTTATTACGCTGGCTACCTTCACGCGCCCATGATAACGGTGTTTTTTACCTGTTTAGTAATGGCGTTGGCCGTGACGACGACGAAGTTCGAACAGGAAATGCGATGATAATCGACCCTTATGGCCGCATTATTCAAGAAACGACTGCCACTGAAAATGATATGGTCATCGCTGATTTAGACCTTAACTTACTCCCCAACTCCAATGGGAGACGTTGGTTAATGGGACGACGTCCCGAACTCTACACAATTCTTAATACTACAATGGGTTACGAAACAGATATTCATCAGGTTCGTTTCGCATCTCAAGCAACGCCTTTTATCAAAAAATAAATCAGTCCCTGTAAAATAGCGAATGCTATAGTGGTTTATTCATTATATAGATACTATAGCGTTTATCATTTTCTGTAAGAGGTAAATATGGATACCCGACTTCTTCGCGCCTTTATTACTCTTGCGGATACAAAAAATTTCAAAGAAGCCTCAACACGCTTATGCATAAGCCAGCCTGCATTAACAAAGCAAATTAAGTTATTAGAAGAGCAACTCAATTTACGGCTATTTGAACGAGGCCGCCACGGCGCAATGCTGACAGAGCATGGCCTTACATTGCTACCCCATGCAAAATTAGCCCTGAACCACGTACAAGAATTATTGAATCAAGCATTGACGATCAAGGAAGAGCCCCCTAAAGTTTTGAATGTCGGTTTTGGGATCTCATCTTTTCAAGAGGCCTCTTTATTTGTTGCTCATTTACGGGAGAAACTACCTAGCGTTGCCATTGTGCTGGACGATATGCCATCACATATAATGAGAGAGAATCTTCTTACTCATCAATTAGATATTGCATTTACTCGCAGTATCTCCCATGGTTCAATAACAAATATTATTAGCCAACCCTTAAAAACGGAAGTTTTAGCCCTCGCTATATCACGCGAATACGCACAACATAATTCGATACGGGATTATTTAACACAATATCCATTGCTTATGTTACGTGCAGAGCGCGGCCTTGGCCTTTACCAACAAATTCAGCGTTACCTGCAATCGGAAGAGTTACATATCTCTCCCTTACAAGAGGCCAGCGATATACAAACGCTTATTGCATTGGTTGCCGCCAAAGTGGGCGTTAGCCTTATTCCTTACAGTGCAAAATATATTGCACAAGAAGATATCCACTTTATTCCTCTTCACCACTGTGAGGCAGCAAATTGGCAAATCGATGTCGTTTGGCAGGCTTCATTACCCAAAGCATGGCAACACACTTTCCGCACTTTGATTGATGAAACGCATGAAACCCCGTGAGCGATAGGCAATAAGAAGAACTCCGTAATTCCTATATATTAAATAAATGAACTCTGATATTTATTGTTGTTATCTTGGTTAGATAGGCACTTTATATATGTCCGCTAATAGGTCAATTGCTCCACTTAAAATCATCGCGTCTGGCGTTGCTTTGCCTGAAAACAAAATTTACTCCTCTATGCTCGATGAAAAATTCAATAAAACAAAAGGGTTTGTGGAGAAACATTCAGGTATCGAATATCGCTATCATGCAAATAATACTGATTCACAAGCTCAGTTGGCTGCACAGGCCATTGCAAATGCATTACAGCATAATCAGTTATCACCACAAGGTATTGATATGCTGATTAACGCCTCAGCGATCCCTGTTCAGGCATTACCTTGCTCTGCTGCCCACATCCTTGAACAATCAAATTTAAATGATGGTATTGCCTGCTTTGATATCAACTCCAGTTGCATTAGCTTTATTACTGCGCTACAAGTGGCTGCGGGCATGTTAGCAACAAGCCAATACCAACGAATAGCCATTGTCTCTGCTGACATAGCCTCACGGGGCATCGACTGGCAAGATAAGGAATCATCGCTCATTTTTGGTGATGGTGCAGCGTGTGTGATTGTTGAAAAAGGGGATGGCACCAGTGGCATTCTTTCTTACACTCACACTACACACACTGACGGGATTGATTTTTGTGAAATTCGCGCAGGTGGAACACGGAAAAACCCACGTTCAGGAATGACTGAGGATGATTTCCTGTTTCATATGCAAGGTAAAAAACTTTTCCGCATGGCATCTGCCTTAATTGAAGAATTTATGCAGCGGGTCTTCACCGAGTCAAACTTACAACTCGAGCAAATTGATACTGTCGTGCCCCACCAAGCGAGCCATTTATCGTTAGAACACATGCGTCAACGTGTTGGCGTGACATCCGATCAGCTCATTGATATCTATCGCCATCGAGGTAACCAAGTTGCAGCATCGATTCCATCGGCACTGCACGAAGCGATTATCACAGACCGTTTTTATGAAAAACAACATGTGATGTTAATTGGTACTGCCGCAGGTTTAGCGCTGTGTGCCATGGTATTAGTGCCATGAAAATCTTAGTCACAGGTGCCACAAGTGGGCTTGGCCGAAATGCTAGTGAGTACTTACTGGGGCGAGGTTTTGACGTTGTCGCTTGCGGGCGAAATCCACAAGCAGGAGAACAGTTAATCACAATGGGTGCTGAGTTTGCCCCTTGTGAACTAGCAAAGCTCTCTTTGCAAGAAGCGAAAGAGATGATGACTGGCTGTGATGCCATTTGGCACTGTGCGGCACTCTCTTCACCATGGGGCAAGCGTCAACATTTTGAAAATGTTAATTTTCATGCGACTCACACATTAGCCACCGCAGCTGGTGAGCTAGGAATAGCACGTTTTATTCATATTTCGACCCCCGCCATTTATTTCAATTTCACCCATCAACGTGATATTACAGAAACCACCCAGAATACTCATTTCGCCAATCAATATGCGAGAACAAAATATTTAGCGGAAACAGCTATTCAGCAATGTGTTAAGCAGTATCCCAATACCCGCTATACCCTACTGCGACCTCGTGGGTTGTTTGGCCCTCATGACCGCGTGCTACTGCCGAGGCTATTGGCACAAATCAAATCTCGTCAGGGTAAGTTAGTACTTCCTAACGGGGGAAATAACCATTTTGACTTAACCTATGTGGGGAATGTGGTTCACAGCATGCAACTGGCTACGCATAAAGACGCGTTACAAAGCGGCGCAACCTATAATATTACCAACCAACAGCCGCAAGCACTAAAACACACATTGCAGCAACTTTTCCATGAGCTTCAACTCGAGTGTGAAATTCGTTCCGCACCTTATCCCCTGTTATATAGCATTGCTGTGTTACTTGAGGGCATCAGCCATCTCACTGGAAAAGAGCCGCTTCTCACCCGTTATAGCCTCGGTGCAGCTTATTTCACCATGACGCTTGATAACCAAAAAGCCCAACAAGAACTAGGTTATTACCCGTTATACTCCATGGAGCAAGGAATTCATTTAACCGCTAACTGGCTAAAACAGCAGGAGAATTGATGTTAACCATTCACCAATATGAAGTTGGGTACTGCACACATCCAGGCTGTGTGGCCCTAAAAGGTGCCAGTTTTAAGTCTTGCAAATTCCCTGCCCGTGCATGGTTGATTGAAGACGAAAATCAGCGTTGGTTATTTGATACGGGATATGCCACCCATTTTTATGATCATACACGCAAAGGCATCATGCGGTTCTATCGTACGGTAACTCCTGTTTATTTCGAAAGCAAAGATGCGTTAGTCAATCAACTGGCAAGCGACGGACTTAAACCGAAGGACATTAATGGTGTGATTTTATCCCATTTCCACGGTGACCATATCGCAGGGCTGCGCGATTTTCCCGAGATGCCAATCATTTGTTCTGGTGATGGTTGGGCAAAAATACGTCCATTAACGGGCTTTGCCGCCCTGAAAAGTGCGTTTGTTCGCGGCTTATTACCTGATGACTTTGAACAGCGAACCGTATTTTATGAAGGCTTTGAACGTGTTGCCCTCCCCTGTGAATTACAAATACTCGGTGAAGGCTTTGCTGTGAATAAGTCAAAAACCTTATTAATTGTGCCACTCCCAGGGCACGCAGCAGGCCATATTGGCTTATGCGTATTAACAGAGGCAGGATGGGTGCTGCTTGCAGGGGATGCGGCATGGTCGCCCACCAATTACCGTGAACTACGGGGCCCGATGGCTATCGCTAATATCATCATGGATGACAAACAAGCGTATTATGAAACACTGAATAAATTGCATGAAATTGATAAGCAAAATATTGTTATTCAGCTCTGCCATGAAGGTGATTTACAGTGATATTGTCGATGCTCTGGCACTATTGGCGAGCACGCCGTTTGTCATTCAAAAACCGCACAGATTTAGAGGCTTACCAGCAAAAGCGTTTGGCTCAATTTAAACACAAAATACTGGCAAAAAGCCCTTATTTTCGTGCCTATATCGACCGCCCTCTACATGAATTTCCTATTATGAACAAATCCATCATGATGGAAAATTTTGACCAAATGAATACCGCTGGCCTCTTAAGCCAAATGCTTCTCGAATGTGCACAGAAAAGTGAGCAATCGCGTGATTTTGCCCCGAAAGTTGGCCGTTATAGCGTTGGGTTATCTTCTGGTACATCAGGGCGGCGTGGCATATTCGTGGTGAGCCCACAGGAACAAAGTATCTGGTCTGGCAGCATGTTAGCTAAAATGTTGCCCAAGGGACTATTCCACGGTGAGCGAGTTGCCCTCTTTTTACGTGCCAACAATAATTTGTATGAAAGCGTGAATAACCGCTGGATATCCTTACGGTTTTACGACCTGTTTGCGGATTTTCAGCAGCAACTGTCCGCCCTTGAAGCCTATCAACCCTCAATTATTGTCGCACCTGCACAAGTGTTGTGTGCCATTGCTGATGCCATTATCCACCAGCAAATCCAGCTAACCACCCACAAAGTGATTTCAGTGGCAGAAGTTCTTGAACAACAAGACAAAGAGAAGCTTAAGCGCTGTTTTCCACAAGTGGGCGAGGTATACCAAGCCACAGAAGGCTTTCTGGGTTGTACCTGCTCACATGGCACGCTGCACTTAAATGAGTCTTTCCTTCATATTGAACCTAATTGGCTAGATGAAACACGGTTTTCGCCGATAATCACCGATTTTACCCGCCAAACACAGCCGATTGTGCGTTATCAGCTTGATGATGTATTGGTGGTCAAACAAGCGCAGTGCCCTTGTGGCTCTCCAGAACTTGCCATTGAACGTATTGAAGGACGTTGTGATGACTTACTGCAACTGCCTGATCAACAAGGTAATATGACCACAATTTTTGCCGATCCTTGTGCGAGAGTCATCGTGAATAATTTACCCCTCACTGCGGATTTTCGGCTTACCCAACAAGGTTATCATTTATGCTTGCAAGCCGAGTGCAGTGAAGAAGAACTTGCTCATTGCCATCAACAACTGGAAAATTACTTAGCCAGTCAACGCGTGGATATTCAGCAGTTACATTGGGAATTATTAGCTAAACCTATTGAACAATCACTTTCCATCAAAAAACGCCGCATTACCCGCAAGGAACCGCAATGACAAGCAACGTCTTATTCCAGCGCTTAACCTATTGTTTGATTGGCTGGGGAACCGTTGGCATTGTGTACAACTACACAGGGCAAATTGTTGAGAATGCCAATATCTTAAGCCCAAGTGCCGTTGATAACATCGTGCCATTCTCCCCACATGCAGTTTGGTTTTATCTGTCGTTCTTTTTATTTATTCCACTAGGCTATTTTTGCAGCCCCATTGAGCGCGCCCGTTTATTAATGTTCGCCATGCAATTGTGTGCGTTGGTTTCTGGCGCAGTTTATTTACTGTATCCCACCACGATGCTGTACCATGAATATGATTTAACAACATTTTCTGGTCATGCATTATCGGCATTGATCGATATCGATAGCCCACAAAATTTATTACCTTCTCTACATGTCTCATTGACTCTTGTGGTACTGAATGCATTATGGTCAGTAAAATATAAATTTCGCACATTAACTTATTGTTTATGGGCCGCCGCTATCTGCGTGTCCGTATTGGTGTTAAAACGCCACTTGTTTATTGATGTTGTCACTGGAGCAGTAACGGCTTGTTGCGCGCTGTGGGTTGTCCACGCTGCAAAATACCGCTTAGAGAGAAAACGCTCATGAATGAATTAACCTTTCCCATTATTTTTATGTTAGCGATCGTCGTCGCAGAAGGCTTAGTGATCGCCAAAACACAAAAGGGTACGGTAAGCTGGCAAGAATTGGTGTTCAACCTGAACTCTGGCCATATTATGTTGTGGTTATTTAGAGGGTTAGAGATTTTTTGCTATGGGTTTGTGGTCACTCACTACTCTTTCAACCTTGTTGAAAACTGGCCAACAATTTTAGTTTGGGTTTTTACAATCTTAGCGTGGGACTTCGGCTTCTATTGGCTCCACCGATTGCACCATACTTATAGAATACTCTGGGCAGTACACGTTGTGCATCATCAAGGGGAGCATTATAACTTGTCGTTAGGGGTGAGAAATTCGTGGTATTCATCACTCACATCAATCCCCTTCTTTATGTTATTAGCGTTAATGGGCATTCCGCTTGAGGTTTTCCTTACTGTGTCGATTTTGCACTATACCATTCAGTTCTTTAACCACAGCGCCCTGATCCCGCGCTTGGGTTGGTTAGAGAAATTTATGGTGACGCCGCAGCACCACCGCGTTCATCACGTCAAAGAAGGGCATTATTCCAATCGCAACTTTGCAGGAAGCTTTATTTTTTGGGATAAGCTGTTCGGTACGTTTGCCAAACTCCCTGAAACTGAACATCATTTTGGTATTAAAGGTACTCCAGCCTCTGAAAACCCCTTTATTGATAGTAACTTACCTTTCTGGCGGATGATTAAACGTGCCAGTAAACCCGCACAAAAACCAACGCCGCTATTTCGCGTAAACCAAGTTGCCTTAGTAATGGGAACATTACTCTTATTCTCCCTAGTTATCGGCTATGTCTACCTTTACGGTTATGGCTACCAAGGTACTACGCTGCAACAAGTCGTTTTATTTGTGCTTTTGGCACTAGGAACCGTGGCATTATCAGGGATTTCTGATGGGCGAAAATCAGGGTTAATGAGCTGGTTTTTTATCGCCTGCTTACTACTGATTTGTGTGGTATTTATTTGGAAATGGACGACAGCCTTCTGGGTCATTTTTACCAGTGCGTTGTGGTTGCACAGCTTATTGATGTTAGTTGGGTTTGGCCGAAAACCGATAGTGGTGGCGAATGTCGCTTAAACCACTTAGGCCACTCAGTTACCAGCACCGCCATGATCAAGACTTCCAAAAAGCCTTGAATAAAGCGGCTAAACAATATTTGCATGATAATGCCGATCATCGATTTGCTGACGGACGTTTTTATGCCAAAAGCGCCGTGTTGGTATTGTGCTGTTTAGGCAGTTATTTTGCGGCACTGTTACTCGATACACCTTGGGCCTTTTTTGTTTTTTACCCCTGTTTTGTCTGCTTCGCTTTATTATTGGCCATTAATTTAGTACACGACGCCTCACACAATGCGATTTTTAAACACGCCAAAGCCAATTATTGGCTCAACTTTTGGATCACCATTCCCCTTGGCTTAGACCCTGAGTGTTGGCGCGTGCGGCATATTATTTTTCACCATGCTCATACCAATATTCGCCATTACGATTTGGATATTGAAGAGAATTTTGTTTTACGCCAAACCCCTTACCAACGTTGGTATCCTTTTATGCGAGCCCAACACCTGTATTGGCCATTGATTGCAGCAATGACATTCCCTGCACTCATTTGGTTTTTTGATTGGATGGACAGGTTTCACTTTACCCGCGTAGCGCCCCATATGCGTCATCAAGGGCAGCAAGGTATATTGGCGTTTATTATGGCAAAATTACTGCATTTGGTGATGGCCATTGTGATCCCCGCAATCGTTTTGCACGATATCAGCCTTGGCACGCTGCTCTTGACCTACGTACTCAGCCAAATGTTTGCATCATTAATATTTGTTGTACTAATACTTGGCACCCATTGGGCAAAAGCCACCTTCTATACCCCGCCTAAAGAAGGAAACATGCCTCATGGTTTTTATACCCACACATTTTCAACCACTTATGACTGGCAAACCACACCACGCTGGCTAACCTATTGGCTAGGCGGGCTAAACCTTCATCTGACTCACCACTTATTTCCCAACTGGAATCATCGCCATTACCCTGCTTTGGCAAAAATTATTGAGCAAACCGCAAAGCAGTTTTCAATGGATTACCACTGTATTAGTGCCAAAGAATTGTTTATGTATCAGCAGCGTTTCTTAAAAGAGATGGGGTCAGGCAAACAGCTCGATGAGCACTGAGTTTTCAGAGCATAAAACTCAGTGCGTTACGAAGGGCTAGCTACTTATCAACAATAATATTTTGGTTCACAACGTTTTGTTCACTGTTACCTACCATTTGGGCAAATTTATCCAGTGGATCGGTACGAAACGCATATAAGCGTTTTAAGGCAAATGGGTTATCCCCCAGCTTCACTTTTCCTTGTATCGTCGTCACCGCGAGATGTAACCCAGCCTCTTTCGCCGCTTCCATCGCCGATGCGTTATAGCCACCAAACGGGTAAGCTAAATAACGTTGATCTGGCTCAAAGTGGCTCAAAATCTTCATCGATCGTTTAAAATCCAACATAATCGTATGTTCTTTTCGACTAAATAAAATGGGAGAGTTGTGATTATCCAAACGGTGCAAAAAATGTGTGTGGGACTGAATGTTAAATACATCTTGGCTATCTTTAATTTCTTGTTTACTCATAAATTGTAATGAGTCAGCCGACCACTTTTGCGGCTGTGTTTTAATCCGTGAAGAAATCACAAATAACGTCGCTTGCTGCTGGTTATGCCTTAAAATAGGCAGCGCATAGCGGTAAACCGACTTCAAACCATCATCAAAGGTGAGTACCACGGCTTTGCCTGGCAGATTGGCCGTTTGATTTAAATAATCTTCCACATCTTCTAGGGACAACGTTTGGTAACCTGCATTTTTCAGGTAATTCATTTGCTCACTGAATGCCTTAGCCGATGTCGTCGTCGAGGTGTGGCGAAAGTGTTTATTTTCGCTATCTTGCAAAATATGGTGATACGTTAAGATAGGAATACCTTTATCCAATGCGACATCCTGTAAACGCACATACCCTAAACGATCTCCAAGGCGAATAGTTAACCATGCCGTCTTCTCACCCGCTTTATCGGTTTTAATCATGCGAGCCAAAATAGGGTAGCGCAAATTATCCCACAAAGAAGCTATTTGTGGGCTATTGCTGTCGGTTGTTCGGTAAACTGGGGTTTTTTGATGCGTGACCAAATAATCATAAATCGGGTTTTGCAAATCATTGAGTCGGTCTGCATCTGGTGCATAACGCGGCTTTTTATTCGCAAAAGAGCTAGTTTTAACAAAGGCATAATCATTGCCGAATTGCAGCGCACAATAGTCCCCTGCAGGGGAATAAGCGTAAAAACCATGGTCTGCATTTAACTCAGCGACTGCTCTCATTTCACCTGCTATGAGCGAAAAAATAATTTCATTTTCTTTCGTTTGTACTAATTTAGGCGGAATATCTGCAAGCTTCCAATCGTCGGTATTGCTTATCTCAACCGCTAACGATTGAGAAATTGAATTTACAAATAACACGCAAAACAGCAAAAAAAATCGTTTACACATTTGTTATCCATCATCCGCTGAATTTTACCGTAATTATTCTAAACCTACTCAATAAGTAACCCTATACTTTGATAAAAATTTTTATTTTTAATTAAAAACAATAAATTAGTGACATTGTTATTCACTTTTCAAACTTTCCTTTTCAAAATTCAGTGTTCCAAATAAAGTTGTTATACCAATTTTAAGTTTTTTTATGAGTTATCATACAAAATAAAGAGATCTAGCTCATATTTATCATTTAAAAACGCGGCATTGGCACAATCTGTAAATCATTTGACAGTTAATTCCAATTCTCACTGCTAGATTGACTTTCAAGTACTTTTCAACACTTGGGAATAGCAATGAAAATAAAAGAAATTAGCACCTTTATCATGCACGTTCCGGTCACTAATGACCTGATTGGCGATTCAACCCACAGCATTACCCACTGGGGGATGCCTGGTGTGATGATTAAAACAGAGTGCGGTTTAGTGGGCTATGGCCACACTGGCACACATGCAGATATTACAACAGACCGTTTAATTACCACCATTATTGAAGATGTTTTTGGCCCAATGTTACTGGGTGAAGACCCGAACGAAGTGCGTTATTTGCACCGTAAACTTACTCGTAGCTCAACCAATATTTGGGTGGGACGTGGTGGTTTAATGCAAATGGCTATCTCCGCCATTGATATCGCACTGTGGGATTTAAAAGCTAAAGCCGCGCAGCAACCTCTGTGGCAATTATTTGGTGGTTCTAAACATAATAAAGTCAATGCATACAATACCGACTGCGGCTGGTTAGTTCGCAGCCAAGACGACCTTGTCGATGACTGTAAAAAAATGATCTTCGAAGAAGGCTTTAAAGCGATAAAAATGAAGATTGGTAAACCTGATCCGCGCGAAGATTTACAACGTATCGAAGCTGTTCGCAACGCAATCGGCGACGATATTGACTTAATGGTTGATGCAAATGGTAAATGGGATATCAGCATCGCCAAACAATATGGCCACCGTTTAAATGATTTCAATATCAAATGGTTTGAAGAACCACTGTGGCACGATGATGTGGCGAGCCATAAGCAATTAGCCGCTTATATGGATACGCCAATCGCTTTAGGTGAATTACTGTATCACAATGATTCATTTAAAGAATTTGTACTCGCTGGCGCTGTTGACTACTTACAACCCGATGCAACTCGTTGTGGTGGTTTAACCGCAGTATGGGAAATTGCCGACCTAGGTATGGCATTTAACCTGCCAGTCACTCCGCACCATGGCGATATGATGCAAGCACAGTTGCATCTCGTGATGGCGCACCCTGCCTGTTCATTATTGGAATTTATTCCATGGACACTGGACTGCTTTGTTGATCCCGTGGAAGTGGTTGATGGTGTGTACAGCACCCCAACCGCACCAGGCGCAGGAACAACGTTAAAACCAGAAGCATTAGCAAAATTTAACGTGAAATAATAAAAATCCCTTTCCTGATATTTTAATTATTCACAGCAAAGGAAAGGGAAATATATAACAAGAATTATTCATTTAAATTACCTATTTAATAGCTCTATACTCTACTCTGCTGATTTCTCAGTGGTGGGCTAAACACGTAATAAAAATGAATAGATAACATCATTACCTTATAAAAAATACTGGGGTGAACCATGTCCACCAATATTGACCACTTATCATCAGCGACCAGCAAAGCGATACGAAAAATAATACCAATGGTGGTATTAATGTTCATATT
This sequence comes from Providencia sp. PROV129, assembly GCF_028482245.1. Classification (NCBI taxonomy): domain Bacteria; kingdom Pseudomonadati; phylum Pseudomonadota; class Gammaproteobacteria; order Enterobacterales; family Morganellaceae; genus Providencia; species Providencia sp. PROV129. The sequence goes on from NZ_JAMPQD010000015.1 coordinate 101,124, forward strand.
AGCTTACCTAGATCGCTCAAATATTGGCTTTGCTAAACAAGAGTTTCAGCTAACAACAGGGTTAAGCGACGCCGCTTATGCATTCGGCGCAGGGATTTTCTTTATCGGTTACGCATTGTTTGAAGTACCGAGTAATATCTTGTTATACCGCATTGGGGCGCGAGTTTGGTTATCACGCATCATGGTCACGTGGGGGTTAATCTCTGCAGCAATGATGTTTGCCCATGATGAAACCACGTTTATTGTTTTGCGTTTTTTACTCGGTGTGAGTGAAGCAGGCTTCTTCCCTGGGGTTATTTTATATTTAACCTTCTGGTTCCCACAAAATATCCGTGCACGAGTCACTGGCTACTTCCTGTTTGGTGCGCCATTAGCATTTATTATTGGTGGCCCATTATCAGGCTCATTGCTTGCTTTGGAGGGCTCATCCTTTGCTTTCGGATTATACGGCTGGCAATTGATGTTTGTTGTGGAAGGTTTATTAGCTTCTCTTGTCGGGATCTGGGTATTCTTCTACCTTGATGACCGCCCAGAAAAAGCAAAATGGCTGACAGATGATGAAAAAAATGCCCTTGCTTCAAAACTTGCACTAGAAGAAGACGCGAAAAAAGGCCACAGCCCGAAAGGTGCGCTGAGTGCCCTGCTAGACATGCGCGTTCTGTACCTGTGCTTGATTTGGTTCACTGTTCAGGTCTGTGGATACGGCATTTACTTCTTCTTACCAACACAAATCGCAACCTTGCTAGGTAGCAAAGTGGGTGTGTTGGTCGGCTTTGTGACAGCAATTCCACCATTATGTGCCGCTATCGCAGTGTATTATGTACCCCGTATTTCTGAGCGTTTAAAAGAACGCCGTAAAGTGGCTGCAATTACCTTTATGTTAGGCGCTGCGGGGATTGCTGTATCTGGCTTGTTCGATAGCATCCCAGTGATTGCCATCATTGCATTGTGTGTGGCTGCTGCGGGTCACTTAGCGATGCAACCGTTGTACTGGAGCTTCCCATCGGCTTATTTAGGCGGAACGGCAGCGGCATCGGGTATCGCTTTAATTAACTCGGTAGGTAACTTAGGCGGTTTTGTGGCACCAAACTTAAGGGTCTGGGCAGAAACCACCTTTGAATCCGCACGAGCTGGCTTATATTTCATTGCCTTAGTCGCCTTTATCGGGGGCCTATTAATCCTCACATTAAAAAAACTCGGCATCGAAAAGAAATTTGAAGATTAATTTCGATTGATGTGAGCTCCCCCGAGTCATCTTTGGTGGCTCGGGATTTTCTATTTTTAGATCAAACCCATTGAATTACCTGTTGCTGTTGTTCATGATTGAACATAACCCCACCCAATGCCATGATAAAGTTCGCGATTCATGCAGGGAGCATTCAAATGAACATTGTTGTACAAAACAGTCAGTTAGTTATGACGCATGATGATGTACTAGACGTTTTACAAACCAATAGCTGGTTCAGTAACTTACCAAACTATTTGATTAGTGCGCTAATGGAGTGCGCTACACTGCGTTTTTATAATGATAGTGAGATGGTTCATTACCAAGGCGACCCCGCTCGTGGGTTGTATGCGGTCATCCAAGGCTCAGTAAAAGTCAGTTCGATCTCCACCGATGGACGTGAATGTGTGTTTCGCTACCTGTCCCCAGGCAACTGGTTTGGTGAAATTGCGATGTTAGATAAATCGGCGCGTACCCACGATGCAAAAGCCATTAGCCCAACAATCTTGCTGACCATTTCCCCAAAAGATCTTTCTCTGATCTTGGAAAAACACCCTGTTTTCTATCAGTTTTTGAATATTCTGCTCTGTAAAGTAATCCGCAATGCGTTCACCATTATCAATGACAGCGCCCTACTTTCTGTTTCGGCGAGGCTTGCAAAGCGCCTCCTGAGTTTAGCGGAAGGATATGGAGAACCCCATGAAAAAGGCACTCAGTTGAGTCTATACCTTACTCAAGATGACCTTGCGACCATTATTAATACCACTCGCCAAACTATCAATAAGCGCTTGGTAGCATGGGAAAAATTAGGCTGGATTGATGCAAAATACGGGAAAATTGTCTTAGTCAACCTTCCCGCATTAAAGCAAATTTCAGAGGATGATGAAGACTAGCTAGTCGCTTTGGTCAACGGGTGGGCTATCCGCAAAGAAATAGCGATCCATGGTAAATTCAAAGTCATCACTAGTGGCGTTGAATAGCATCTTTTTGGTATTTTCCAAATGCTGCCACATGGCTTGCCTTGCGCCTTTTGGATCTCGACGGGCTAACGCTTGTAAGATTTGGTCGTGCTCATCACACCAACTTTCAATAGAGCGGTTATCGATGTGCTCATGTAGTTTTAACCAATACGGGTTAAGTAACCGCTGGCTCCACATTTGTTCGACAATCACCACCATCGCGCTGTTATGGGTCGAAGCCGCAATTTGCATATGAAATGCCAGATCCCACGCTGAGTCACGAAAACGGTCCTCTTTACGCGCATTCTTTTGAATTTCAAGCAGTTTTAAAATATCTTCTTTGGTGGCTTGAGTCGCTGCAAACTCCGCAATATGGCTTTCGATCAACTGCCTTGCTTGCAATAATTCAAACGGCCCACAGCGGCTAAACTCCAAGCCGCCCTCAGTATTGACAGAGTTATTAGACCGATTGCTGATAACATGTATACCAGAGCCTTTCCTAACATCCACATATCCTTCCACCTCTAACATGATAATAGCTTCGCGGATCACTGTGCGACTGACATTCATTTCGTCTGCCAATAGCCTTTCTGCGGGTAGTTTAGTGCCAACAGGGTACTCATCATTTTCAATACGTTCTTTAACCAGTGCAGCCACTTGCTGGTACAGGCGCGGTTCGCTCTCAGCTGAGCTCATGATTTTCTCCTTTTGCAGTATGGCCTAACTCGGCAATGCTTTTATGGCTTTAGTATAACGAAATAACTCAATGATGGGGAAGCAAGAATATGGCCAAGAAATAATTTCACCACAAAATTGGTATAACACCTTTCAAAGTTATAAACCAGATCGTATAATGCATGAAAATTAGGCAGCAAAATTGAAGATAGTCACCCTACTGATCTTTTCAGTCCGATGTACCGCTCAGGGAGCAAAACATGCAAAAAGAAATAATTAAAATACACACTAATGACAATGTCGCCGTCACACTAATCGATAGGTTCGCTGGGGATACATTCACGATTGAAGATCAATCGATTACATTGAAAGAAGATGTGAGCCGCGGCCATAAAATTGCCTTAACCGCCATTAAAACAGGTAAAAATGTCATGAAATATGGGGCGCCAATAGGCCACGCCACCGTAGACATTAGCACTGGGGAGCATGTGCACACCCATAATACCGCGACCAATCTTAGCGCATTAAATGATTATGAATATCACCCTGAGCATAATGCAATTTCTGCAACCGTGGCTGATCCTGATGTCCGACTCTATCGCCGAGCCAATGGCGAAGTAGCGATTCGCAATGAGATCTGGGTGATCCCAACGGTGGGTTGTGTCAATGCCCTCGCCCGCAAAATGATCGAGCGATTCCAAAAACAAAATGGCAACCCTGATGATATTGATGGAGTGTATTTATACAACCATACCTTAGGCTGCTCCCAATTGGGGGATGACCACTTAACCACTCGTACAATTTTGCAAGATATGGTCAAGCACCCTAACGCAGGGGGCGTATTAGTGATTGGACTTGGTTGCGAAAATAACCAAGTTGCAGCCTTTAAAGAGACCCTCGGTGAATTTGATGCAGGCCGCGTTAAGTTTATGGTGTGCCAACAATTAGAAGATGAAATTGAAGCAGGCGTTGAGCATCTTAATGAGTTATATCAAATTGTTAGGCAAGATAAACGTGTTGCAGGCAAACTCAGTGAAGTGAAATTTGGCCTCGAATGTGGCGGCTCCGATGGGCTATCGGGGATCACTGCAAACCCACTATTAGGCTGTTTTTCTGACTTTTTAGTGAGCCATAATGGGACGACTGTATTGACGGAAGTACCTGAAATGTTTGGCGCAGAACAAATTTTAATGAACCACTGCCATGACGAGAAAACCTTCGAAAAAACCGTCGAAATGATCAACGATTTCAAACAGTATTTTATCGCCCATGACCAACCTATTTATGAGAACCCATCACCAGGTAATAAAGCAGGTGGTATTTCAACCCTTGAAGAAAAATCCCTTGGTTGCACGCAAAAAGCGGGAACCAGCCAAGTAATGGACGTCTTAAAATATGGTGAACGCCTGACAACACCTGGTTTCAACTTATTGAGCGCACCAGGTAACGATGCCATTGCAACCAGTGCATTGGGTGCTGCAGGCTGCCATATGGTGTTATTCACCACTGGTCGTGGAACGCCGTATGGCGGTTTCGTACCAACGTTAAAGATTGCGACAAACAATGAGTTAGCGGCGAAAAAACCCCACTGGATTGACTTTAACGCAGGCGCACTGTTAAACGGTAAATCCATGGATCAATTACTGGCTGATTTTATTCAGCTTGTGGTAAAAATCGTCAATGGCGAACAAACCAAAAATGAAATCAACGATTTTCGTGAATTAGCCATTTTCAAAATGGGTGTCACACTTTAATATCAAGTCCATCCCTATTGTTTTGCTGTTGTGAAGCAATAGGGACCCTTTCATTATTTTTCTCCTAAATGTAAATTATCACCCATTGTTATTCACTTGCGCACAATAAAGAAAAGTCATCATTTCGCTATTTTTAAGATATGGTAGGATCACGCTGAGATAACGATTTTCAATTTATTAGCAAGGTGAACGATGATAGATCTAAAACTTAGGGAAGCCAGAGACAGCCTATCAACCAAGGAAAAGCAGGTCGCTGAATACATTATTGCTAATAAAAAAAACATGCAAAGTATTAGCATTCAATCTTTGGCACAAGAAAACAAAGTCAGCACTACCACTATTTTGCGCCTGTGCCATAAGCTTGGTTACCAAGGCTTTAGCGAGCTAAAAATTGATTTAATTTCATCGATAAACAACAAATCATACGGCACGCTGCTACAAGAAGATATTGATATTAATGATTCGATGGAAACGGTGAATTTTAAAGTCAGCCAAATCGAAAAGTCATCGATAGAAGAAACCTGTGCTTTAGTGAATCTTAATGCATTTGCACAGGCTAATGCGCTGATTAGCAAAAGTAAAAAAATAGTTATTTACGGCGCAGGCAGCAGTGGATTAGTTGCAAAAGAGTTTGAATATCAACTCATTAAAATTAAAAAAGACGTGAATTGCCACCTCGACTACAGTATTCAATTTAGCATCGTGAATACATTAGATAAAAATGACTTGGTGATTGTGATTTCCCATTCAGGTGAAAACCACGAGTGCATTAAGTTACTCACATTAGCCCGTGAATTACAGGTGCCAACTATCGCCATAACTAAGATGGGGCAAAGCTCAGTCTCTTCCTTGGCAGAAACCATTTTACATACCACATCAACCGAAAATATCTCGCGGATTATCCCTATTCGCTCAAAAATTTCACAGCTAACTGTCATTAATATGTTGATTACTAACTTGTTTATTAATCAGTATGATGAGCGTATCCAAAAGCAAATTAGCACCCGTGCAGAGCGTTTCTTACGCTTAAATAGCAACAATTAATTTTTATTTCTCTTCTTCATCTTCTCGAGGTGGCACGATATCGCCACTTCGATCTCGCTCACAAAACTGACCCTTTCTTGCTGGCTAATCCTTTTCATTCCTCTTTTTTGTGATATTGTTACTTAAAAATAAATATATAAAAGTAACTTTATTACTAAAATAAAAAGCAAGATATAAAGGGGAAAAAATGAGCTCTCAACTACCCATCATACTGGCAAGCCATGGCCCTTTTGCACAAGGGCTACTGGAGTGTGCAGAAATGTTAATTGGCACTCAGGAAGATATCAGCGTGATATCCATCCAAAGAGAAAGCAATATTAATGAGGTCAAAAAGCAATTATTCGATACCTATCAGCGAATTAACCAAGGCAATGGTGTGCTCATTTTAGTTGACCTGCTCGGTGGTTCACCGTGCAACTTAGCCAGCGAACTGGTGTTAACACAAAATGATGTTGCGCTGTATTGCGGGATCAACGTCCCTACTTTCCTTGAGATTTTAAGTAATCGCGATTTGCCTTTACATGAAATTCATCAAGTTATCAATGACGTGTTCCCAGACAGCTGCATTAATGTAGGTGAACAACTTAAACCTGTAATTCAAGATGAAACCGAACTTTAGGAGTAAACCATGCCAATTAATGTTGCTCGTATAGATGACCGACTGATCCACGGACAAGTGATTACCACGTGGGTAAAAAACTTCGATATTGAACAAGTCATTATCGTGAATGACAAAGTTGCCAATGATAGCGTACAGCAATCTGTTCTCACCATGGCTGCACCACCTGATTTGAAAGTGGTCGTTTTTGGCGTTGACAAATTTATCGAGGTATTAAAAAAAGCTGAAATCAAACGCCGCACCATGCTGCTTTTCACCAACAGCGTCGATGTGAACAAGCTGGTTGAGAATGGCTTAAAACTTGAAAAACTCAATGTGGGCGGAATGCGAATGCAAGAAGGACGCCGCAATTTATCCCGCGCCGTTGCAGTGACACCTGAAGAAGAACAAGCCTTTAAGTCATTAATCAACAATAACGTGGCCGTTGAAATTCAGATGGTGCCAAAAGACCCGATTGTTGAATTGAAAACATTACTCAATTAATTCATTTAATTATGCTTGTTTTGAATAATAAGCAAGGAGCCTATTATGTTGGTTGAGGCCATTTTAATCGCAATTTGGGCGGGGATTTGTTCGCTGGATGATGTTGGTCCACAAATGCTCCGACGCCCACTGTTAACGGGTACTGTCGCTGGTATTATTATGGGCGATATGGTTCAAGGGTTAGCGATCAGTGCCACATTAGAGTTAATGTGGATGGGTATTGGTAATGTGGGCGCATATTCTGCACCTGATATTATTGCTGGTTCAATTATTGGTGTTGCGCTGGGTATCGCTTCAAATGGTGGGATTGCAGCAGGTATTGCCCTCGCCGTTCCTGTCTCCATTTTATGTCAGCAATTACTGATCATTTGGCGCTCGTTTGCCAGTTTCTTAAACGTCTGGGCCAGTAAATCGATACTCGATGGTAACTATAGCGGTTTAACGAAAGTCCATTATTTTTCAACACCATTGTGGTTTTTCATTCGAGCAGTTCCATGTTTTATCGCCGTCTACTTCGGTAGTGACTTAGTCAACAGTATCTTAAATGCCGTTCCAGAAAGTATCCTAACGGGTATGGGCGTGGCTTCTAAACTGATCCCAGCCGTCGGTATTTGTATCCTGTTATTGATGTTACTCAAAGGCAGAATGTGGTTCTTTTTCCTACTCGGATTCATGCTCACCACCTATTTAAAACTGCCAATCATTCCAATTACTTTTATCGCCCTGGCTTTCGCCGTCCTGTATGACATGGCGTTCGCTAATGGCATGCGCCAAACACCAGAAGAAAAAACAACTCAAACCTCCCAGAAAAATGAAGAAGAGGAGTACGACCTATGACCGATATCACTACCGATACTGTTTCAGATACGGCTTCTGAACAGAAAAAACTCACGAAAAAAGAGTTAAATGGGATGTTTTGGCGAATTCAGACCATGTCATTTTCCTATAACTATGAAAAGCTGCAAACCATTGGTTTTGCCCATTGCATGGTGCCAGTACTCGATAAGCTGTATGAAAAAGCCGACCAAGAAACACGTATTAAAGCGATGCAACGCCACTTTGAATTCTTTAATACTCAAATAAACGCGGGGGCACTGATCCTCGGTGTGACCGCGGCATTAGAAGAAAAAACCACTGAAGAAGAAAAAGAGGCCGTTGTTTCCGTGAAGGCTGGTCTTATGGGGCCTTTTGCAGGGCTTGGAGACAGTTTATTAAAATTTACGTGGTTGCCAATCTGCGGAAGTATCGGTGCGGCCTTTGCACTTCAAGGTAATATTATCGGCCCGATACTGATGTTCCTACTGTTTAACATCGTCAACATCGGTACCAAATATTTCTTTATTCATTACGGGTATAACAAAGGGGTTGATTTAATCGAGCAATCGAAAAAATCAAATATTATTCAACGTATTACCAATATAGCGAACGTCGTCGGGGTGATGGTCCTAGGCTCCTTGATAGCGACTACCGTCAAACTCTCCACCCCGCTAACTATTGCCGTGGGTGAGCAATCCATCAAAGTGCAAGAGATGTTTGACAAAGTTATCCCTAACTTACTTACCCTACTGTTTGCACTCGGTATTTTCTTCCTAGTCCGTCGGTTACAGGGGAAACACACAGTTGCATTGATTGTGGCCATTATGGTTCTCGGCGTGGTGTGTTCTATGTTTGGAATTTTAGGATGATTAAGGAAAATATATGGAAATCGCAGTAAATCGAATTAACGCGTCCACGCTGGAAATTAAATTCAGTGAAATACCCAGCTCACCAGCGGCTTTATATTGGACTGATGAGGCGAATACACAAATTCGCCCTGAAAATTTTATTACCGATAAACTGGAAAGTGCACTGACTGTGCACGACCCTTTTAATGCCAAACAACGTATTTATTTTATCTTGCAAACCGAAAGTGGGTGCCAACTGTTTGCTGAACGAACCTTACCCATTGAAGGGTTAAATAACTTTCGTGACTTTGGGGGATATACCACAACGGAAGGGAAGCAGGTCAAATGGGGGATGTTATACCGCTCTAATCACCTGTTTAATTTAAGTGAGCAGGCAAAAAACTATATTTCTCACCTCGGCATTAAAAGTATTATTGATTATCGAACCCAGAATGAAATCAATAAATTTCCCAACTGCCATATTGGTGAAGATAAAACTTATCATTTAGATGCAACAGCACAAACCGCAGAACTTGCCGCGCAGTTTGCGGCCTCGCCAGATAATGAAGACAAAGCGTTGATTGAGAGCGTTATCCACCATATTCCCAAAGAAATGGTTAACGGGGATGGGCTGCAAATATTGGAGCAATATCGCCAATTTGTTGTCAGCGAGAAATCCAAAGTTGCTTTCCACCAAATGGTTAAGGTGTTGCTTGATGAGCATAATAGCCCGAGTATTCAACACTGTAGAGGTGGCAAAGACCGAACAGGTTATGGCGCGTTGTTGATCCTTTCAATGTTAGGCGTGCCCAAAGAAACCATTGTGCAAGACTACATGGTGACCCATTTTAATCGGCTTGCGCGCAATGAAATAAAAATGGCAGGTTATCGAAAGATCACACAAGACCAAAATGTTTTGGATTATTTACTTTCATTAATTGATACCAAAGAGGCGTTTATTATTGAAGTCTTTAATGCAATGGAAGAAATCTCAGGCTCAGTTGAAGCTTATATTAAAAATGAGCTTAAATTTACCGATAACGATATCAAAAAATTAAAATCTATTTATTTAGATTAATTTTTATTTTAAAAAATTAGAGTTGATTAATTTAGCTGATTAAACGCTAGGGAATTTCATTTTCACAAAATGACAAAATAGCCACACTGAATCGTTCTTTGTGGCTATTTTATTTAAAAAATAACGATAATGATTAAATACTCAAGATCATCATTAACTATTCTATTAAATATGAATTATTGAAAATTTACTTTTGACCATAATACGCATTTTTGCCGTGCTTACGTAAATAATGCTTATCTAACAATTCTTGCTGCATTGCCCCTACCGCAGGCTGTAATTGACGAGTAAATAAATTCATATAGGCAATTTCCTCCAGAACGACCGCATTATGCACGGCGTTATCAGGGTTCGTTCCCCATGCAAACGGGCCGTGGCTATTGACTAGTACCGCAGGAACATCTTTTGCTGTAATGCCTTTTTCTCTAAAGGTTTCAATGATGACGTTGCCCGTTTCCCTTTCATAATCACCGGCAATTTCGCTTTCAGTCATTAAACGCGTGCACGGAATTTCACCATAAAAATAGTCAGCGTGTGTGGTGCCTAACGCGCTTAATGGTTGCCCTGCTTGTGCCCAAATAGTTGCGTGGCGCGAGTGAGTATGCACAATGCCACCAATTTCTGGGAATGCCTTATAAAGCGCCAAATGTGTGTCTGTGTCAGAAGAAGGGCGGTATTTCCCTTCGAGCACTTTCCCCGTTTCTAATGAAACGACGACCATGTCTTCAGCCTGCATGGTTTCATAATCCACGCCAGATGGCTTAATCACCATTAACCCTGCGTCACGATCAACGCCACTCACGTTCCCCCATGTGAACGTCACTAAGTTGTGCTTTGGTAAAGCAAGGTTCGCTTCAAAGACTTGTTGTTTGAGTTTCTCTAACATAATGATCCCCTAGCTATAAAATTTGCTTAAATATCAACAACAAAAATTTATTCTCTGGGTGTGTTTTGTGTGTTGATAACCTGTCTCTACCTATTAAGGTAAACAGATTCTGCTGATTTAAAAAGCAGCCACATTTACAAACTCGCAACAAATCAGGCTTACTCGGGCATACTCGGTCGTAATTGGTCGCATTTAGTCAAATTTCATATGTGGAAAGGTGACTGAGTTAGCCCATTTTTTTTTGTTTCTCATGGATTACACCGAAAGATAACGCAAATAATGAGATTCAAATCACAAATTGAATGTAACGAAACTCCCTGCATTTCAAATACTGAAATAAAGATCACTTTAAAATGCTTTGTTTTTTTCAAAAAGGGATTACTTGAATCTAGTCACGACAAAAAAAAAGTAACGCAGGCAGAATAAATATCGTGGAAAGAATAGGAGCTAAAAATGTTACAAGCCGAACGCCATAAATTAATTTGTTCCCATGTTGCTCAAAATGGTTCGGCGTTAGTGCGTGAATTAGCTCAGTTATGTCTGGTTTCCCAAGAAACTATTCGCCGTGATTTAACGGTACTGGAGCGCGAGAATCGTATCATTCGTAGCTTCGGTGGTGCTGTCGCCATTGACCAAGAAGAAATACCGATGGTCAATGTGATGCCATCTTCAGTCAAACTCAGTCAAATGGTTGATGGTGCAGAGTCTTTTCGCAAAAGAACTGAAGAGCACCCCGATGCGAAAATGAAGATTTCCAAAGCTGCACTGAAATTTATCCAGCCTGGTGATTGTATTATGTTAGATAACAGCAGTACTTGCTGGTTTCTAGCAAGACAGATCCCTGACATTGATATCACTGTGGTCACGAATTCTGTCAAAATTATCCAAGCCTTAGCGTGCCGCGATCGAGTACGTGTTATTGGGATTGGCGGTGAATATTCAGAACGCCATGATGATTTTCATGGCCCGATTGCAGAAAGCATTATCCGTAGCTTCCAAATTAAAACCTTATTTTTATCGTGCCAAGGTTTTAATATTGAAAATGGTATTCGTGATGGTAGCGAAATAAACTCAAAACTGAAAAATATTATGCTGCAGGTTTCTGAAAATACTGTTTTGCTCGCCGATAACAGTAAGCTTGGAAAATATGCGTTTAGCCAAGTTTGTACATTTGATGATATTAATGTGCTAATTACCAATAAGCTTAATGATACTAATTTTCAAACACAATTTCCGAATTTGAATATTATCGAGTGCGATAAGTAATTTATTAAAATATAAAAAGTCCGTAACCGTGATGTAAGTAAAATAATAATTGTTAATTTATTTTCTGTATTAAAAAAGTGCAGGGATATTATGTACCCATAATTCCTAAGCACTTAATTATAGGCATACCTAAATTCGATAATAACATTGACCCTACGTTGATGAGATAGCCGATTTTAGTATCCATCTACACTAAGGAATACAACTATGAACATGAAGAAGCTAGTTTTACCTTGTTTAATGAGCGTTGCACTGTTTTCAAATGTTGCGATGGCTGAATCTCAAAAAGCACAAAAACCCTTTACCATGGGCGTTGTGGTGAAAGTCGGTGGTATTCCTTGGTTTAACGTGATGGAACAAGGGATCACAGAAGAAGGTAAAAAACTCGGTGTGAATGCATTCCAAGTTGGTCCAACAACCGCTGATCCTGCAGAACAAGTTCGTGCAATCGAAGATTTAATCGCAAAAAAAGTGGATGTTATCGGTGTCGTGCCAAATGATGCAAAAGTGCTTGAGCCTGTACTGAAACGTGCACAAGAAGCGGGTATCAAAGTTATCACCCACGAATCACCAAACCAAACGAACGCAGACTGGGACTTCGAATTACTCGACACCCAAAGTATGGGCGCTAACCATATGAGAGATATGGCTGCCTGTATGGGTGAAGAAGGTAAATACGCCATGTTTGTCGGTAGCTTAACCGTTCCTCTGGTAAATGAGTGGGCAGATGCGGCCATCGCTTACCAAAAAGCCAACTACCCAAAAATGCAAATGGTCGATGACCGTTTCGGCGTAGCTGAATCCGTTGATGACTCAATGCGTACCGCTAATGACCTGTTATCCAAACATAAAGACCTAAAAGGCATTATGTCATTCGGTTCACAAGGCCCTATCGGTGCGGGTCGTGCTATCGATAAACGCCGTAAAAATGCTGAAACATGCGTATTCGGTACTTTCACCCCAGGCCAAGGCATCAAATTACTGGAAAAAGGCGCAATTGATGGCGGTTATATTTCCAATCCAAAAGTGGCAGGGCAAGTTTTCGTTCAAGTTGCGACCGCAATGATGAATGGCGAAGCGATCAAAGATGGCGTTTCAATCGGGGATATGGGTGAAATTAAAGTCAGTGGCAACACAATTTTAAGCGATAACCCAGTTAACCTGAATATTGAGAATACCAAAAAACTGGTTGAAGTCGGCCTGTAATTACCCTCTATAAAATGTCATATAAAACAAAAAAATAAGATTTACCCAGATTTTAAATTTTCTGTTTTCAAATCGTTCGAGTTGCCACCAATAGCGTGGCAGCTTGAATGATGAAGAACAAGCCAACACCAATTTATTTGCAGTAGGAATTGTACTTATGACAACCACCTCAAAAGCTGACAAATCCGATCCACTCATTACCTTGCGCGACCTTTCAAAAAGCTTTGGCGGCCACCGCGCGCTACGCAATATCGATTTGACGCTCAACAAAGGTGAAGTGCACTGCTTAGCGGGCACGAATGGGTGTGGGAAGAGCACACTGATCAAAACCATTAGTGGTGTCTATGCCCCTGATGACGGTAGCAAAATTGAGATAGACGGCAAAAGCTACAACCGTCTTACCCCAGACAAAGCCCGTGAATTGGGCGTGCAAGTTATCTACCAAGATTTATCGTTATTTCCGAACTTAACCGTTGCGGAAAATATTGCATTTGAACTGAATCTCAAAGGCTATTTTGGTTGGTTTCGTCAAAAACAACTGCGCGAAAAAGCATTAGAGATCTTAAACGAACTCGCTTTTACCATTAATCCAGACACGCCCGTGCAGTTTTTACCCATCGCCCAGCGCCAGCAAGTCGCAATTTGCCGTGCATTAGTCGCAGACGCACGTCTGGTGATTATGGATGAGCCAACAGCTTCCTTAACCCGTACCGAAGTAAACCAGCTTTTATCTACAGTTAACTATTTAAAAAATAAAGGTATTACGGTCGTATTTGTTAGCCACCGTTTGGAAGAAGTGAAAGAAATTTCAGACCGCATTACGGTTATCCGTGATGGGCAAAAAATTGGCACATGGCCAGCAGAAGGCCTCACTACCCGTAAAATCACTGAACTCATGACGGGCTTAGACATCGTCCATGAGCGTAAGCCACCAAATAATGCCGAAGACCGCCGTTCCGTGTTAGAGCTGAAAAACTTAAGCCGTGCGGGGCAATATAGCGATGTTTCACTGAACTTAAAACGCGGTGAAGTACTGGGTTTATGTGGTTTGTTAGGTTCTGGTCGTACTGAGCTCGCCTTATCGCTATTTGGGATCACCCATCCCGATAGCGGTGAAATGAAAATTGAAGGCAAGCCAGTTAAGTTAAAAAACAATACCGATGCGATTAAACACGGCATTGGTTATGTCTCTGAAGACCGCCTGACATTAGGTGCGATTTTGCAACAATCCATCGCGGACAATATGGTGATTTCGATTCTGGATCGCCTTAAAACCCCACTGCATTTAATCGATGAAAAACAGTGCCAAGAAATTGTGCAAGAGTGGATCGCCGACTTAGACATCAAAGTCACTGACCCCAATAACGCCCTTTCGACGTTATCGGGCGGTAACCAACAAAAAGTGGTACTGGCGAAATGGATTTTAACGCGCCCTAAAGTGTTAATTTTAGATTCACCAACCGTTGGGGTCGATATTGGTGCAAAAGACAGTATTTACAAGCTAATCCACCGCTTATCAGGTGTGGGGATTTCCATTTTATTAATTACCGATGAAGCCTCCGAAGCTTATTACAACTGTGACCGAATTCTACATATGAAACAAGGTTCTATCGTTAAAGAGATTGTGACGGATTCCATCAATGAGCAGCAATTGGAGGAAATCATCAATGGCTAATTGGCAAAAACTTCGTCCCCAATCTGTCGAAGGTTGGTTAACGTGGGTCATCCTAATTATGGTGATTTTCTTTACCACCATGAGCCCGCAATTTCTGACGATCCAAAACTTACTCGACCTCAGTGAAAGCTATGCGGTTACAGGCATCTTTGCATTAGGGTTATTTGTTGTCTTAGTCACCGGCGGGATTGATATTTCCTTCGCTGCCGTGGCTTCTGTGGTGCAGTACGTCATAGCGACATGGCTACTTCAAGGCTTTATTGCCAGCCCAGCATTAAGCATTACGCTGGCGATTATCATCGGGATCACTTTTGGCTTAATCAACGCGATTTTAATTTACTCGCTGAATGTGGTGTCGATCATTATCACCATCAGTATGCAATCACTGCTATTTGGTATGTTGATGTGGCTAACTAACGGGCACAGCATTTATGACCTGCCTGATTGGTGGGTTGATCCTGTGACCATCTTACCTTTCGAGGTAGACGGGGAATATTACCAAATTGGCTTGCCACTCGTTGTTATGTTGGGGATCGCCTGTTTAACCTGGATTTTAATGAACAAAACCCACATTGGTCGCCAACTGTATGCAGTGGGGGGTAGTCAAGAATCAGCATCTCGCATCGGGATTCGGGTATGGGTAATTTACCTGTTTGCATACGGTTATCTTGGTGCAATGGCGGCCATTGGCGGCATGTTACAAACCTACCGTATGAGCGAAGTCGTGCCAAGTGCTCTCGTGGGAGGTGAGTTAGATGTACTCGCGGCAGCCGTGTTAGGGGGAGCAAGTTTATCTGGTGGGCGCGGAAGCGTTATTGGTACGCTGATGGGGGTATTCCTCATCGGTATCTTGAAAAACGGCCTTAACCTGATTGGTGTCTCAAACTACTTCGTCAATATCGTCATCGGTATGGTTATTCTCATTGCGATTTGTATTACCCACTATAAGAAACGCAAAGAGACGGACGTAGGTTTTGTTTAACAGGAATATCACCATGAAAAAACAAGCTTTTTTTAAAATTGATGGCTCTGTTATCGGACTGCTTTCAATCTTTGTACTGGCTATCGCGGCCTTCAGTATCGCGATGCCAGGGCACTTTTTCACTCAAAATACATTTTTGAGTATTACCTTCCAGCTCCCTGAGTTGGGGTTACTGACATTTGCCATGTTCGTGCCTATGTTAAGCGGCGGCTTGAACCTTGCGATCATCAGTACTGCCAACTTAACTGGGTTGTTTATGGCATGGGTATTTATCAACTATCTCCCCGTCGATGCAGGTACGGGCACGCAGATTATGTGGCTCGTGATAGCTTTAGTGGGCGCCACAGTGATCGCCGTGATTATCGGTAGCTTAACGGGGTTAATGATTTCCCATATCGGTGCCCACCCTATCCTCGTGACTTTAGGGACAATGACCATCATCAGCGGTATTGGCGTATACCTGACCAAAGGTGCGGCGCTCAGTGGGATGCCACCGATTGTACGCGCTATCGGTTCTGATACCGTCTTTGGTGTACCGATTGCCATGATTATCTTTATTGTCACCGCTGTTTTATTGGCGCTGTTCTTAGGCTGTACCCGCTTGGGTAAAAACATCTACATGAGCGGCAGCAATATTAACGCAACGTGGTTCAGTGGCATTCGAACTGACCGTGTGATGATAGCGATTTACACCATTTCGAGCCTGCTGTGTGTGCTGGCAGGGCTGATTATGATGGCGCGCTTTAACTCGGCGCGTATGGGATACGGTGACTCTTATTTATTACTGACCATCCTTGCTATCGTATTAGGCGGAACCAACCCATTCGGGGGAGTTGGTAAGGTGAGCCGTGTGTTCTGTGCACTCTTGGTTTTGCAGGTGATTGCTACAGGTTTAAGCCTGCTCGGTATCAGCTTGCACTTTAACCTTGCGGTTTGGGGTATCACCTTAATCTTGGCGTTAGCGTTCAAATTCTTTAAAGAAAAATGGAGCGCCAAACGTGCGATGACCCGTAACCAAAAACTCAATAAAGCATCGTCACAAAGTTAAATTTTTCAGGGAGATTATTATGCGCAAGCATCCGATTGGAATTTATGAAAAAGCCTTACCGAAAAACAGCAGCTGGTTAGAAAAGTTAGCCATAGCCAAAGCCGCGGGATTTGATTTTGTTGAAATGTCGGTGGATGAAACTGACGAGCGCCTTGCCCGATTAGACTGGAGCCAAGCAGAGCGCTTAGCACTCGTCAAAGCCATGCAAGACACTGGCGTTCGCATCCCAAGTATGTGTTTATCTGGTCATCGTCGCTTCCCATTTGGTAGCCATGATGAAGCCACGCGCTTGACGGCATATACCTTAATGGAAAAAGCCATCAAACTGGCTCAAGACTTAGGTATCCGCACTATCCAGTTGGCTGGCTACGATGTCTACTATGAAGAGCAAGATGCCCAAACCATTGCAAATTTTGAAAAAGGGATGCAATGGGTCAGTGAAATCGCAGCCGCTTCCCAAGTAATGTGTGCGGTGGAAATCATGGATACACCATTTATGAATTCCATTAGCAAATGGCAAGCATTATCCGACAAAATTCGCTCACCATGGTTCAGCGTTTACCCAGATGTCGGCAACCTGACTGCTTGGGGTAATGATGTAGAGCAAGAATTCACAAAAGGTATTGAACATGTCGCGGCTATTCATTTAAAAGATACTTATGCTGTCACTGACACCTGTAAAGGGCAATTTCGCGATGTGCCATTTGGTGAAGGTTGTGTCGACTTTGTCAGTTTATTCAAACTGTTAAAACGTCTAAATTACCGTGGTACTTTCTTAATTGAAATGTGGACGGAAAAAGCCGATGAGCCACTAGTCGAAATTATTAAAGCGCGTCAGTGGATGGAAGATAAAATGCAGCAAGCGGGTTGGAACAACGCGTAAAGGAGCCCAAAATGAGCACATTTTTTATGGGTGTTGACCTCGGTGGGACAGTCATTAAAGCGGGGATCTACACGCCTGAAGGCCAAGAAATTACTGTTGCTGAACACCCGTTTCCCACCGAAAGCCCTGAGGCGGGCTTCAGCGAACGGAATATGAACGAACTATGGCAAGCTTCTTGCCATGTTATCCGCGATGCCATCAAAAACAGCCGATTAAATGCATCCCAAATATCTGGCGTCAGTTTTTCCTCACACGGTAAAGGCCTGTACTTATTAGATAAACAGGGTAAACCTGTTCGCAAAGGGATTGTGTCCTCGGACTCACGCGCCCAAGCCATTGTCGATAAATGGCATCAAAATGGCACCGCAGACAACGCTTATCCGCTGAGTTTGCAGCAGCTGTGGGCTTCACACCCTGTCGCATTACTGCGTTGGTTAAAAGAAAACGAGCCCGATAACTACTGCGATACGGGCCATATTTTGATGGTACACGACTATATTCGGTACCGCCTAACTGAACAAATTGCGTGTGAAGAAACCAATATTTCAGGTAGCCAGCTGTTTAACCAAATCCAATCGGGTTATGACCCTAAACTTTGCCAACTTTTCGGCATTGATGAGGTGAATGATAAGCTCGCCCCTGTTATCAATTCCGCAGAGCTTGCGGGGACAGTTACTCGCCAAGCGGCTGAAGAATCAGGCCTTATGGAAGGAACGCCTGTATTTGGCGGCTTCTTTGATGTCGTTGGCGCAGCATTAGCATCGGGTGTCAGTCAAAAAGACAAACTCAGCGCAGTTGCAGGAACATGGACAATTTCCACTCGTGTTTTCGACGAAATTGTTCCCTCAGACTACCCGTATGTTTGGAGCAAATACTGTATTCCAGGCACCTATTTTGTCCATGAGGGCAGCCCAACGTCAGCCAGTAATTTGGCATGGTTTACTCGCAATTTCTTCAACCAACGGTTGCAAGATTATGACGTGCTAAACCATTGCGTTGCCGAAGGGGCAACACGGAAAAACGATATTTTGTTCTTTCCCTGGCTGTACGGTTCGAACTACCACAGTAACCTACATGGCGGCTTATTAGGGTTGAGCTCACACCACACCGACGCGGACATTGTTTACGCTATTTACCAAGGCATCGTGTTCTCGCATTTACTGCACCAAGACCGCATTGTTGGCCTTGATAATGCCACTGAATCCATCCGTTTCACGGGTGGGCCAACACAATCACCACTGTGGATGCAGATGTTCTGTGATGCCAGTAATTTGCCGCTAGATGTTGTGAACGTGCAACAATCTGGCTGCCAAGCTGCGGCATTGTGTGCTGCGGTAGGGAGTGGGTATTATTCAGGTTTTGATGAGGCGATTGCCGCGAGTACGCCCAGAATCACCACTTACCAACCTAATGCGCTAGGTCACCAGCAATTACGTGATAAATTCACGCGTTTTAAAGCGGTCGCGGATGCATTAAGTCGTCATTAAATACACGAAAATCATAAAGGCAGCGCTGATATTAAGCCCTGCCTTTATTTTTGTTCAATTAATCCGCAACAACTTTTGTGTTAACCGTTGCAGGGGAAAGCACGGTATCCTGCGGTAAGCTGTCATATTTCACAAACTCATCTCGTGGGAAAACAAACACATCGATATCTTTTTCTGGTGTGATAGTGTCCGCGACAATACTTTTTGCTGGTGATGTCAGGTTCGTTTCAACCCCTAACCAAGACGCAAAGTAATCAAACAAATTCCACTCACTTAACGTTTCATCACGGAATTCACGTTGTGTATCGTCCGAATTCATCACCACTAGCGGAATTTGATACGCCCCTTTCACCAATTGTCCGTGGCGTAGATACAAGTTGCCCTCTTTAATGAAGCCTTTATATTCTGCCTCCAAAGCCGCAACATGCTGCTTATTCGCTTTCACTAAACCTTGCCCATGGTCAGCAAAATACAGGATGGAGAATGGGTTTTCACCATTTTTATTGTTTTCTTGCAAAATGTTATACACGTCACCAATAAAATCATCACTGAGTTTTATCCCTGAGACATAACAATTCACCAGACTGCCCCACCCTGTATCAAACTGCTCAGGATTGATGTTGTAGTTCTCTTTGATAAGCCCACATGCGCCTTTTGGCCAGCCATCATGATGTGGCCCCCACATATGCACAAAAATCACTTTTTCTTTGTCTGACGGGTTATTTAATGCAGCCTTAAAGGCGGGCAGCATTTTGAAGTCGTTAGTGAGTTTATTCACACTATCGTCAACCGTAAATTTCTCTTGTACAAACAAGTTTTCAAACCCAGCTTTACTGTCCCTTACGGGTAAAAAATAATTGGCTTTTAAAAAGTAGTTCGTAAAACCGATTTCATCGTCCCCAAAACTACCGTTATTACCAATATAGTAGGTTTCATAGCCCGCTTGGTTGGCAAGGTCAACAATGGAATTATTGTTGTAATATGGCTTTTCGTGGTGCTCAGTAATAGTGCTGAGATCATTTTTGGCTAATGCACGAGTCAGCGTTGGTACAGTATTCGACGCAGCGCTGATAAAGTGGTTAAAAAAACGACCATTTACTGAAGACAGAAACGGCGTGTTTTCCAATGGATAGCCATAGGTGTGCATATAGTTTTTATTGGTACTTTCCCCGATGATGACAACCTTTATCTTGTATTTGTCCGCATTTTTCTTGGTAATTTGAATATCTGTTTTGGTATTCACGCCATAACAAAGATCGGCGTTGGATTTTGCTGCTTGTATGAGTTCAGGCGTACATGCTTTGGTATACACTCCTGCATTTTCGGTGGTGTTCGCCTGCGCCCATGAAACTGTGGTCAGTAACAGCGTGCTGTAGAATGCGGTGGTATTGATTAATTTCATCTCCAGATCCTTCATTTTTATCGTTTATTTTTTCTATACTGATGGAGCAAACCGATAAAATTTTTTTGCATGGCTTTTCGCATAACTTTTTCCATAGCTTTTTGTCATAACAGCATGCACCAAAATTTCATCACTCAGTCAATATATTGAAATAATATTTCATTGAAAGCGTTAGGTTAAGAAATTGGGATACAAGTACCAATAAAAAATATCTAAAATGGAGAGAAAAATACCTTGTTTGTGTTATCACGACCTTTACTCAGCTTTTAATTTCTTTATTAAACAAATAATTACTGAGTTATAGCTGCCTTCCTATTCGGCATTTTTTTCACTTGCATTCATTACATTAAGAGTTGTGATGGAGATCGGTAATTCAGCGTTTACCAAGCCTGGATTAGTGATATAGCTCTTATTTTCCATTTTCCTCGCTAGAAACCAAAATGGAACCGATTCCATAATAAGTTATTAGCAATGGCAATGGGGTTTGTCCCCTCCAAGAAGACAGAGGAAAGTCATGAGCAAAGAGATTATTGTCGTTACCGCCGCCTACGGCGCACAAACCGTAAAACAGCTGGGGGGTCAACAGGCTTTATTTGATGTTATTCAAGGGGCAAACGCTGATGGTGTCGAGATCCGTCAAGAGTTATTGCTCCCCAACGATAACCTTGATGATATCGCTAATGGGCTGCAAACAAGGCAACTCAGCGCGGTCTATTCTGTGCCAGATACCTTATTTCAGCACCATTTACCGATTGAAATCACAAAACTACAGCGTTATTTCGACGATGCAAAAAAGTTGAATGCCTGTTTCCTTAAACTCTCGTTAGGTGACCTGCCAGAACAGTACGATTTAACGGACGTTATCAACCTGCTCAAACATTATTCCACCCAGCTAGTTATCGAAAATGACCAAACAGAGGTCGGTGGTCATATTGCCCCACTCAGACGCTTTTTTAAGGATGTCGTGGCACAAAATATGCCAATCAAAATGGCATTCGATATGGCCAATTGGCACTGGCTCGGTGAAAACCCTGTCGTTGCCGCACAACACTTTGCCCCTTTGGTCGCCTACATCCACGTAAAAGCCAGCCAGTTACGTGCAGATAATAAACGCGTTGCTGTTGCCCTTGATGATAGCAACGGATCATGGAAAGCCGTCTTAAAATTACTACCTAACAACGTTCCCCGCGGGATTGAATTCCCTCTTGAGGGTGATGACCTACGCGCGGAAACTGAACACTATGTTTCTCTGTTAAAGGAGATTTAATTCATGAAAAATCAATTAGATGTTGTAACCCTTGGCGAAGCCATGATGATGTTTGTGGCGATAAATACTGGTGAGCTCCATGAAGTTGAAAGCTTTGTTCGCCGTGCTGCGGGAGCAGAACTGAATGTGGCGATAGGTCTTTCTCGTATCGGCTTAAAAAGCGGCTGGGTAAGTCGCCTAGGCAATGATTCTTTTGGGCGCTTTATCCAAAGTACACTAGATAAAGAACATGTTGATCATCAATGTGTTAAATTCGATGAAAATTACCCAACGGGCTTTCAGCTTAAATCTAAAGCTGAAAATGGAACCGATCCCAAAGTGGAGTATTTCCGTAAAGGTTCAGCAGCAAGTCATTTAGACCTCACTGATTTCAATGAAGATTATTTTTCCTCTGCACGCCACTTACATTTAAGCGGCGTCGCCGCAGCGCTTTCTGCCACCAGTTACCAATTATCACTCTATGCTGCGAAATGGATGCGAAATGTAGGAAAAACATTATCTTTTGACCCTAACTTGCGCCCATCGTTATGGCGCAGTGAAAATGAAATGGTGGCGCAATTAAACCAGTTAGCCTTTCACGCCAATTGGGTCTTGCCAGGTTTAAAAGAGGGGAAAATCCTCACAGGTTTTGACCAACCCGAATCCATTGCCGATTTTTACCTCTCGCAAGGGGTAGAAGCCGTTGTCATCAAAACAGGTGAGCAAGGCGCTTATTATAAAACATCAAATAACCAGCAAGGTATCGTCCCTGCTTACTTAGTCAAAAATGTGGTGGATACCGTTGGCGCTGGCGATGGCTTTGCCGTTGGGGTTATTAGCGCGCTTCTCGAAGGGTTATCTTTACCTCAAGCCGTCGAAAGAGGAAACTTTATCGGTGCAAGGGCTATCCAAGTGATTGGTGATAGTGAAGGCTTACCGACGAAAGCGCAGTTACAGCAAGAAATAATGGCATTTTCCCCCTCAACCACCGCAGATGCTGCGTGCTAAGAAGGAATAGATTATGACAACCAGAGCTCCTGCGATGTCACGTTGGTGGCGCATTATGCCAATCGTGTTTATCACCTACAGCCTTGCCTACCTCGACCGCGCTAACTATAGCTTTGCCGCTGCCGCAGGGATCAACGCCGACCTAGGGATTACCAAAGGGATGTCCTCCCTGCTTGGTTCTCTATTTTTCTTGGGGTACTTTTTCTTCCAAATCCCTGGGGCTATCTACGCGGAGAAACGCAGCGTCAGAAAACTGATTTTTGCCTGTATTTTCCTGTGGGGTATGTTTGCCAGCTTGACAGGGATGGTCAGCAATATCCCCATGTTGGTGATTATCCGTTTCAGCTTAGGTGTGGTCGAAGCCGCGGTCATGCCAGCCATGCTTATCTACATCAGTAACTGGTTCACTCAATCCGAACGCTCACGAGCGAATACCTTTTTAATTTTAGGTAATCCCGTAACAGTATTATGGATGTCAGTGTTATCGGGTTACTTAATCCAAGCTTTTGGTTGGCGTGAAATGTTCATCATTGAAGGTGTTCCCGCGGTTTTATGGGCATTTTTCTGGTGGCGAACTGCACGTGATAAACCAAGCCAAGTTAATTGGTTAAGCCAACAAGAAAAAGACGATTTAGACAAAATCCTCAGTGATGAACAAAAAAATATTAAACCTGTACGCAATTACCGCGAGGCGTTCAAATCACGCAATGTTGTGCTGCTGTGCGCACAATATTTCTGCTGGAGTATCGGGGTTTATGGCTTTGTGTTATGGCTACCTTCGATTATTCGCGGTGCATCAAACTTAGGCATGGTAGAAACAGGCTGGCTCTCTGCGGTGCCATATCTTGCCGCCACGTTGGCGATGATTTTGGTATCATGGGCTTCAGACCGTATGCATAACCGTAAATTATTTGTCTGGCCAATGCTCTTAATCGGCGCAGTGTGCTTTCTTGGTTCTTACATGCTAGGCAATTCAAATTTCTGGTTATCTTATACATTACTGGTGATTGCGGGTGCCGCCATGTACGCACCTTATGGCCCATTTTTTGCGATTATCCCTGAAATGTTACCGAAAAACGTGGCTGGGGGCGCAATGGCGCTGATCAACAGCATGGGGGCCTTGGGGTCATTCTTTGGCTCATGGTTTGTCGGTTACCTCAATGGTGCCACAGGAAGCCCAAGTGCTTCCTATATGTTTATGGGTCTAGCATTATTAGCCTCAGTGTTCTTTACGCTAATTGTGAAACCCAACCAAGAACCGAACAACAGTTCCGCTATCGCCAAACACGCTTAATAAGGGGCAACCATGAAAAAGAATGTTATTTTGTATAAAACGATCCCCAATACGCAACTTGCACGCTTACAGCAGCAATTTAATGTTACTGTTTTTGATGAAGTGACAGAAGAAAACAGAGCGAGTTTCCAGCAAGCATTAAGTACCGCAGAGGGTATTATTGGCGCAAGCTACCCGATTACGGCAAAAGAGCTAGCCCTTGCGCCACACTTAAAAGCAGCATCAACCATTTCAGTTGGTGTTGACCAGTTTGACATTGACGCTATGAATGCTCGTAAAATCCCCTTAATGCACACCCCCAATGTGCTCACTGAAACCACCGCAGACACTATTTTCACCTTAGTACTTTGCAGTGCCCGCCGCATTATTGAAATGGCGGAAATGGTGAAAAATGGTCAATGGACAAAAAGCATTGGCGAAAGTGATTACGGCAGTAACGTGAATGGCAAAACCATCGGTATTTTAGGTATGGGTCGTATTGGTTATGCCGTGGCAAAGCGCGCAAATGCAGGCTTTGGCATGCCTGTTCTCTATTACAGCAACCATGCACATGCAGAGGCTGAGACAAAACTGAATGCCCGACGCTGTGATTTAGATACGCTACTGAAAGAGTCTGACTTTGTTTGCGTGGTAGTCCCATTATTGCCATCCACGGAAAAACTGATCGGTAAAACCGAGCTGGCGAAAATGAAACCTAGCGCATTTTTGATCAATGGTTCTCGCGGGAAGATTATTGATGAAACGGCGCTGATTGCAGCCTTAGAAAATGGCACGATACGCGGTGCGGGCTTGGATGTGTTTGAGGTAGAGCCACTACCAACAGATTCTAAACTGCTCACATTACCGAATGTGGTTGCCCTGCCCCACATCGGTTCTGCCACCCATGAAACGCGCTATGCGATGGTCGAATGTGCAGTCGATAACCTCATTGCCGCACTAAACGGTGACCTTAGCGAAAATTGCGCCAATATAAGCGCGATACAAGCACGCTAGTTTCTATCGATAACACAAAGAGGCGCTCCCCTATTTGTGTTATCCTGCCTTACAATGTGGTTGAATTCCTCACCACTAACTCACCATGGAACAGATATTGTGTTGGAGCTTTTTCGGGATTTTCCAGCTTTTCTAATAAACACTCAACCGCTTTGTGGCCCATTTCGGCTGTAGGCTGTGAAACAGAGGTGATCCCTTGCCCAGCAAAGGCCGCCCATTCGAGGTTATCAAAACTGAGAAAGCCAATATCTGCCCCCCAACGTAACCCTTGTTGGTTCATCACATAGGCAAGCTGCAAGGTTAACACACCATTTGCCGCCACAATCGCTTTACGCATACCACGGTGCGAGGCGCAAAAGTTGGCAACGATGGAATCTAATTGCGCTGGGTCTGGTAAGGTGATTTGGTGAAACTCGCCTTTCACTTGCCCTTGCTGGTTTAGCAAGCGTTGGAAAGTTTGCAGGCGCTCTTTACGCGCGCTGTTATATTCAATGGGTTCGGTCACAAAGCAAATTGCCTCGAAACCTTGTTCTATCAAGTGGTTAAATGCCATCTCAGCAGATGCAGGGTTATCTAAGCCGACCATATCACATGGGAAATCCTCGATTTTTCTATCGAGTAAAACAAAAGGCAATGTGGTTTGTTTTAGCACATCAATAAATTGTGCGTTTACCCCCGCTGAATTAATAATTAACCCATCAACACGGTAGCCTTTTAATAACTGAATAAATTGGCATTCCAGCTCAATGCTATTGTTTGCATTGCACACCACCGTCATAAACCCTTGCTTGATGGACTCTGACTCGACCCCTTTGAGCACCTCCACCGAGAATGGATTTCCGATATCGGCAATAATCAACCCTATCAACCCTGTACGACCATGCTTTAAGCTACGCGCCATTTGGTTTGGGCGATAATTCAATTCTTGGATTGCTGCTTCAATACGTTGGCGCATGTTATCCGACAGCAAATGTAATTCACCGTTTAAATAACGTGAAATACTGGTTTTCCCTGCCTGTGCTTTGGCAGCCACATCTTTAATTGTTGCTACTTTTTGAATTTTCGGTGCCATCGCGCGCGTTTTTTCCATGTGATGAAAAGAAAGGCTAATGCCTTATCTTACTCGAATTAACAGCAATTTTCTTGCCATATTCATCTAACTTGCTGTTTTAGCCACTGAATAAAAATATCTGCTTTGGGGTTACGTTTTTCATTTAACATCGCAAAATAGTGGCGTTGTTGACACTTGAGTGCAATGTCACCAAAAGGCATCACTAGCTCTTGGCGCTTAATGCGCTTTTCAACCAACTGCTTGCGTCCCATTGCCACGCCCGCATGGTTCATGGCTGCTACAATCGCCAAGTCTGATCGGTCAAAACACAGGTTCCGACGGTGAGGAAATAACGATAACTGGTAGTGTTCGCTCCACGCTTTCCATTCATCATAATCGGAGTTACTGCTCCAAGCCTGCCTGTCATGCAACAAAGTACAGTTTTTGAGTTGATGAAAATTGTCCATCAAATCATGCTGTTTGGCATATTGTGGGCTGCATACAGGCACAATGGATTCAGGCATTAAATCTTCGCAATACAAGTTAGGCCGCGTAATATCATCGTAATAAATCGCCACATCAATACCATAACCACGAAAATTAACGTCATCATTCCCCGTTAATAAATTGAGCTGAATTGACGGGTATTGGTTAGTAAAGTCAGCAATTTTAGGGATAAGCCAACACTGGGCAATAGAAGGCCGTGAATACACGGTCAATTCCCCTGAAATCTCTTGGTTTTTAATATCCAGAATTTCTTGGTTGATATCATCCAAGTTTTTGCGCAGTGCCCAATAAATCCGCTCGCCGTCCGCGGTTAGCTCAATACGCCGATGAAAACGCTCAAATAACTTAAAGCCTAATTCCTCTTCAAGGGTATTAATTCGGTGGCTCACTGCACTAGGCGTTAGCGCCAATTCTTGTGATGCAAGGGCAAAAGAACAATGACGAGCCGCCGCTTCAAAAGTGTGTAAACGGGAAAGCTGATGGCTTGACAGCCGCTTATGCCATTGAATAAAACCCGATTGCTCAAAGGGATTAAGATTAGGTGACATCGAACCTCCTCGGTCAGTTCTGCATTTTTCCAGAATAGCGCGTTTAACATGAATTATTATGATGCAAATCGGTAAATCACCCTTTTTTATGACCAATATCACGCCATTGAGTTAATTTAATTCACCTAAGACTTAAGTTTCATCGTTTGTCACTCCTGCATATTTATTATCCAATATAGGCACAACAACAAAATGATTAGGGGTAGGATATGGACTCTACAATGTGGATGCTCGGCACGCTGGTTATTAGTATCTTGCTGATCATCGTTTCAATTATTAAATTTAAGTTTCACCCTTTTTTAGCCCTTTTACTCGCCAGCTTCTTTGTCGGTATCTCCATGAAAATGAACCCGTTAGAAATGGTAAATACCATTGAAAATGGGATTGGTGGTACACTTGGTTTCCTCGCCGTCATTATCGGGCTGGGGACTATCCTCGGAAAAATGATGGAAATCTCGGGGGCTGCGGAACGCATCGGCGTCACCTTACAAAAAAGCCGCTGGTTAACCCCCGATGTCACCATGGTGTTAATTGGTTTAATCTGCGGTATCACCCTGTTTGTTGAAGTCGGTGTGGTGTTATTGATCCCACTGGCGTTTTCCATTGCCAAAAGAACCAATACCTCGTTATTAAAACTCGCTATTCCACTTTGTACTGCACTGATGGCAGTGCATTGCATCGTGCCACCACACCCTGCCGCGCTATTTGTCACCAATGAATTAGGTGCAGATATTGGTACGGTAATTGTTGCAGGGTTGGCTGTGGGGCTAGTGGCTTCATTAGTGGGTGGGCCACTATTTCTGAAATTCCTAGGTGAGCGTTTACCGTTTAAAACCGTACCAGAGGCATTTTCTGACCTCGAGGTGCGTGACGAAAAAGACTTACCCTCTTTAAGTGCCACATTATTTACCGTTTTACTGCCAATTATTCTCATGTTAATCAAAACAGCTGCTGATTTAAACATGAGTAAAGACAATCAGTTATATACCTTACTACAGTTTATCGGTAACCCCATTACCGCCATGTTTATTGCCGCGTTTGTCGCGTATTACATGCTAGGTATTCGCCGTAATATGGGCATGAGCGTATTGCTCAGTAAAACCGAAGAAAGCTTTAGTTCGATCGCCAATATCTTACTGATTATTGGTGCAGGTGGTGCATTTAACGGCATTTTAAAAGGTAGCGGACTGAGTGATTCTCTTGCGTTAGTGCTTTCTGGTATCGACATGCACCCAATTTTGCTGGCATGGTTAGTGGCGATTATTCTACACGCTGCTGTCGGCTCCGCCACTGTTGCCATGATGGGCGCCACCGCCATTGTGGCACCGTTAATGCCAATGTACCCACACATCAGCCCAGAAATTATGACATTAGCCATTGGTTCTGGTGCGATTGGTTGTACTATCGTCACAGACTCCCTGTTCTGGCTGGTTAAACAATATTGTAATGCCACCTTGGCTGAAACATTCCGTTTTTATAGTGTCGCCACCCTTATCGCATCCCTTGTTGCGCTGGCAGGCACCTTTGCACTTTCATTTTTGATTTAAAAGAGAGTAATTATGACTCAGATAAACGTGAATAAGTTAATTGCTGACTACCCTTTAGTTCAGGACTTAATCAATTTAAAACACGTGGCATGGTTCAACCCTAACGCCACCACCACAGAAGCGGGTTTACCTTATGTGGGGCTGACCATTAGTGATGTTCAAGATGCCGAAGCGCGTTTAAACCGTTTTGCACCGTATTTGATGAAAGCGTTCCCAGAAACACAAGCTACTCAAGGGATTATCGAATCTGATGTAGTTGCAATCGCCAATATGCAAACCGCGCTCGAAGCGCGTTACCAAACGCCAATCACCGGGAAAATTTTATTAAAGAAAGATAGCCACTTGCCTATTTCTGGCTCTATCAAAGCGCGCGGGGGGATTTATGAAGTACTCACTCACGCCGAAAAACTAGCACTTGGGGCAGGGTTGTTATCCATTGATGATAATTATGAAGTTCTATTTTCTGATAAATTCCGCCAGTTCTTTAGCCAATATAGTATCGCGGTTGGCTCAACAGGTAACTTAGGGATGTCTATCGGCATCATGAGTGCCAAATTAGGCTTTAGCGTCAGTGTGCATATGTCTGCGGATGCGCGCCAGTGGAAGAAAGACAAACTACGCTCACATGGCGTTAATGTCGTTGAATATGAACAAGATTACAGCATTGCCGTTGAACAAGGTCGTAAAGAAGCAGAACAAGACCCAAATTGTTTCTTTATTGATGACGAAAACTCCACAACCCTATTTTTAGGTTATGCCGTCGCGGGGCTGCGTCTGAAAAAACAATTTGCGGAACAAGGTGTTATTGTTGATAAAGACCACCCACTGTTTGTCTACCTGCCTTGCGGTGTCGGCGGTGGCCCTGGCGGGGTTGCCTTTGGGTTGAAACTGGCATTTGGTGACGACGCACACTGCCTGTTCGCGGAACCGACGCATTCACCGTGCATGCTTTTGGGCGTCCACACTGGATTACACGATGGTATTTCTGTACAAGAAATTGGTATTGATAATATCACTGCCGCAGATGGCCTTGCTGTAGGGCGAGCCTCTGGCTTTGTAGGCCGTGCGATGGAGCGGTTAATCGACGGGTATTACACCCTTGATGACCAAGACATGTATAACTTGTTAGGGTTACTCAACAAAACAGAAGGCATCAAACTAGAACCCTCTGCTCTTGCGGGTATGACAGGCTGCGTGCATGTCACACAGAATACTAATTACTGGCAGTCTAAAGGCCTTAGTGCACAGCAAATGGCGAATGCCACTCACCTTGTTTGGGCAACAGGTGGCGGCATGGTACCGAGTGACGAAATGCAAAAATATTTAGCACAAGCCAAACTGAGTTAATCATCCTACCCCCTTCAATACTGTGGAGGGGATTTCTCATCGATTACTGCCCAGGCAGTGGAACTAAATCACTTTCAATATAACGCCTGACTAGCGTGGCTAATGCCACCAATGAATCCATGTGTGTTCTTTCCCAACCATGGGAACTGTCGAGTGCAAAACACGCCAATGCCGCACGAATATCCCACCCTGCATCAATCGCCGCGGCACTGTCTGAGCGGTAATGTTTGAACGTATCGCGAACATGGGGAATATCGTATTGCTGGCACAGTTGCAATAAATGGCGGGTGATTGCCAAATCAAATGGCCCTGTTCTATCGCGAAACGCTAGCGTCAGTGAATCATCCCGCGTTGCTTGGTCTGGCCCTGATACTGAGTTATCTATCGCCAATAACTCTTGCACTTGTGAGCCAAAACCATGGGTTCCACCAATACCAACTTCCTCAGAAATCGTGAACATCATTTGGCAAGAAACCGCAGGCACAACGCCATCATCCACCAGCGATTTCAGAGCAGCTAACATGACGGCACAGCCTGCTTTGTCATCCAAATGACGAGAAACAATAAAACCGTTATCAATAAATTCAGGTTGAGCATCTACCGCAACAATGTCTCCCACGTTCAAACCGTGAGATTGCAGATCAGCAAGGTTATAACAAGGAGCATCTAAGCGGATTTCGAGGTTATCCCAATCCGCCACTTGAGTGTCAACCTCTGTATTGAAGCGATGCCCTGATGCTTTTAAAGGCAAAATTGTGCCGCGGTACTGGTGGTTATCACTAAATACTGTCACCCTTGCACCTTCTGCAAAACGCGCAGCCCATGTCCCCGTGTTACGTAACGCTAAGCGGCCGTTAGACTTTAACTGGGTGACCATGGCTCCCAAGGTATCTAAGTGAGCGGCCAGTGCACGTTTGGGTTCATCCCACCCTAATGTAATGTGCAGTACCCCACGGCGCGTATACTGTGGCTTGAAGCCCAATTCAGTCAGCCATTGGTGAGTCTGCGCAACCGCTTTATCAGTCATCCCAACAGGACTCGGCGTTTGTAACAATGTGCGTAATACATTTGCTAGATATGCTGTGTCGATCATGATGATTACCTATCTTCACTTAAAAAACGTTCTTGTAAGGTGGCTTGTAGAGCCAACATGGCGTGTTCTGCATAATCCATGTGCGCTTCCATGACCGCTTGTACTTTTTGTGCATCTTTGCGGCGCAAGGCTTCTATCAATTGGTATTGGTATTCAATACCTTGGCGTCTATCAACGGGTTCAGGTTTCAAATAAATATCTTTACAGACGGCTAAATCTTTCAGTAACCGCTGAAGAAAATGACAAGTAAATACTAAAAGCACATTATCCGAATAGCTCGCGACAACCGTGTGGAAATCGAGCTCCGCCATCCGCTGTTGCCAACGCTCTTCTTCGTCAGCAGGTTCATGGTCGTAAATAGCGATGATTTCGTACAGTTTTTGAATGCCTGCATTATCGATTTTTTCCATCGCACTCACTGCCACAACAGGCTCCAACAATTTTCGCAATGTATAGATATCCTTGATGGAAATATCCCGCGTAAATAAATAGTTAGATAACAAGCTCATGGCCCGTGATTCCGTCATTGAATCAATAAATGCACCGCCTCCTGGGCCCGTTTTGGTCTTTATCAGCCCTTGAACTTCGAGGGATTTTAACGCCTCCCTGACCGTGCTTTTACTCGCGCTATAACGCTCAATCAGGTCTTTTTCTTGGGGTAACCGATCACCGGGGCTGAGATTGTCCGCCATAATGGTTTCTTTAATGGCATTCACAATTTCATCTGTCCGTTTAATGCGAACCGGCTCAATTGCCGATGGCTTATCGATACTCATAGTTGCTCTCAACAAGTTTTAATAGGTCCGAATACGTGGCGCACTCGATAATAGGTTTTGAGTATACGCATGTTCAGGAGCCGCAAATAGCTGACGGGTTTCACTGCACTCAAGCAAATCCCCTAAATACAGCACGGCAACTCTGTCAGCGATTGATTCCACGACGGCTAAATCATGGCTAATAAATAAATAGGAGAGTGAAAATTGCGCTTTTAACTCTTCCAGAAGCAGTAAAACTTGGGCTTGCACGGATACATCCAAAGCACTTACGGGCTCATCAAGCACCAATACCCGCGCATCAGCAGCAAGTGCCCTTGCTATCGCCAAGCGCTGAGCCTGCCCACCTGAAAACTCATGAGGGTAGCAAGCTAATGAATCCATTGGCATATTGACGGCTTCAAGTAATTCTACCAATCGATTAGTACGCTGTGAGGGAGCCATGTGCTTTAAATATTTCAATGGAACCGATAAAGTTTCCCCAATGGTTTTTCGTGGATTTAACGATGCAACAGGGTCTTGAAAAACGTACTGAATCGCTTGTCCAAAGGCCTTAGCACCTTGCTTTTGCCACTGTGCCTTGCTTTGACCCAAAACCTGAATGTCCCCTGAGGTGGCATTTTCCAGCCCCACTAAAATGCGGGCGAGCGTACTTTTCCCTGAGCCACTTTCGCCAACAACCGCCAATGTTTCCCCTTCATACAATGACAGTGAAATATTTTTCAGAGCATGGACTTCCCGCCCTTTGGGATGAAATAGGCTACGAGGCTGCCCAAATGTTTTCACTAGCTGATTCACTTCAATCACAGTATTCATGGCGCCTCCTGCGCTGCGTTTAGACTTTTGTCATCGGTTTCATTGCGATAAAGCGCGGCCACTTGCGTTAAAAATTGACGGCCTTCCCCCAGTTTTGGAACACTAGCAATTAGCCGTTGCGTGTAAGGGTGTTGCGGGTGCTGCAATACCGTTTGAGTCACGCCCGTTTCCACTATTTCCCCTTGTTGCATCACAGCAACCCGGTCGCAAATTTGGTTAATCACGGCGAAATCATGGGTAATAAACAACAGTGCTACACCCCGTTCGCGGCGCAGTTTATTCAGTAATTCTAAAATTCTTGCTTGAACAGTCACATCCAGCGCCGTTGTCGGTTCATCCGCTATGATAAGCACGGGGTCGTTTGCCAGCGCCATGGCAATCCCCACCCGCTGGCGTTGCCCGCCTGATAACTCATGAGGATAAGCACTGAATCTGTCAGCCGCATCAGGGATCCCCACGCTATCAAGGAGTTCGATAGCTTTCACTTTCGCCACTTGGTTGGATAACGCTTGGTGAGCGGTGATAGCCTCCTGAAGCTGTACGCCAATCGTAAACTGCGGATGCAGTGTCGTCAGTGGGTCTTGGAAAATATACGACACCCGTGCGCCACGCCGCCGTTGCATAATAGAAAGCGGCAAGGACAACATCTCTTCATGTTCCACATACACCCCACCCGCTGTAATCACCGCGGGCGGCGAAGCCAACAACCCCATAATGGACAGCGCGGTCACGCTCTTACCCGAGCCACTTTCCCCTATGAGACCAAGGCACTCACCAGCACCAACGGTAAAACTAATCCCTTTGACGGTTGGACGTAGCTGGTGGCCTTGGCGAAATGCCACCGCAAGGTCTTTCACTTCCAGCACGGCCTGAGTGCCTGCCGTTTTAGCTGGGATATTCACGCGATCTGTTTGGGTCATTGGCTGTGAACGGTGTAAAGCCCCTGATTTTAAACGTGGATCGAGAATATCACGCACGCCATCACCCAATAAGTTAAAACTGATAACAATTAGGAAAATCATAATACCTGGCACTAAAGCGACATGAGGCGCCACAAACATTTGTGCGCGCCCTTGCCCTAACATCGAACCGAGATCAGCATTCGGCGGTTGTGTGCCTAAACCTAAAAACGAAAGCCCTGCGGTTTCTAAAATCATCCAACCAATAGTCGTCGACATAGTGACCACGATAATTGGCAGTACATTAGGTAAAACCTCAGTTAATAACACCTGTAAATGATTCTTACCTGACAATCTTGCTGCCTGAATGAAATCTCTATCACGCAGCCCGACCGTTAACCCACGGATATTTCGTGCAAAAAAGGGAATATTGACTAAAGCAATCGCATATAACGCATTTAATAAGCCTGGCCCTAATACCGCGACAATGGCCAGTGCCAATAAAATATAAGGAAATGCCATAAGCATATCGATACAACGCATCAATATAGTGTCTGTACGGTGACCAACATAACCTGCAATTAAGCCTATTAACGTTCCAAAAACGGCAGCAATAAGCGTGGCAGAGATCCCCACCATCAGTGATACTCTTGTCCCCCATAATAAACGCGATAAAATATCACGCCCCAAATGGTCGGTACCTAAAACATGCCCCGATGAAAAAACAGGTAATAAGCGGTTCACTAGATTGGTTTCATCTGGGTTATCCAATGGTAGCCAAGGCGCCAATAATGCCAGTAGTATGATGACCATTAAAATTACCAACCCAATCGTCGCAAGACGGTTCGCTAGCAATAGCGAGCCAATAGATTGTCGATGGCGATGTTGAATAATCGGTGTTGTCGTTTGGCTCATGATTTCAACCTCGGATCTAACATGGCTTGCAGGACATCAGCAAACAAATTGATAAACACGTAAGACGCCGCTGCAATCAAGACGCCCCCTTGAACTAAGAATAAGTCTCGGGTTGCCACGGCTTTGACCAACATTGCACCTAGCCCTGGCCACTGAAAAACAGTTTCGATATACACCGCGCCACCAAACACAAAACCCGCTTGAATCCCAATGACGGGGATAACGGAAACCAGTGCCATACGAAAGGCATGACGGAAAATGACTTTACGCTCACTGAGCCCTTTGGCTCTCGCGGTTCGAATGAAATCGAGGCGTAAAACTTCTAGCATGGCCGTTCGTGTTAATCGGGCAATGACGCCAGTAGCAACAAGTGATAGCGTAATGACAGGTAATACAAGGTGATGCAA
The DNA here is from genome assembly GCF_028482245.1 of Providencia sp. PROV129. NCBI lineage: Bacteria > Pseudomonadati > Pseudomonadota > Gammaproteobacteria > Enterobacterales > Morganellaceae > Providencia > Providencia sp. PROV129. Next base: position 135,904 of record NZ_JAMPQD010000015.1, read on the forward strand.
TAAATCCCCTAAGCCGCCACCTTGCCAAATATCATACATCCCTGATGCAGGGAACCATTGCAGTTGAACGGAAAAAACCATAATCATCAATAACCCAATCCAGAAGGATGGCATTGAAATCCCTAATAAAACCGCTAAAGTAATGAATCTATCACTCCAACTAAACTGGCGAATAGCAGAAATGATCCCTGCCAATAAGCCCAACACGGAGCTCAATAATAAAGCGCTCCCCCCCAGGACTAAGGTCGCCGAAAAACGTTCTAATACTTCATCAACGACGGGGCGGTTCAGTACAAACGAGCGGCCAAAGTCCCCCGATATTAAATTCTGCATCCAAATAAAATACTGTTGGTATAACGGTTTATCTAAACCAAGCTCCGCTTTTACACGCGAAACATTCTCAGGTGTCGCCCAAGGCCCAAGGAGCGCTTGAGCTGGGTCACCAGGGATCATCGCCATGATCAAAAAGACAATCAGCGTCAAACCAATCAATATGGGAATGGTCGCTAAAATGCGCTTTAAACAGTATAACCACATCATTTTTTCCCCATAAAATTAGTCTTTACGAACATCTTTAAGTAATAAATTAAAGTTCGGTTGTAATTTGAAGTGCTGAACATGCTCACTTGCCACGGCATTTTGCTTCCAGTTAGCGACAAATAACCAAGGTGCATCTTGATGAACAATTTTTTGCACTTGTTGATACAGTGCAGCACGCTCTTTAAGGCTATTGGTGACCCGCGCCTTATCCAACAATGCATCAAGTTGTTTATTACTGTAATAACCTGAATTGAACCCGCCTTTATCAGGCCAAGAGGCGGAATGTAAGGTCAAGAAGGGCAATGTATCAGGATCATTGGTCATCCATGCCATCTCCGCCATGTGCGCCTCTTTTAGCCCCGCATTGACTTTCGACAGATAGGTATTCCATTCAAAAGTTTGAATTTCCACCGATAACCCAACCGCTTTTAAATCCGCTTGGATTGCTGTTGCCATCGGAATAGGGTCTAACATGCCTGAGCCCCCTTCGGTCACGTAAAACACAATTTTCTGCCCTTCGGCTCCAGCCTCTTTAATAAGCTCGCGGGCTTTTTTCGGATCATAAGGATATGCTGAGGTTTCTTTATCAAATGCCCAATCGAACGCGGAAGGGATCGGACCTTCCGCGACATCCGCAGAGTCTTGAAGAATATATTTAACAATATTTTGCTTATTCACTGCATAGTTCACCGCTTGGCGAACACGCACATCATCAAACGGTGGTAATGAAGCATTTAACATGCTGTACCACACATGAGGGCCTGTAGCTTCGTATACCCGAAAGCGACTATCCCTTGCAAAAAGGGGAACATTATCAGCAGGGACTTCAACCATTGCATCAATGCCCCCAGACAACATCTCTGCTACGCGCGTATTGGCATCAGTAATTGGACGAAAAACCACGTGTTTTAGGGCTGGTTTACCCTCCCAATAGTTGTCATTAGCTGACACAACCACTCGTTGGTTGGCAGTCCACTCATCGAATTTAAAAGGCCCTGTACCACTTGGGTGGCGACTAAAATCTTTACCGTATTGCTTAACCGCAGCAGGTGACACAATCAGGCCTGCGGGTGTCGCTAAATTCGACAAAAAAGGTGCAAAAGGTTCTTTTAACGTAAAAACCACAGTTAAATCATCGGGGGTATCAATCTTGTCGATAGCAGAAAAGAAAAACGACAGCGGAAATGGCCCAGTAAAATAGTAAGGGTGCTGATTATCCAACATACGTTCAAATGTAAACTTCACGGCTTGCGCATTAAATGGGCTACCATCATGAAACCGAATATTGTCGCGTAACTGGAAAGTATAAGTTAGCCCATCATCACTGACGTTCCATGACTTTGCGAGAGCAGGTTCAAGCGTCAACGTGCCATCCGTATTGCGTACCAGCCCTTCATAGATATTGACTAAAATCCGTGAGTCATTCGCTGCCGTTGCCACTTGAGGGTCTAGAGATTGCGGTTCTGCAACCTGCCCTAACAGCAGCACATCATTATATTTTGACGCCTGAGTCGGTAATGAAAACAAAGAGAGCAGCAAAACAGCTGCAACCCACCTACCTAAACGTATTCTCATACAACCCCCCAGTGTTAACCGTGCTATGTGGTATTTGAAATGTGATTTGTGTCAATTTTGTTAATTATTTTATCTTTTTCTTTATTTATGATGATAAATTATATTTCACGCAACAATTTATAATGATAAATTTGATCGATGTCTAATTTATGAGGTGTAAAATGACATTTTCAATTGTGGCGCGTTGTCCACAAACAGGGAAAATTGGTGCAGCAACGGCAACTGGCGGCCCTGCTGTGGGGGCGTTAGTCCTGCATGGTGCAAGTTATGCTGGTGCAATCGCCACACAAGCCATGACAAATCCCATTGCAGGTTTAAGGGGAATTGAGCACTTACAGCATGGTCTATTTGCAAGTTCATGCCTCAACAGATTGTTAACGGAAGATGAAACTCCTGAACGACGGCAGTGGGTTATTATCGACAATGCTGGCAATAGTGCAGATTGGACTGGGCAAGCTTGTTTGCCTTGGTGCGGGAGCTTGTCAGAAAAAAATGTTGCAATAGCGGGAAATATGTTAGTGAGTGAACAAGTCATTGATGCCATGTACCAGTGCTACCAGAAAAATAGGGGTCTTGAACTCGCCGATAGGCTATTACTCGCTATGCAAGCAGGCGCAAAATCAGGTGGGGATTATCGTGGCATACGTTCAGCCGCGCTAAAAATATGGAGTAACCGCCAATATGCCGATATTGATATACGTTGTGACTGGTCAGAAGCCCCCTTAACTAAGCTAGAGATCATCCTTCAACAGGTTCGTGCCGAAGATTATGCTGATTTTTTCGCTCAGATCCCCACAGGAAATGAATATATTACTAATAATTAACCTCTATGTGGTGTATATCGACCAATAAAGTAAAATAACTGAATGATATACACCCCATTATTAGATGGTTATTTTTCCATCTAATTGATAGGTGCTTAATATTTTTGTATTTTTATCACAAGAAATTTTATAAATATATTATTAATTAATAGATTTATTAATAATATTTAATTAAACAATTCGATCTTTAATCCCACTATATTTATCTCACCTATTTCACATTCTGATATATCTGAGTATTCGCTCAAATAAACAACGCGTTGGTTATATTTATTTTTCATCGTGAAATAAATCATTTTAAATCCCCCAAGTTATTACCCTCATCAACACTAGGTCATTCATTAATTAAAAATAAATTTTAAAACTATTATTTTTCATAATGATAGATTCATGAGCAAATCAAAAAGTAAAGTTAATACACCAAACCAGAGTATTACCATTCAGAAGATGAAATCTGTCGTTTAATTAACCAAAAGTTGAATAAAATTAGCGCAAGCATTTAATTAAAAAATTATTTTTATATTATATGATTAGCTACATGACTTAACCTATATTTAGCATTTTGTTCTGTCATTCATTATTTTAATTTTTCACTGCATTAATACCAAAAAGCACAACTTAAGTACAATAATTAACTTTACACCCGTACACTTTTAATTACATTAATATTTCAAAATCATTAATTAGCTAATACATAAATTTGAATGATCTCCGACAAACCCTTTACAGCACTGAGCACACCAATTTACGTTCACATTCATTTAATCGACTTTTATTAACAAATGCTACCCCCACTTAACAATTTCAAAATATATGATAAGATCATTATCTCAATTTGAAATTATTTACTATATAAAAAACAAGATTGTTATTGAGGTTATAGATGAAAATCTCGAGAAGAAAGCTATTATTAGGGGTTGGTGCTGCTGGTGTTCTGGCAGGGGGTGCAACAGTTGTTCCGATGATCCGTCGTGAAGGCCGTTTCGAATCTACACCATCGCGCGTACCAGCTGTTGCTGGCACTGAAGGCAAATTACCTGAGTCTGCAGATGCAGTCATCATCGGTGCTGGCCTTCAAGGGATCATGACAGCCATTAACCTTGCTGAAAAAGGTTTGAATGTTGTTATTTGTGAAAAAGGCGTTGTCGGCGGTGAGCAATCAGGCCGTGCATATAGCCAAATCATCAGCTATAAAACCTCACCAGCGATTTTCCCTTTACACCACTACGGAAAAATCCAATGGCTCGGTATGAACGAAAAAATCGGTGCTGATACTAGCTACCGTGTTCAAGGCCGTGTTGAAGTTCCTTCAAGCGAAGAAGATTTAGAAGTTGCAAGAGCTTGGATCAAAGCTGCTTCTGAAAACCCAGGTTTCGATACCCCATTACGTACCCGTATGATTGAAGGTACTGAACTGGCAAATCGCCTGGTTGATGCTCAAACTCCATGGAAAATCGGTGGATTTGAAGAAGATTCAGGTAGCCTTGACCCAGAAACCGTCACCCCAGCAATGGCAAACTACGCAAAATCAATCGGTATCCGTATCTATACCAATTGTGCAGTACGCGGCATTGAAACAGCGGGCGGTAAAATTTCTGATGTTGTGACTGAAAAAGGCGCTATCAAAACCTCTCGCGTCGTTCTGACTGGTGGTATTTGGTCTCGCCTGTTTATGGGTAACTTAGGTGTTGATGTTCCAACACTGAACGTTTATCTGTCACAACAACGTATTTCAGGCGTTCCTGGTGCACCGAAAGGCAACGTCCACTTACCTAACGGTATTCACTTCCGTGAACAAGCAGATGGTACCTACGCGGTTGCACCACGTATCTTTACCAGCTCTATCGTTAAAGATAGCTTCCTGTTAGGCCCAAGATTCCTACACGTATTAGGCGGCGGAGAATTACCATTAGAATTCTCTATTGGTAAAGACTTATTTAACTCCTTCATGATGTCGACATCTTGGAATTTAGATGAGAAAACACCATTTGAAGAATTCCGTACTGCAACCAATACACCAAACAATGAACACTTAGATGGCGTTCTGGAAAGACTGAGAAAAGAATTCCCAGTATTTAAAGAGTCTAAAGTAGTTGAACGTTGGGGTGGTACCGTTGCACCAACAGATGATGAAATTCCAATTATTTCAACAGTCGAACAGTATCCAGGTTTAGTCATCAATACCGCAACAGGTTGGGGTATGACTGAAAGTCCTGCATCTGGTCGCTTAACGGCTGAATTGTTAATGGGTGAAACACCATTTATCGATCCAACGCCGTACAAACTTTCTCGTTTTAACTAATAAGCGAAAAAGTCGCGTTTTTTTTTACTGGGATCTATCAGTCAATGGAATTAGGCTAAACTAAAAACTGGCCTTAAGTGAAACTGATAGTTCCCGTTTACTTTGATAATGTTAAGGAGTTTACATGCGCTATAAAACTTTATTGCTTTCTCTGCCTTTGATTTTAGGTGTAGCGAGTGCAAATGCAGCTGAAGATGTTAAACGCGTTCCTGTGAAAGGATTCCCTATCTCTGAATCAGTAGAAATCAGCGCGGGCAACCTTATTTTCCTAAGCGGAAAAGTTCCTTCTAAAATCTCTGCAGATGCCAAAGAAGGCGTTTTAGAGTCTTACGGTAATACCGAAGCACAAACTATCAACGTGTTAAAACAAATCCAAGCTAACCTTGAAGGTATGGGTTTGACTATGAACGACGTTGTTAAAATGCAAGTATTCTTAGTTGGTGGTGAAGAAACTCAAGGGACTATGGACTTTGCTGGCTTTATGGCTGGTTACAACAAGTTCTATGAGTCTGAGAAAGTGACTAACCTACCAGCTCGTTCAACTTTCCAAGTCGCTAAACTGGCTAACCCAGCTTGGAGAGTGGAAATTGAAGTAACAGCGGTTCGTCCTGCTGCGAAAAAATAAGTTATTCTAACGAATAGCGAATCGATAATGGGGCATAGCAATATGCCTCGTTATATTTTTTCTCTTCCCCCTTCCCTCGCAATACTTTTTCATTGTCTTTCACAGACTGTCACCGTGATTTCCGCTATTTTATGGTTTTTATAAAACCATGTTATGCTTCATTGATTGATAAAGAAGCAAAAAAGATAAAAGTTCCCAATAAAGGCGTAATATGATTAAAGAATCTCTCAAGATCCATGGAAAAAAACAGTTTGAGATTAAACAAAAAGTGTCAATTCCACGTAAGTCTAAAGAGATCCGCTACCAAGTAGAGACCTTTTTCTTTTTGCCTTCTTCGCTGCAAATCAATCCTGACTTATACACAGCCTCTAGCCTACAGCGCAGCCTTAAAAATTACATTCGGCTCAGCCCTCCTACGGTAAAACTGTCTGCTTTACCGGAACAAAACGGGGAGTTAGACGATTTAAAACGTTGGTTGGAGCAGTGTGATCCACTCAATCCCCCCTCCCTAGATGAGTATGAAAATAGGCTTAAGCGCTATACCTTAACCTTTAAGCGAACCGTACGAATTAATATCAAAATGGTGAGCCAAAACCCACAACGGAAGACTGCGGAATATTTAACGGAATTAATGGCAAATATTGCAAAATGCCTATCTGTTTATCGTGAGCTCGCCACTCAGGCCACCCTGATTGAAAAACATATTCATTCCAACGCGTTTTCATACTGTGACGAGTTTATGACTTACTACACCATAAATTATTTACGTGATTTGTTAGCCGATAAACACATGCCATTACGGGAAGAAATACGTCATTTTTGGTATCAAGAAATGCGTTACCTGAAAAAACAATACCCTGATTGTTTCCCCAGTGATGAAACCGATGCTGAGTTGGTGACTTATCGTCGTAATTTATTGAAAAAATATATCAATCGATATCTCTATTTAGAAATTCGTCATAAACGGGGACTTCCCCTGCTATTACACTCTATTTATGGTATTGCTGCTGCAATTTCAATGCTTTTCGCTACTGTTATCGCCTTTTTCTGGCAGGGAAAATATGGAGCCTTAAGTGCAAATTTATTTTTGGCGATGGTCATCGGTTATATCTTCAAAGATAGGCTGAAAGAAGTAGGTCGAGAGCAGTTGTATCGCCTATTCCAAAAATGGATCCCTGACCGCCAATTACGTATTTATCGTGAGGGTGTAAAAGCACCTGTGGGTATTTGTAAAGAGTCTTTTCGCTTTATTAGTGAAAACTCACTCTCCCCAGATATCCGAGAGATGAGGCAAAAATCCCATTGGGTCAATTTAGTTAATGTCCAGCGAATGGAAGATATCCTGTATTATCGCAAAGATGTGCTACTGCATAACCGCCATTCAGTGTTTGAAAAAAACCAGTCATCAATCGCTGATATTACGCGTTTTAATATTTCGGATTTCCTGAAATATATTGATATCAGTTATGAAGAATTAACTGTCAATGATGATGAACCTGCAATTATTGGTGAAAAGGTGTATCACATTTACCTTTGCCGCCGCGTCACTATTAATAAAAAAACCTACAATGAACTGGCGCGCTTAGTAGTCAATGCCGATGGGATAAAACGTTTAGAAGTGTTGCAGTCACTAGACTTACTGACAACCGATGAAGATATTGAGATTTCACCGTAGGCGTTTTATTTTCCTATCCTATTATTTTGACTAATTTAGGTTGTAGCCGCCACGGCTACAACCTAAAGGATGACGAAAATTTAAAAGAGTTAATAGTACAAAGCAATATACTGGTCATCCACCTGCTTAATATCAACCGGCGTGTCAAAGATATCCTCAATAATTTCTGATTTCATGATGTCTTCAGGCTTGCCATGATAAGACAAACGGCCATTTCTTAATGCAACAATGTAGTCTGAATACACGGATGCGAAGTTGATATCGTGGATCACTAAAATAATCGTTTTACCCAGCTCATCTGCGGCGCGGCGCAATAACTTCATCATGATCACTGCGTGTTTCATGTCGAGGTTATTTAAGGGCTCATCCAGTAGAACGTATTCGGTATCTTGACACAGAACCATTGCCACATAAGCACGCTGGCGTTGTCCACCAGAAAGCTCATCTAAATAGCGGTGGCGTAAATCAGATAAATTCAGAAATGACAGTGATTCATCAATTTTCTGTTTATCTTCAAGGTTTAAACGCCCTTTAGTGTAGGGATAGCGCCCGAACCCCACAAGCTCTTCTACTGTTAAACGGCTCGCAAACTGGTTTTCTTGGCGCAAGACAGATAAACATTTGGCTAACTTATCGCTTGGTGTTGTCGAAACATCTAATTCATTGACCTTAACATGGCCGCCTTCATCGGGTGTTAACAAACGGCCTATAATCGACAGTAAGGTGGATTTACCTGCCCCATTGGGCCCAATAATCGAAGTGATACCGCTATTTTTAATGGTTGTTGTGACGTTATCTAAGACCTTAGTATCCTGATAACTTTTCGATATCTGACTAATCTCAATCATACTAAAACCTTCTTAACACCATATAAATAAAGAATATTCCGCCAACAAACTCAATAACAACGGACAAGGTTCCCGCCATATTTAAACCATATTCAAGAACGAGCTGTCCGCCAATCAGCGCTATCACACCTAACAAGAAAGACACGGGTAATAAATAGCGGTGCTGGCTACTCCCACTGATAAAGTAAGCCAAGTTTGCCACCATCAGTCCTAAGAAGGTTAAAGGCCCAACCAAGGCGGTTGAGATAGCGACTAAGATGGAAATCAGCAGTAAAATAACCGTGACTTGTTGGCGATAATTAATCCCTAAATTAACGGCATTGGCCTGCCCTAATGCCAAGACATCAAAGCAATAACGCATCCGCCACAAGAGAACGCCAACGACAACAGTAATAAGCAAGGTAAAGAAAATAAGCTCTGGCGTACCTCGAGTGAACGTTGCAAACATGCGGCTTTGTAAAATGGAAAACTCATTTGGATCCATTAGACGCTGGAGTAATGTGGCCACACTGCGAAATAACGTGCCTAAAATGATACCTACCATCAATACCAGGTTGATATTCATTTTCACAGAGACAAATAACCAGCGATAAAGCAGAACCGAAAACAGCACAAGCAAAGTCGATTCCAACAGGAACTTACCGATATTTAGTAACCATGAAGCAGGGAAGCTGTCAGTATAAAAAATAAAGACGGTTTGCAACAAGACAAACAAAGCCTCAAGCCCCATGATTGATGGCGTCAATATTTTATTATTTGCAATGGTTTGGAACAATACTGTCGATACCCCCGCTGCAAACGCCACAACAATCATGGTCAACACGATATAACCACGATGCGGTAGAATATACGCAAGGTTATTGCCTAAGTTGATTGTCATATAAAGCACAATGGATAGCAGCGATAAAGCCAACAATATCCATATTCTTTGCAGTGGCGTTAACCCTTTTTTAGGTTTTGCTAACGCAATTGCGGAGTTAACTTTTTGCATAACGTTGTTGCTTCAACAATAAATATAAGAAAATAACAGCGCCAACCACACCTAGAATCACACTCGCAGGGATTTCAAATGGATAGCGGATCAAACGCCCAATAATGTCGCACAGTAAAACTAAACCACCACCCGCAATACATATCCACGGAATGGTTTTGCGAATGTTATCCCCCATCACTAAGCTCACAAGATTTGGAATAATTAAGCCTAGGAAAGGTAACGCACCAACCACAACGACCACGACACCGCTAATCAGCGCGATAATGGATAAGCCGATGGTCATGACTTTACGATAATTGAGCCCCACATTAATGGAAAATTCACGGCCCATACCAGCAACAGTAAAACTATCTGCAATCCAGCAGGCGATTAACGTGAGAATGCCCACCAGCCAAAGCAATTCATAGCGACCCTGAATGATGCTAGAAAAGTCGCCGCTCATCCATGCCCCAAGGGACTGAAGTAAGTCAAAATAATAGGCTGTAAAGATAGTTAACGCGCTAATCACCGCACCTAACATGATACCCACTAATGGTACTATCAGCGCTGATTTTAAAATGACACGGCGTAATAACAGCATAAACAGCATCGTGCCAATCAGGGCAAAGCCACTTGCAACGACCATTTTGGTCATAATACTTGCCGCTGGGAATAGAATCATCACGACCAGTAAGCCTAAACTGGCAGACTGTGTTGTACCCGCAAGCGAGGGCTCAACGAAGCGGTTTTGTGTGAGTAATTGCATGATAAGCCCTGCAACACTCATGGCACTGCCGGCTAGAATTAGGGAGACGGTTCGAGGAATTCGGCTAATAAAAAAGATGTCTTGCATCTCTGGGTCGGTGAAAAGCGAAACGGGTGACACGTCACCCGCTCCAACAAACAAGCTTAATACCGCTAAAACCAATAACGTGATAATTCCACAAAAAAGATAAAGCGTTTTCATTGGTTATTTTGCTTGGCTCTTCTCTAATGCGTTATTGATATCATCCATTAATTTGGAATAGGTCTGGATACCACCTGAGATGTATACCGCTGTTGGGTCAAGGTAAGTAATCTGGCCTTTTTCCCATGCAGCTGTTTTTCTCACTAATGCGTTATCAAGTACTTCCGCTGCAGGTTGTGCGTCTGCTTTACCAATCGCGCTATCACGGTCAATCACAAACAGCCAATCTGGGTTTAATTTTACCAGTAATTCAGCATTGACGATGTTACCGTGACGACCCGTGTTTTCTTCAAAGACATACGCAGGCTCGAAACCTAACACATCAAAAATAAAGCCAAAACGTGAACCTGGGCCATAAGCAGAAATTTTACCGCCACTGACTAAAATCACCATCGCTTTACCCGCAGTTGGGGCTTTAGTTTTAATACCATCAATTTTGGTATTGAAATCGGCAATCAGTTTTTTTGCTTCTTCTTCTTTACCAAACAGGGCGCCAAGCTCATTAGTACGCTCAGTTAAGCTACCGATAAAGTTTTTGTTGTCGATATCTAAAGAAATCGTTGGAGCAACGCCGCTCAATTTATCATATGCATCACGAGCACGACTACCACCTAAAATCAGGTCAGGTTTTGCGTTACTTAATGTTTCATAAGCAGGTTCAAACAGCGTTCCGCCATTCACATACTCAGAGCCACTGTATTTCGTTAAGAATTCAGGAAAACGTACGTTGGTTTGTGGAACCCCTGCGACGGGTGCACCTAATGCATCCATGATGTCCAGTGTTTCCATGTTCATGACAATCACTTTTTGTGGATGGCGAGGAATTTCAGTTTTGCCTTGTACATGTTCAATTGTAATGGTTTGTTTCTCTGCCGCTTGGGTTGTTTCTGGCGTTTCTTTTGCGTTATCGCAACCCGCCAAAACTAAAGCGGATAATAAGGCAAGACCTGAAACTAATGATTTTGCAAACATCTTATTTCCTCCATCCATCTATAAAAGTACTGACGATAAAATGTCAACGTCTCGAAGAGGGAGTATCTTACACGTTATTAAGCGCTAATGATATTAGTTTGCATTTGCATTTGCTAAAAAGATGTTAGAACGCACAAAATCACCAATTCTATAAATGGATATCAATCAAAATAAAGCGTAGGAAAGAAATATTGGAAAGGAACTCATTGAAATGATGGATAATCAACGCCCTAAATACAGGGCAAAAATAAATAGGCTGAGTCTTCAACTACATTTGCATTCTGGCAGCTCAATTATAACGAACGACAGAAATTATAATCCCAGCCTATTTATCATTAATACCAATTTAAACGCTCATCAATGAATGTCATCTAGCCGCCCATTTTCAATGAGTTGGGAGCTGATATCTTCCAGAAACCAATCAATTGGTGTTTCCATCAAAAATGAAAGTTTAAATAAATGAAACAGGTCAATTTTGATCTTCCCTCTTTCATAACGAGAGATTTGTTGCTGGCTTACACCTAGCAGTTGAGCCAGTTGAAAACCCGTATAACCGAGCTCTCTGCGTTTCTCTAAGATCCTTTGACCGACCATATAATGGATTTTTTCACTACCGTTTTCTGAATACATATTTTCACCATTTATTAAGGTACAGTTAGAATAAGGGCTGCCGCGCCTTCAAATGTGCCAGGTTGAACACGACCATTCGTCCCTAATACGGCTTTCAGGTTGACGGTATTTGTTCCCCCAGCAGGTACATAAAATTTATAACCCGCCTCTCCTGGCGTGTTATTCGCCCCTAAAAATAAGTTGGCATATAAACTACCATCTGGCTTTAAGTTAACCCGACCATTTGTAACGTTAACCCCTGTTGCGACAACCAGCACATCCATCGCTAGATTACATGTTACAGTGATGGGGACTTCTTTTGCTTGCCCTGCGAGATCAGCTTCACTAATTGCACCAAAGTTAATATCTGGGATACTGTTATTGATCTTACAGGCGCCAATTGGTGGAGGTGCAATACCACATAATGAACCAGGGATTAACCCTCCATTATTTGTCACGCCTGTCGTCTCTTGATAAAATAATCCCACACATTCTTGGTTATTCTGTAACCTGACACCTGTGTGTACAGCCCATTGTGTTGCAGGAGCCAGTGCTTTAGTCATCACTCCAGGGATGTTCTGAACCTCTCTCATCGTCCGGTACTTAGAAATTTCAGCAATATTTACTGTTGCCGCACCAGGCGTTCCATTCGCTGTATGTTTATGGCTAATGGTGAGGTAACATTGAGACCAACCATAGCAAGGGTTCATCACACTGGGTGATTCAGGATCCCAACGGGCTATAACATATTTATAGTCTGCATCCCCTCTAGCTGGATTGGCTCCTGGCTTTGACTCTGTGATATAAGAGAATATGGATGCCGATGCAGAAGATGAAAACATGACTGCACCAATTAATAGAGATAAGAAAACTTTCATATTAGTTCACAGCCTTATTATTCATAATCTAATTTAAATGTGGCCACGGCACTGTATGGCCCCACTTTAATTGTCTTGTTCTTAATCGCTTCAGGCTCACCTTTTAAATAGGCATAAAAGCGCAGTTGGTTAGCCCCATTTTGTAATGTAATCTTCGCGCCTTTTTTTTCGATATCGAGCGCTGTTTTATCACTGTTTTGCAGTCCCACAGCAAAACCTGATGCCACACTGCTTGTTGAAAGCGCTAAAAAACCAGGTAATGCGAGGTTTGGTGTTCCTGAGAAAGTCACCTCAACAGATTTACCAATTGTGGTATCACAGTCTGCTAATTTAATCGCAAACTCCCTCGGTACCGTTTCGCCATAGGCATAAAAGTTCTTTTCTGGCGTATCAAAAAAATCCATCGGGATATTTTCATCACCAGGTAAAATTGTGCAGGGTTCTTCCACTAAGTTACCGATAATTTTTAAGTTATCTGGTACAGCAAAAGCCGCATTCACATTTATGAATAAAGCACCAGCAACTGCACATTGAATTAATTTGTTCATTATTGGTACTCCGCGAGCAATGTCCCTGTTGCGGTAAAGCTTCCTTCTGGCAACGTAATGCCTGGTTTCTTCACAGGCACCACCGCGAGAACAGGCGCTTGCCCATAAACAATTTTCATTGGCTTATTAATTTCAAAACCAAGGCCATTTTGTGTAATGCGCATTCCAAGGTCTTGAATATTGGTTTGCAGAGCGGCTTTGTCAAAATCAGTTGCCGTCCCCTTAATAGTGAGTATTAAATCCCAACCTTTTAAATTCGCATCACATTTCAACGCATAATTAATCGGTTTTGTGAAGTTAGTACCATCAATTTTATGTAAGCCAATATCTTTATAATCAATAACTTCCACTTTATCTTCAAATACAGTACACGGAGGTGGTATTAATAAAGTGCCTGTAAATTCCACGTCATCAGCAATAGCTATACCCGTAGGTATAACTAACAAACTCATTACCAGAGGAAGCTTTTTTATGAATTTTTGCATTGTTCTTCCCCTTATTGATAATCAAGTTTGATAGTGACACCTGCACGAAAAGCACCACCTTGTGTCAGTGTTTTCGATAGATCGCGAACAGGTATCGCTTCAAATTGAGGTGCATTGGGATAAACAAACTTAATTTCTTGATTTAAGCGAAGTTTGTTTCCGTTATAACGAAACGCAATACCTAAGCCAGGAATATCCGTTTCAACTGCCCCTGAATCAAAAGATATTGGGATCCCAACCAGGGTCATTTTCATTTGTTCAGTGGGTCTTTTATCGCACTTTATATTGTAATTAACTGGCTTAGCGTAAGCAGAGCCATCAATCCGCGTGCTCATGATTTCTTGAAAGTCCACCTTGACAATATTACCGTTATTAATGACGCAAGGTGGTGGTGCTAAAACAACGCCTTTAATCGGAACGGTCACCATACCAGGAGTTATCGTTGCCCTTGTTCCCGCTGAAGGGCTAATACGTGAGTCTGGTAGCCCTGCATATGAAGCTGACGTTGAAAATATTCCAGCAAGGCAGAATGCCAGCAGGTACCTCTGCTTATTTAAATCACTCATAATCCACCTTAAAGTCCATTACAGCGCTGAAACTTCCTTCCGTTAGTTTTTCGGGGGTCCTCACTGGCGTGACAAAATATTGAAGAGTACCCTGTGGTGCATCAAGAAACTGAGGACGCCCTTGGCTTCCAAGCCGAATATCACCTCTTTGCGCATCAGTGACTTCTAATGCCAAACCAGAGACACCTTTAACACTCAACATTTCAGGGAAATATTTATCTGATACCGCAACAAAAGAGACGGTTATCACAGGTTGCATCGCATCCCAAATTGGCGTATCGGTTCGAATGTCTCTCATTCGGCTTGCCGTGCGAATGCAATGCCTAAATTCTAATTCGAATGAGACAGGCTCAGCTCTATCACCTGGTTTACGGAGTGAAGATGAAGGGATCTCCCCTAGAGACACTTCTTGGCGCATTGAATTAGTCACATCCATAGTACAAGCTGCTTCTGTCATCATGCCATTTACTGTCAATGTTCCATGTAAACCCTCTATATCCCAACTATCTGCGCTGCTGGTAAACACAGGCGCGACGCTGAATATAATAGCGCTAAACAGGAGAGTCCTTTTCATACATTATTCTCCGTTATCTGTCCGTCGAAGATTCAACTTTACATGTTGTGCCTGCACAGCCGAACGTTAATTTTGGCCTTCCGCCATAGTCATTGATATACGTTAGAACTGGTTTTGCACCCATTGAACTTGCACTGCCTTTTAGCATTCCATTACTTTTTGGCGAAATCATCACTGGTTCAAATTGTTTAACCGTATCACCACCCACTTTTGAACTGGCATCCACAATGGTGACAAAATAAGCCGTTGGATTACTGACTTCATAAGCATCACCTTTGCGCGTTAACGTAATTTTTTCCTGCCATGGGTTTTCGAGGTCAGTACGTGTGGCATATAGCGCTTTTGGTCGATAAAACAACTTAATGCGTGTCTGCAGTGCAATTTGCAATACGTTAGCTTCTTTACTACGTGGTGGAATTTCACGTAAGTTAAAGTAGTAAACACTTTCTCTATCTTGTGGCAATGCGGATACATCAGGGAGCGATTGAATCTTAACTTGGCTACTTTCACCTGCTTCTACGCGTTGAACTGGCGGTAAAACCGTTAATGGACTTTCAATTTTGTTACCATTCTCATCTTCAATCCAACCTTGCGCAAGATAAGGTAATTCAGTGTTTTCGTTTTTAATATTTAAGCTGATAGTCTTATCAGCGCCATTATAAATGACACGGGTTCTATCCAGTGCAATGGCAGCTAACGCCTGGCCGCACAGCACAGTCGATAACGTAATTGTTGTCGTAAAAAACGCAATTTTTTTAATATTCATAAGTACCAACTCTTTTTAAACTCTAATAACCCGGTTTACTCGGTATAATCGATAATTTGAGCGAGATCTGGTGGCTTCAATAACCAACGCTGACTCGGTGCGACTCCCTGCTGAATTGGCGCTGGCTTATAAGCTGGCGCTGGTTTCCCCACGGGTACCGCTTTTGCTGGTATATAACCAGGCTTGGCATTCGGGCTGTTAGTACAGGGTAATAACAGGGAATTAAACTCTGCCGTGCTAATATTTTCAGGAATCTGAATCTTGCATTGCACGCTACCATCCCAATAAACATCCAACACTTCATTTGGATTCACACCTGAGATATACACAGAACCATTATCCGTAACGATACCTAACTCTCTGTTTTTCTCATTTCGTACTGTTGCACCAAATGGTGGATAGCTACCATCTGCAAGCGCAAGCCTAACCATCGTTTTTATCCCTGATAACACTTCAAACTCACGGTAAGCGACGGCACCTTCTGTCAGTGTAATTGGCTGAGATGTTCGAACTGCTTCCACATTGTCAGGCAAGTTAGTCACATCAATTCGCGTACTGGTACGGTAATAGTCACTGATATCTGCAACGACAGCTTTACCGAACATATTAGTTTCTGTATTTGGCCCAAAACCTTGAATAGGCACGTTCCCCACACCTTCTGTACTCACCATGACTCGGCTTCCGCCTGGTGTATTGATACGGTGTAATGCAGCACCGTGGCCTGTTACAGTTGCACCACCCTGTAATGAGAATGCTGCTGAAGATGTATCACCATTGATATAGCTCGTACTCGCTGTCATCGTTGCCAAATCAGCATAACGCGTGTAGAAGCCATCGATAGTTCCACGACCTCGACTACTCAACCCAGTTCCAACACGATAATTTGTCTTATCATCAATGGCGTCAAAATAGCTGACAGTGTGTGAGTTACCGTCTTTTGTGATCATGTTGTTGTAGCTTATGGACGCTCTATCCGCCCAAGGCACAGACAGGTTCATGTATAACCCATCATCATTGTTTTTATTATCAAATTTGTTACGAAATGCCGTGAGACTTAAGTTAATATTTTTAAAGCGACCAAGATCAAAATATTTAGCAACGGAAAGGTTGTAACGTTTTGCTGCTGGTTTATTCCAATACGTTTCATGGTTATAGTTCAGATATGCCGTCAGATCTGCAGTTGTAAAGTATTTATTAAACGTAATGGTGTATAACTCTTTACTGTTATCAAACTCCACGCCTCTGTAGCGACGATCTAAGTATTGATTCATACTCATAAAGTCACGCTCAGAGAATCGGTAACCTGCGAACGTCACTTGGCTATCATAATCTTCGAAACGTTTTGAATAACTTAAACGATACGATGCACCTGTATAAATTTTGTTATCCGTTTTTAGTTTTGCGCGTGATTCAGTCACATCGAATGAGATAGCACCGAAGGCTAGCAAATCTCGACCAACACCGAGTGATAATGCGTTATAGTCACCTGCTGCAAGCCCACCACCGAATAATGACCAACCGTTAGAGATACCCCAACTGAATTCGCCCATGACGAACCCTTGCCCTTCGGTTTTATGATCCATATTATTTGGGCGACCACCCGCAACTTTGAAAAGCACTGAACCAGGTCGAGTCAAATACGGTATTGATGCAGTATTCATCTGGAATTCTTGTACTGAGCCGTCTTGTTCTTCAACCCGTACATCTAACTTACCATTAACAGCATCACTTAAATCTTGGATACGAAAAGGCCCTGGTGCGACTTGGGTTTCGTAAATCACTCGCCCTTGCTGAGTTACAATGACTTTTGCATTTGTTCTTGCAACACCTGTAACTTCAGGTGCGTAACCACGTAAGTTTGGCGGCAGCATTCTCTCATCAGAGATCAAACTTGCCCCCATATAACGGAATGAATCAAACAGCCCTGAACGCAAAAACTGTTCACCCATTGTCAGCTTTGCATTTAGCTCTTTTACAGCTCGGTAAGCGTAATATTGGCTCCAATCCCAACGACGGTCTGTGGATTGCCCATTAGTGCGATTATAACTTGCTTGCCAATCTGCTCTAAAGCGCCATGCACCTAAGTTAAAGCCAGTTGTTCCATTCCCTGTTAATGATTGGGTATTGGCTGAATCTGCAGGTCTTGTGATGTTAGCATTCAAGTTATAGTCAAAAAGTAAGGCAGGTACACCTTCGTCCCAGCGGGATGGCGGATCCCAATTATCAGAAGTAAACTCAATATAAGCCTGTGGTACAGTCAACGTGACAGTTTCTTTAGCCAACGAGCCAGCTATTGTCATTCCTGGAATACTTTCAGGAATTAAACATTGCCCTTTGCTATCAAACTGAACCTTTTTTTTCCATTCGTCTCGTAAAGCAATGCTATCGACAATATTTGCCGTCAAGCATGGCGTAGTGATACTAGGATCATTGGGATCAGCGATATATTCAATATCAAAGCTATCAGCGAGGTCTCGGTTATTTAAATTAACCTTAAATGGATATTTCCCTGGCATCACATAGCCAGCACGAGAGAACTCATTTAAAGAAATATTGCTTTTATCCTGAAGATCTAAAACATCGGTATTAAACTCAATACTATCATTATTCGCATTAGCTAAATTTATATGAGCAATTGCAATGAACACCATAGCCGCTACAGGTGTTAAAAAATAACTTACTGAGTTATTAGATACTTTATTTTTACTTTTTAATAACAGAGCCATAATAGTCCCTTAGTAATAACTCAGTAATAATCCATCTTAAAACGGATAGTGGTCTGATAGTTTCCTGGCTTTAAACGTTTATTATTAGGCACAACACGCACGTTATAGTGAAGTGTTGTTTCACCTGCTTTGATAGGCAAATCAGGCATCGCCTTACCAGGGATTGCAACATTTCCATCAGCATCAGAAATTTTTACTGACAATCCATTTGCGTGACCGAAAACATCAAAATTGCGACCATCTGTCGGACCATCAAATGTAATATTGAAAGTTTGCCAATTAGGAGTTCCAGGCGTTACCGGTGTTAGAACACAATTAATAAGACGTATCGAGAAATTACGAACTGGACTTTCTCTGTCATGAATTATTTGACTAACAGGCACAGTAGTTATGCTTACTGATTGATCTCGGCTATCTGCATCAATTGCACAGGGGGTTTCGATAATTGAACCACCCATTGTGACGGTTCCTTCGAATGGACCTTGTGCCCGAGAAATTTGATTTTGTGCACTAACTATTGGGGCAAACATTATTCCTGAAAGCACCATGACAATTGTGCCAAAGTGATTCATAACGACTCCATTTCAACTTAATGAGCAATTTCAATTCATTAAAATTAGTGCCCATACATCCTTGTACGGGCGGTACCAATTACTGGTAGCTCAGAGCAAATGTTGCGATTGCATCAAATTCACCCGGAACAGCAGGTTTGTTTGTCGCGTCTGCATCACCTTGTAAGAATGCAGTGAAGCGCAGTGTGTTAGCACCAGTAAACAGAGTTTGAGATGGAGATTTAGCGCCTAAATCAATTTTGTCGCCATTAACGTCAGTGATAACGATACCCGCATTTTTAGCTGTACCAGCGATAGCTAAACCACCATTAACAGAAGTACTTGGCGTACCTGTGAATGTAGTTTGTACAGTTTTCAGAGTAGTGATATCACACTGTTCTAACTCAATATTGAAAGGACGAGCAACACTTTTACCGCCGCCGTTTAATGCTGAAGTTGCGATAGCACCCATCTTAACTTCAAATGCTTCAGAACCTGGTGGGATTGAGCAAGGAGCATCAATGATTGAACCTTTAAAAGTTACAGTACCAGAACCTTGGTTTGCAGAAGCAGAACCAGCAACAACAGCCAGACCTAAACCTAATACTAAAGCAAGTTTATTTAATTTCATTTTATACATTTCCATTAGATAAAAAAGACGACACAAATTAAAATAACGAGTTATTATTAATCTGATTATTTTAATTTTTTCTTAAAATATGTTTGGTTAGTAAACATTAAAAATTGACATGCTAACTATCCCTAATTTATTAGGCTCCGCTAATAAACCAGATAATTAAACAATGTATCAATGCGAAGCCATTATTATATCTCATTTTAATTATGTCAAATTATAGAGTTAATAAACAACCCAGAGAGGTAAGCTTGTGAAATATATAAAATAATTCAAAAATTACAGCCATTAAATACTCTAATATAGGATAATCAAGTAACCACACTTCAATTTAAATAGACTTTTTTTAATAAAAAACCACAAAATAACTCCATTCTTCAATAATAAAGTTTTTTATACTCATAAAACGGGTGCTTATTAGTGAAAAAAAATGACTAAAAATAAAATATAACTAAAAATCAGAAATAAATAACAAAAAAACATTTAACTATGTTTTTACTTTAATAAGAAACATCTTAATTTTAAACATTAAATAATTTCATAATGTTTCCAATATTACCTTCTGTTACACATTTAATGTGTTAATTTAAATGAAAATAAAAAATAAAACATTAAATTACAAATAGTTACTCCAAAATAACCATATAACAAAAAACGAGTAGAAATATGTGTGATTAACAATTACTAATGATTAATCACACTCATATATATATAGTAAAAATAAAACAACACAACAGAAAATCATTAAATAAAAAATAGTAAAAAAATATCAAGTCGTATTAAAACACTAAGAAAAGCATTACAAAAATATTCAAAGTGTGTTTTTTTGTAACTTTCAATATTAATTATGGAATAAAAAAACCATAAAATCCATTTATAAAAGACAAAATCAAAGTCAACAACATTAATGAATGAAGGTATTAAGAAACCTTACATAAGCCAATAAACTCATCTACTCTCGATGCCCCCCCAAAATGCTAGGAATTATAATGATTAAATAGTACTGAATAGTTTCATCATTTAAATATTATTCATAATTATTAATTTATACCTTACACTAGCGATGATTACGTAATAATGAAGGTGCTACCATCTATTATTATCCTCATTTTATCTAATATTAACTTAACATCATCTTTTTAAGATCTCCTTAAATACCCTTTGATTTATGTCAAGGGAATCCTTTATCTGCACTAGAAAAATTGAATATACCTGACACCTATCGTTTAATTTATAGTGATAAAACATCAATTCCTGCCACTGTCTTGTCAGTAAAAACTGAAATACCTCTGATATCGTAAAATTACTTTATGAGGTAAGACTCTAAAGCTGGCAATTCAAACGTTGTACGCTAATATCCAATAACACAGCCAGTTGGCATTACAAAAATAAATAAAAAAAACCAGCTACTTAACAAAGAAGCTGGTTTTAATTAACAAACAAGAATGCGGTTTAGAAAAATGTTGGCATATCTTCTAGCACGTTATATTCATCATCCGTCAGATAAATAACTTTCCACTTATCAAACGTAATGCACGGGTGCGATGTACCAAAAACGAGGATGTCCCCTACTTGAAAATTACAACTTTCATCAAAAGATAAAATGGCATGTTGGTCCATTAAGCCAAACGTTTTTGCACTTCCTCGTTGGAATGAAAGCCGCTGACCATCTCGATATTGTGCTAAAGGTTGAGGTAACCCAGCATCAAATGCGACATCTCTTTTACCAAAATTAACAATTGCCCGCCCTTTTTCAGGAACCGACTGTACTAATGCCACAATTTCCATTGCGGGCATCAAGTCTCCTTCTAACTGACAAGCGATACTATCCCGCGCTTTTAGGGCTTGTTGAGCCTCATCATAAATACCATGGTCATGTGTAATATAACAACCAGGGCGAATGACAAAGCGAAAAGCCTTTGAAAAGGTAAACTCTGCCACCTTCTTACTCACAAGGTCATACCAAACTGAACCTGCTCCTGTGAGTAATACCTCTCCCTGATATCTATCAAACACCCCCAATCTATCGAGTTTTTGGCTCGTCGCTAAGACTCGCTGTAAGAATTGCTGCACCTCATTAATGTCTTTTTCTGCATCATCGCTATGAATAACACCCTCATAAAATTCAATTCCAGCAATGACTAGAGAGGGTAATGCTTTTAATTCTTCGGCTAACAACAGTGCTTCATCCTCTGTACGACAACCACAACGCCCACCATTAACACCCAGTTCAATCAAAACATTCAATGTTTGGTTTTCGCGTGAAAAAACCTCGGCAAGTTGTTTCGCATTTTGAATACTATCAACACAACAATACAAGTTGGCTTGATTGAGTTTAACCAGTTCGCCAAGTAACCGAATATTCGTTTTACCAACAACCTGATTAGCAATCACAATGTGCTTAATACCCGATTCAATTGCCACCTTTGCCTGATAAACAGTTCCAACACTCAACCCCCACGCACCTTGTGCGATTTGGCGTTTGAAAATTGCGGGAGTCATCGTCGTTTTACCATGAGGTGATAACGACACATTTACGGTGTTCGCATAATATTGCATCCATGCAATATTATTTTCTAATTCACGCTGTTTCACGACCACCGCAGGTAAACACACGTCCTCGTGAAGAATGTTTATCTGCACACTCTCTGAGTTAGGCAACCTCGCCGACTTATGCTTTATCTCTTCGAGAAAATTATATTTCGTCATTTGCATCTCTCAATTTGGACATTTATTTACTTTTCGCCGTATTTTCTCTTTCGTGGGTAATGTTTTCTAAAACTTCCTCACGGCTGAGTTTATTTTTTGGTGTCACTAAAGTGACAACCACCGCACAAACCAAGCTGATCAATAATGCAGGGATCACGGGGTTACCTAATTTTGCAGACCACTCTGGCGTTAAAATAATCGTTAACGATGTTGAGCTTCCCGCCACCAGCGCGGCTATACAACCTTGCCAGTTAAAGCGATGCCAAAATTTACCTAATAACACGGTGACACAAAGCCCTGACATAATCATTGAAATCATTTTAGTGATATAACCAATGATGTCATTTGAGGTCAATGCGAATACCAGTGCAAGCAAGATAACGCCAAGTAAGAAGATCCGAGATAAGTTAATGGCTTTCTCTGGTGGTGGCATTTTCCCTGTTACCATCGTATAGATATCACGTAGGATTATCGAAACCCCTGCGATGGCGTCAGAGCTACCTGATGACATATTAGCTGACATACCTGCGATCAATACCACCATTGCCAGTACATGCGGTAATGCATTGGTTGCATATAAGAAAGCAAAACTGCTGTTTTCTAAATTAGGTTCCATTACATGGGTTGCCATGCCGATAATTGCAGGTAAGAACGAGAACCCCATATATAAGACGCCAGTAATAATGAATGATTGGCGAATGGCTTTTGTTGACGCTGCTGAATAAATACGCTGACGATAGGAAGGTGTCGCTAGAACACCAATACCAATCACAATTGCAAGTGAAATAGCAGGTAGCATACCAAGTTTACCAATCCCAAATAACGTGAACGCCTTCGGATCCGTATTTTGTACAACGACATCCCATCCGCCGACGTAGCTCACTGAGGCGACGGCAAGAATAATAAACCCGAGGAATAAGACGATGGATTGTAATGTATCGATCCATGAAACAGCTTTATAACCACCGATACCCACATAGAATACAAACCCGACAGCAATGATGATCTTCGCTACTGTGATATCAATGTCTGCAGCCCATGCCAAGTATAAGCCGCCCCCAAGGATGTGCGCACCTAACCAACCAATTGATGCTAAGAAAATTAATATCGCAACCAGGTTTTTGACTAAGCGGCTGCCACCTGTGTAGTAACAAATTTCCTCACTCATTGTCATAAAGCGATAGTTTCTTACTGGCGCAAATAACCAAGCGGTGAGTAAGATCCCCGTTGCGCCGCCGATGCCATATAACATACCAGCCCAACCATTCGAATAACCGAAACTCACCGCACCAATACTTGACCCTGTTCCCACCATCGTTCCGACAGTAGACCCTAAGGTGAGTAACATCGGTAATTTTCTGCCGCCAAGAATGAAATCTTCACCTGTCTTTTGATGCCTTGTTACATACCAGCCAATGAACATCATGACGAACGCATACAGCAAAAACCACATTAAGAAATTATTATGTTCCATAATAGCCCCTCATCGTCTCAGCGATTAAGATTTGAACTTGCTGTTAAAGCAGGTGATGTCCACTTCAACCATGCAATCAACCACAAGATCCGCAACAAAACAGACTCTTGCTGGTGGATGCTCAGCAAAGAATTGCTGAAACACTTTATTAAAGGACTGAAAGTATCGAGCATCACTCAAAACCACTTTCATATGCACAATATCTTGGCGCTCAAAGCCCGCGTCCTTCATGATGTTTAAACAGTTTTCGATAGCCAGTTTTGATTGTGCAATAATGCCGCCATCAATCACTTCACCATCAACCATCGGTGTTTGGCCTGACACATATAACCAGCCGTCCGCTAGCACAGCTTTCGAAAAAGGTAATGATTGCCCACCAGTCCCTTTTGAACCTTCAACGCCAAATCGTTTAATCATTATTATTTCTCTCTTTTATTTATTTCTTTCTAAGAATTTACCTGCTCTATCCCCAGTCATTTCTTTTGCGGTATAGGTCAGAACACCATTAACAAAAACATATTCAATGCCATCTGCTTTCTGCTTTGGATCTTGGAACGTCGAGGTTTCATTAATTTTTATTGGGTCAAATAAGACGATATCTGCAAAAAAGTTTTCTTTGATAAGTCCTCTATCCTTCAAAGAAAAACGCTGAGCCGACATGCCCGTCATCTTGTAAATTGCGGTGGTCATTGGGAACAGTTTCTCATCACGGCTGTAGTGACTAATTACGCGTGGAAAGGTGCCCCATAAACGTGGGTGCGGATTAGGGTCGCGGGGTAAGCCATCTGAACCAACCATGCTGCTTGGGTGCTGCAATACACGGCGAACATCGTCTTCATGCATTTGAAAATAAATAGCGCCCGCAGGGACAATTTTTTCCGCCACTTGGTAAATATCGATATTCCACATTATGGCGATATCTTTTAGTGTCTTACCTGCAACATCAGGGAATGGCGTTGACCAAGTCACTAGGATGTCATAATCCTCAGTGACTTGCGTGATATCTAAGTTTGAAGAGCCCGCTCTATAGGGGTAGCAATCACAGTTAATATCTTGCATTGCTTGATATTTTTCGATTAACGCAAGCGTCTCTTTAGTACGTCCCCAGTTTTTTGCCCCAGCACACTTATGGTGAGAAATTTGCACAGGTACTTTTGCATGGCGGCCAATATGAAAAGCTTCATGCATTGCATCGATGATTCCATCATATTCAGTACGCATATGCGTGGTGTAAATGCCCTGATGCTCTGCTAATAATTCGGCCAGCTCACAGATTTCTTCCGTGGATGAGTTAATGGCATTACCGTAAGACAGCCCTGTGCTTAGCCCTAAAGCACCTTCATTTAATGCAGATTCTAAAACCCGCTTCATCTGTGCAATATTGCTCTGGGTTGCAGGTTTTAATAAATCCGAAACACAGTTATTTCTTAATGTGGTATGGCCAATCAATGTCGCTACATTAACGGTCGGCGTAATTTCATTAATTTTCTGCTTATAGCTAGCCAAATCTGCGAAATTAAATTCATTTAATTCCCCCAGCAAATTAATTGGGTCAGGAACTTCATCTTTTAATGTGGCGCATGCAGCACTGATCCCACAGTTACCAACAATAATGGTGGTAACACCCTGTGATGTTTTTTCAATATATTCTGGTTTATCTATGACAATTAAATCATCATGCGTATGAACATCAATAAACCCAGGCGATAAAATTAACCCTGAACAATCAATTATTTTTTCAGACTCTTCGTTAATATTTTCAGCAATTTTAATAATACGGCCATTTTTAATTGCCACATCGCTAATAAATTCATTTTTACCACTGCCATCAATAACAGTGGCACTTTTAAAAACATAATCGAATTTCATTTTAATATCTCTTTTAAATTAATAATTTAAATTTTTAAATGCGATATATGCAGATATAAATGCTTTCGCGTTTTCTCTGGTTTTCTCTGGTGATTGGCCTGCACGGTAAAGGTCGTTCCCAAGCCCTGCGCCATAACAGCCAATGCTTAGGTACTCATGTAAATTTTGTGGCGTTACGCCACCAACGGCATAAATAGCTATATCTTTAGGGATCACTGACATCAGTGACTTAACGTAGTTAACTCCTAGCGGCGCAGTTGGAAATATTTTTAAGTTACAAGCACCTGCATCAATCGCTGTAAATGCCTCAGTGGCTGTTGCACAGCCTGGGTATATTTCCATCTTGTTTGCTAAAGATGATTTGATCACCGAAACATTAATATTCGGTGTGACAATAATCTTTGCGTTCATTGCTGCTAATTTTTCAACATTCTGTTGATTCAGGACAGTTCCTGCCCCTATTTTTAATTTATTGCCATAGTGCTGAATAGCCAATGGAATACTCTTTTCCCATTCAGGGGAATTCAACGGAATTTCTATATATTGAAAACCTTCTTCCGCCAGTATTGAAATATGTTCTAAAACCTCTTCAGGTTTAATCCCACGCAATATTGCAATTAAAGGAATTTCATTTTCAAGATTCATATAATCACCTAATAACAAATTATTAAGAATGCTTATTTATATTCTGTAAGGTTTAATATTGAAATTGCACCTAACCCAGAATACGGCTGTTCCTTTTTATCTTTTAATACGCTGATTTCACCCGTGAAATAACTATCATTTTTAATTAATAATTGAAGCGCATTTGCTAAGATAGGTTTTCCACTAATCACAATTTTTATATCGTTAGTCACACATAAGGCCTGGCTGTTTTTTATCGCAAGTAAATCTGATGCTAAAATCGCGCCTAATAAAAAACTCGATTTTTGGTCAAGAGTAGCTTCCGTAAAAAGATCTAATAATCTGACTGAAAAACAGCTTCTGGCAATCCCTACTTGCTGACTTAACTCGGCACCCTTAAGTAAATATTCGCGATCAAGTTGCTGAACAAATTGATGCTCTAATGAGCTTGCGAGTATCGTTTGGTGCGTCAGCGTATCGAAGATTTCCCCTGCCATCGTGGTTGCCAGTGCAATCACATTTTTATTGTCATCAATGCGAACAAACTTTGAATGCGAACCTGGTAAGATAACCAGCGAAGCGCCTAAATCTGGCTGCTGTGATAAGATACCGAAGATCTCAACCTCTTCACCGCGCATCACATCCATGCTTTCAATAGAGTCAAACGTTAATTCCGTGGTTTTATTTTTAATTCCTGGTATAAAAATAATTGGCTTTTCGCTAATTTCATTTACCACGCGCGCACTGGCCTTTTGTGCGAGCTGTCTCATCGAAACTGGAGTCACTTCATGAGGCAAATGGCATAACCCAATTTCTGAAGTAATCATACCCGATGCCACTAAGCGATAATTTTCCCTTTCTTCATCACTAAACTTTGCTAAAAGTTGTGCCAAAAGCGTTTTTATTGATTGAATTAAACGCACATTATTTCCATTTTTCGCACAATCCCGAATCCCAACTTCCGCGCTCAGCTCTCCCACAACCATATTGTTTCGCCATGCTCTCACGCGGGTATTTGTTGTCCCTGTATCAATGGTCACTATCAACATATTTATCCCTTTAAAATAACGGAACGCCGTTCCTTTTTTTATAAGATACATCAAATTATAGGAATGTCGTTCCGTTTTTATAAGAATGACGATCGTGATCACAATCAGTAACGTAAAGACAAGGCTTATCAATTAATTACAGATATCCCGCCTTTACACACAAAAAGAGTCACAACAAGGAGAAAATGGAACGACGTTTAATTCACATGAAATTGTGCGTACAATGACCCCCAGCGCATGTAAGGAGCCAACAATGACGAAAGACAGCCAAGCAAACTCATCAAACATTGATAGAGTACTGACCATCCTTGAAGAGATAAGTAATCATTCCGATGGAATTTCATTGGCAGAATTAGTTAAAAACACAGGGATCGCCAAAACCACTGCGTTTCGGATATTAGAGACGTTAAAAGAACGCCAATATGTCAGTATCGATCACCTTACAGAGCGTTATAACCTTGATTTAAAAAGCCTTGAACTTGGCATTAAAGGTTTAATGAATGTCAATTTAGTTGAAGTTTCAATCCCTTATTTAAAAACACTATCGAGCTCAACATTCGAAACCTGTTTTTTAGGGGTCTATAACAGCGGGCATGTGGTGTACCTGTATAAAAGTGAAGGTACCCTCTCAATTCAAACAACTGCAAAATTAGGGGCAAGGCTACCCGCCTATTGCACAGGGATTGGGAAAGCGCTTTTAGCGTTCCAACCGTTGGAAGAAATTGATGAGGTTCTGGATAAACCTCTGGTGAAATTCACGGAAAAAACCGTTGTCGATAGAATGAAACTGTATGAATTGTTGGCAGATATTCGTTTGAAAGGCTTTTCTTTAGATGATGAAGAAAATGAAGAAGGGCTAACGTGTGTTGCAAGGCCAATATTTAACTACACTGGCAACATTGTTGGGGCTATCAGTGTTGCAGGCCCAACACACCGTATGTTACCCAAAATAGATAGGGTCAACGATGAACTTGCCCATGTTTGTTTGCTGATTTCTCGCCGCCTGGGCTATATCGAACCCGCCGTCAGCAAATAAACACAAAAAAACCCCATCTAACATGTTAGGTGGGGTGCCAAAATAGCCATATTTGTTGTTTACACAAGAATCAATTACACAAGAGCAATGTACTGGCTCACTTCCCTGTGAAACCCGAACTTAGTGGCGATTTCTCACCAACTGATACCGACGACTTAGGTATTCGATAGGTGCACTCCAGATGTGCACTAAACGGCAGAATGGGAAGAGTAAGAATATTGTCATCCCCAACACGATATGTAACTTGAACACGATGCCAACGCCTTCAAGGTAATTCGACGCGCCCCAATGGAATGTCACAACTGATTGCGCCCATCCCACTAACTTCAACATTTCACTGCCATCCATGTGCTGCGCAGAGAATGGAATAGTGAGTAGCCCTAAACACACTTGCACCACCAGCAATACCATAATCATGATGTCACCAAAGGAAGATGTGGCGCGAATACGTGGGTTAGTCAGTCGGCGTTTCAGTAACATCGCTCCACCAATTAACATCATCACCCCCGCAGAGCCGCCCCCGATCATCGCCATCAACTGCTTGATATGCATTGGTAGGAAAGATTCATACATCCAATGTGGTGTTAACATCCCCAGAAAATGGCCGACAAAAATCCCAATAATCCCCAAATGGAATAAATTGGATGCCAGACGCATATTCTTTTTATCTAACATTTGACTCGAACCCGCACGCCATGTGTATTGACCGTAGTCATAACGCAGCCAGCTACCGACAATAAACACGGTGCCTGCAATATACGGATAGATGTCGAAGAAGAATTGATTGAGAAAATTCATTTTTGCACTCCTACATGGCTGCTCGTACCAAGGTCCAAGTATTGCGGCGTGACGGCATTGGCAAAACGGTGTTGATGGGCGGTGACTTCCCCACCGCAGGTTTTCTCATCCGCAAAAAACTTCACTTGTTCCTCTTCCCACACCGCATCAAGGGCTTGAGGCGTGTCATCCCGCGCTTCTGATGCCACTTTTTCGCTAAGTTGCTCAGTGGTAATTTCGCTATTGGATAACTCAAGTAATATCTCAAACAAGCTCGCAAAGCGGCTTTCACGCTGTTTTAATCGCTCCCCTAGTAACGCTAAGATTGGTGCGATATCGTGCAAGCCCCCCACAGTTTCTTGCGGTGGTAAAACAGTGAGATACTCCAAGTAAATAGGCAAATAGTCGGGTAGCTCTTTGCAATCAATTTGCAAGCCATGCTGCTGGTACTGCCCCATTAAATCGACCATTGCTTGACCGCGGTCGCGGGATTCCCCATGAACATGCTCGAATAACAGTAACGATGTTGCGCGCCCTCTATCAAACAGCTCACAATATTGCGCCTGCATATCTAACAAGTCGTCATTGAGATATTCGCGCACAAACATCATCAACTGAATAGCACGAGTAACAGGTAATTCATCTGCTTGCTCTAATGCTTCGATTAACTCATCGCGGTGCTGCCAAAGCGCCTCTGAAGGGTATTCTAACAGCCGAGAAATCACTCTTAACGTCATCATAGTGTGTTCTCCTGCGCTGTTTTTGGCGTCACATCAATGGCATCAATACGTCTACTATTAAACAGATTGGTTTTGCTATCACTACCATGGCAACCATCACCAAAACTAAAGCCACAAGCTTTGGCTTCAGGGAACGCTTCACGTGCTAATTCACGATGACTGGATGGAATCACAAAACGGTCTTCATAGTTAGCAATTGCCAAATAACGGTACATTTCTTGGGCTTGCTCTTCCGTTAATCCCACTTGCTCCAACGCACTGGTATCACACTGGTTTTCTACGGTTTCAGCACGTTTATAATGGCGCATCGCTAACATACGTTTTAGTGCTAACAGCACAGGCTCTGTGTCCCCAGCCGTCAATAAATTGGCGAGGTACTGCACTGGAATGCGCAGGCTTTCCACATCAGGCAATACGCCATTGTTAGCCAATAAACCCGAGTCAGCGACAGATTGAATGGGTGACAGAGGTGGCACATACCACACCATCGGTAATGTGCGATATTCAGGATGCAGCGGCAGCGCTAGTTTCCACTCCATCGCCATTTTATACACTGGCGATTTCTGAGCAGCGTCGATCACACTTAATGGGATCCCCTGTTTTTGCGCTTCTTCAATCACTTTAGGATCGTGTGGATCAAGGAAGACATCGAGCTGACTTTGATACAGATCCGTTTCTTTTTCTACACTCGCCGCCGATTCAATTTTATCGGCGTCATACAGCAACACACCTAAATAACGGATACGCCCAACACAGGTTTCCGAGCAAACCGTTGGCATGCCAGATTCAATGCGAGGGTAACAGAAAATACATTTTTCTGACTTGCCGCTTTTCCAGTTAAAGTAGATTTTTTTGTACGGGCAGCCTGTCAGGCACATACGCCAGCCACGGCATTTATCTTGGTCAATCAAGACGATACCGTCTTCAGAGCGTTTGTAAATCGCACCGCTTGGGCACGTTGCAACACAAGCAGGGTTCAAACAATGTTCACACAGGCGTGGCAAATACATCATGAAAGTATTTTCAAATTGCCCATACATCTCTTTTTGGATGTGCTCAAAGTTTTTGTCTGCGGCGCGTTTCGCAAATTCGCCACCAAGGTCATCTTCCCAGTTAGGCCCCATTTTCACGTTGCTCATCCGTTCGCCTGTGATCAATGACCGTGGACGCGCAGTTGGCACATGTTTGCCTTCTTTGGCATTTTTTAAATGGCCGTAGTCATAATTAAATGGCTCATAATAATCATCCAAAGCAGGTACATCAGGATTAGCAAAGATTTTAGACAACACGCCCACTTTGTTCCCCATACGAGGAACCAGCTTGCCTTTGATGGTACGGATCCAACCGCCTTTCCATTTTTCCTGATCTTCCCAGTGATGGGGATAGCCGATACCTGGTTTGGTCTCGACATTATTAAACCATGCGTATTCAACACCTTCGCGACTGGTCCAGACATTTTTACAGGTCACTGAGCATGTATGGCAACCAATACATTTATCGAGGTTTAGCACCATGCCGACTTGAGAACGAATTTTCATTATGCTTTCTCCTTTCCGCTCAAGGTCTGCTGATAGGCATCGTTTTCCCCATCCAGCCAGTCGACCTGTTTCATTTTGCGAACAACCACAAATTCATCACGGTTAGAACCCACGGTTCCGTAGTAATTGAAGCTATAAGCTAGATGGGCGTAACCGCCAATCATATGGGTTGGTTTCGGGCAAACACGTGTTACTGAGTTATGAATACCCCCGCGCTGCGCCGTAATTTCTGACCCCGGCAAATTGATCAACCGTTCTTGCGCGTGGTACATCATGATCATGCCATCAGGGATCCGTTGGCTGACGATCGCTTTTGCTGTCAGCGCCCCATTGCTGTTAAACGCTTCAACCCAATCATTATCTTCAATGCCTAACTCGCGAGCATCGTCCTCACTTAGCCAAACCACAGGACCACCACGACCGAGCGTCAACATCAATAAGTTGTCGCTATAAGTGGAGTGAATACCCCATTTTTGGTGTGGCGTTAGGAAATTCAACGCTTTTTCAGGGTAACCGTTGGATTTTTTACCCATTAATGGCTGAGCCGCACGCGTATCAATTGGCGGGCGATATACCACGAGACTTTCACCAAAGGCACGCATCCATTCATGATCTTGATATAACTGCTGACGACCACTAAGTGTACGCCATGGGATCATCTCGTGAACGTTGGTATAACAAGCGTTGTAAGAGACATGTTCATCTTCTAAGCCTGACCACGTTGGGCTGGAAATGATCTTACGTGGCTGTGCCACAATATCGCGGAAGCGAATTTTCTCATCTTCTTTGTAGCGTGCTAAATGCGTATGGTCGCGCCCTGTCACCTTGCTTAACGCATCCCATGCTTTCACTGCCACTTGCCCATTGGTTTCGGGGGCTAAAGTTAAAATCACCTCGGCAGCATCAATGGCAGTGTCAATTTTAGGGCGGCCTGCATTAGCCCCTTCTGGCTGGGTTTTGTTCAGCTTTTTCAGGAACTCAACTTCATCTTGCGTATTCCAACTGATGCCTTTCCCACCGTTACCTAATTTGTCCATTAATGGACCAAGGGAGGTAAAACGTGCGTAAGTATTGGGGTAGTCACGTTCAACACAAATAATGTGCGGCGCCGTTTTTCCAGGGATCAGCTCGCACTGGCCTTTTTTCCAATCTCTCACATCAAAAGGTTGCGCCATTTCAGCTTTACTGTCGTGCTGGATCGGCAGTGTGACGACATCCGTTTCTTTGCCTAGATGGCCGACACTGACATCTGAGAAAGCTTTGGCAATGCCTTTGTAGATTTCCCAATCGCTTTTCGATTCCCAAGCAGGGTCAACCGCGGCGGATAATGGGTGAATAAACGGATGCATATCCGAGGTATTCATATCGTCTTTTTCATACCAAGTGGCGGTCGGTAAAATAACGTCTGAGAACAGGCAGGTGCTCGACATTCTGAAATCGAGAGTCACCACTAAGTCCACTTTCCCTTGTGCTGCTGTATCTTGCCATTCTACTTCCTCAGGTTTGACGCCACCTTGTTGACCTAAATCTTTGCCTTGAATACCGTTTTCAGTACCCAGCAAATATTTCAATAAATATTCATGGCCCTTCCCTGCGGAACCCAATAAGTTTGAGCGCCAAATAAACAGATTACGTGGGAAATTTTGTGGGTCATCTGGCTGTTCTGCTGCAAAACGAATATTGCCGTCCTTCAATTGCTTAACGGTATAATCTACTGGGGAAAGCCCCACGTCTTGTGCCTGTTTAGCAATATTGATTGGGTTAACACTTAATTGTGGTGCAGATGGCAACCAGCCCATTCTTTCAGCACGCACATTCATGTCCACTAAACTGCCGCTAAATGCTTTTTTATCCGCTAAAGGTGAGAGTAACTCTTCCGTCCCTACCGTTTCATAACGCCATTGGCTTGAATGGTTATAGAAGAATGATGTGCTGTTCATATGGCGTGGTGGACGCTGCCAATCAAGACCAAAAGCTAGTGGCGTCCAGCCTGTTTGTGGGCGCAATTTTTCCTGGCCGACGTAATGTGACCAACCACCGCCGCTTTGCCCCACGCAGCCACAGAAAATCAGCATGTTGATAATTGCGCGGTAAGTCATATCCATGTGGTACCAGTGGTTGATACCAGCCCCAACAATTACCATCGCACGGCCGTGGGTTTTCTCTGCGGTGTCCGCAAATTCACGGGCGATGCGAATGATATTTTGGCGGCTCACCCCAGTGACTTTTTCAGCCCATGCAGGGGAATAGGCTTTCATATCATCGTAATCAACGGCACAGTTTTCATCACCGAAACCACGGTCAATGCCGTAGTTAGCAAGCATCAAATCATACACACTAGTAACCAGTGACTCACTGCCATCCGCAAGCTGAATACGTTTCGCGGGTAATTTGTGCAACAAAACATCTTTCAATTCAACACGTTGGAAATGTTCGCTTTCTAAACCACCAAAGTATGGGAAGCCAACCTCAACAAATTCATCGTGCGTATCTGCAAGGCTGAGTTGCATTTTGATCTGGTGTGCATCTTGCCCTGCGCGCGGTTCTAAGTTCCATTTTTGGCTGTCATCCCAACGGAACCCCATCGAGCCTTGAGGGGCGCACAGTGCCCCTGTTTCTTCATCAATCGCGATGGTTTTCCATTCGGCATTTTTCTCTTCGCCTAAAGAATCAACGAGATCCGAAGCACGCAGCATACGCCCAGCAACATACGCACCGTTTTCATGTTTATCGAGCATCACCAACATCGGCATATCGGTGTAAGTGCGAACATATTCACGGAAATATTCCGCTTCACGTTTGACGTGGAACTCATTGAGGATGACATGCCCCATTGCCATCGCCATGGCACTGTCAGTCCCTTGTTTTGGGTTCAGCCAATGGTCGCAGAATTTGGTGATTTCGGCGTAATCTGGCGTGACAGCAACAGTTTTCGTCCCTTTGTAGCGGACTTCTGCAAAGAAGTGAGCATCAGGCGTACGAGTTTGCGGGACGTTCGAGCCCCAAGCAATAATGTAAGATGAGTTATACCAGTCTGCGGATTCTGGTACGTCCGTTTGCTCCCCCCACGTCATTGGGGATGCAGGCGGTAAGTCGCAGTACCAATCGTAGAAGCTCAGGCAAGCCCCACCAATGAGAGATAAATAACGGGCGCCTGACGCATAAGACACCATCGACATCGCAGGAATAGGCGAAAAACCGACAATGCGATCAGGACCAAATTCCTTAATCGTCGCCACGTTAGCAGCTGCAATTAACTCGTTCACTTCCTGCCAGCTGGAGCGAACAAAACCACCGCGACCACGAGCTTGTTTGTAACTCTGCGCTTTTTCTGGGTCGCTAATGATGGATAACCATGCTGCGACGGGGTCTTGGTGCTCTGCTTTTGCATCGCGCCATAATTTCAGTAAACGCTTACGCATCATCGGGTATTTCACGCGGTTTGCACTGTATAAATACCATGAATAGCTGGCACCACGCGGACAACCACGAGGCTCGTGATCAGGTAAATCTGGGCGGGTGCGTGGGTAGTCAGTTTGTTGTGTTTCCCACGTCACAAGGCCATTTTTGACGTAAATTTTCCAGCTACATGAACCAGTGCAGTTAACACCGTGGGTCGAACGTACGACTTTATCGTGCTGCCAGCGACTACGGTAACTATCCTCCCAATCACGGTTAACATTGAGCTCTTGCCCATGGTCGCCTGCGAAGGTATCACCCAGCTGCTTAAAATAACGAAATCTATCTAAAAATTTACTCATTCGGATTGCCTCCAAAGAGACGGCGACCGCCGCCGTACATTGCTTAAAAAGGATTTTTATAACTTGTTATTATTTGTGGGTACGTCCGTAAACTAACCACGTGATAAACACACAAGAGAGATAGAACACAAAGAACACTTTCATGGCATCAGCGGGTGAGCCTGTCAGGGTTAACGACGTCCCAAAGGCTTTTGGAATAAAAAAGCCACCAATTGCACCAATGGCAGAGATAAACCCAAGCGCTGCCGCACTTTCTGTTACTGCTTCTTTTTGTGCTTCTTGCTCTGAAGCACCTCTTAATAAAGCCTTGTCCATGGTTAATTTGCGAAAAACCACGGCAATCATTTGGAATGTGGAACCACTGCCTAAACCTGCCGTTAAAAACAGCACCATAAACACACCGTAAAACGCACCGAAGGAGCCGCCTTGGCCATTTTCTGGCAAGGTAAAGAACAGTAGCCCTGAAAAAATAGCCATGGCGATAAAGTTCAGGAAAGTTACTTTGACGCCGCCAAAACGGTCAGACAGCATGCCGCCAAGTGGGCGGGCTAATGCACCAAGGAATGGGCCAAAAAAGGCAAATTTCAAGATGACGATATCGGGAAACTGGGTTTTCGACAGCATGGCAAAGCCCGCGGAAAAACCGATAAATGAACCAAATGTTGAGAGGTACAACAGGCTTAAAATCCACAGATGTCCACGTTTTAAAACAGGAAGTTGCTGTTTTAAAGAGGCTTTATTTGCTGCCAAATCGTTCATGCCAAACCATGCCATCGCCGTAAAGAACAGCAAGAATGGCACCCAAACCCACGCTGCATTTTCCAGCCAAAGTACAGAACCGTCAGGCTGAACCGCTCCTGTTCCACCCGCAAAAGCAAACACCCCCACACCGACAATAAACGGGGCGACTAACTGCATCACGCTAACACCTAGATTTCCTAGACCACCATTTAAGCCCAGCGCACCACCTTGGCGAGCTTTCGGAAAAAAGAAACTGATATTCGCCATGCTTGATGCAAAGTTTGCCCCAGCAAAACCACAAAGCAGGGAAATAATCACAAATACTTGGTATGGCGTTGTTGGGTCTTGAATCGCATACCCCAACCAAATACACGGAATAATCAGAAATACAGTGCTAATTGCCGTCCAACGACGACCACCAAAGATAGGAATAACAAAAGAATAGGGCACGCGTAATAAGGCGCCAGAAACGGAAGGCAGTGCGGTTAATAAAAATAATTGGTCAGTGGTAAAATTAAAACCTACTTTATTTAAATTAACAGCAACCGCACTAAATAGCATCCATACACAGAATGCAAGCAATAAACACGGAATTGAAATCCACAAATTACGTTTGGCAATTCGCTGGCCTGTTTGCTGCCAAAATTGGCTTTCTTCAGGACGCCAATCCTGAATAACACCTTTTGGCTGCACAGCCGTATTATTAATCCTCTCTCGTTGAGACATAATTCACCCCGATAAATACGATTTTCTGAGCGCAGTGTGTGGCGAATAAGCCAGCATGAAGCTGATCTAAATCAAGGTAGATTTAAATCAAATTTGGCACGAAATTCAGACCGTCCACCAGAGGAGTATTAGGGGTATTTTTAGTTAACCAATTAAATATAAACGAATAATTTAATACATTAAAAACATTCATTGATGCAAATTTTAGCAAAAAGACTCGGCGAGATATTAGGGAGTAATACCGAAGTGGCATATTCAATTTTGTCTAATAGAGGAACAATAATAGCGTTATAAAAAATATTGAATAATGATGTCATGGAATTAAGGATTATGTATGCCAACTGCGAACCGCCGATTTTCAATCATTAACCAAGTTATTGGCTTAATGTTATTGATTGCTGTACTCGGTATTATTGGCATGACAATTTCCAACCAAATGATTATTAGCGTGCAAGGGAACGCTCACGCAATAAATAAATCGGGGTCGCTAAGAATGCAAAGTTATCACTTGCTTTCATTAACACCACTCAATACCTATTCGGATATTTATCTGAATGAACTTGAACATGATTTATTAAGCCCTGAATTAACCCAAGTGGTCGAAATAGAGGATTTAACTAATCTATTTAGTGAGCTTCACCAATATTGGCTAAACGACTTAAGACCTGCGCTAGCAAAAGCCAATTCCCCCAATGATGCACGTTTTGAGGTTATCACTTTTGTTAATAAAATCGATGAGTTAGTAAAAAGTATCGATGAAAAAACAGAACGTAAAATGACCTATGTCGCCATGACACAAATGGTGTTTATCGGCCTCGTTTCTCTATTATTACTCTTCACCATTTGCCATTTTAGGAAGAAAATTTATTACCCTTGGCTAAAACTGTTAAATATGGTGAATGCGATTAGTCATCGGGATTTTAGCCAACGTTATCCAACGTATAAAAAACATGATGAGCTTAGCGCTCTTGGACAAACATTAAACCAAATGTCTGATGAATTAGCGCAAAGTTACCGTCAATTAGAGTCTCGTGTCGAAGAAAAAACGGCAGACTTACAGAATAAAAACAAAGTATTGCTGTACCTGTATCAATCAAATCGTACCTTGCATTCCATCGACCCACTGGCGGTACGCCTAGAAAAAGTACTGATAGAGCTACAAAACCTAATCCCCCTTAAAAATATTAGCTTGCGGCTATATGAAGAAAATAACGATACCTATTTTCATGACATCCACTGTGGTGAATTTCCAGCCCCTGAAACCGTGGAACATCCAACAATGTTATCGTGGGATATCTCCGATAATTTACACCGCTATGGGGTTATCCTAGCTGAGATCTCAATAGATAGGCCTTTATCCGATGAGCAAAATAATTTAGTGCTAATGTTGGTCAAACAAATCACTGGTATGTTAGCAATGGCGCACCAATTAGAGCAGCAACAACAATTGCTAATTATGGATGAACGCTCGGCAATCGCCAGAGAACTCCATGACTCTATTGCCCAATCGTTATCATGTTTAAAAATGCAAATTAGCTATCTGCAAATGCAGCCAGAATCTTTGCCCAATAAACAACAAGATTTACTCAATGAAATGCGCAATGAAATTAACTCTGCTTATAGCCAATTACGTGAATTATTAACCACTTTTAGGTTAAAGCTCACTGAACCAGGTTTATTGCCCTCTTTAGAAAGTACTATCAATGAATTTAGCCAACGTGTTGGCTTTGAAATAAATTTGAATTACCAACTGCCAGCAAAAAGCATTTCGCCACACCAAGCTATTCATATCATACAGATAATCCGAGAAGCCTTGAGCAATATTCTCAAGCACGCCAATGCAAATTGGTCGCAAGTTTCGTTATTCGAAAATGCAGACGTTATCACCGTCACCATTGAAGATAATGGTGACGGTATTCAACCCCAGCCCACGAAAAATAACCATTATGGACTGATTATCATGAGGGAAAGGGCTCTGAGCTTAAACGGAGAATACCAAATTGCACCTCGTGTTCAGGGGGGAACAACAGTCAGTGTCACATTCCCACTCGCTGTGGCTTAATTAAATTGGAGTTACTTGTTGATGGAAAACAAAAATATCACCACTGGCCAATCCACAATTTTACTCATTGATGATCATCCGATGCTGCGTAATGGGGTTAAGCAACTAATCAGCTTAGAGCCGACATTGCGAGTCATTGGGGAAGCTGATGACGGAGAAACAGGCATTAAAATCGCCGAAGAATATGATCCGGATTTAATCCTATTAGACTTAAATATGCCAGGAATGAACGGGTTTGAAGTCCTCTGCAATTTACGCAACCACGAACTTTCTGGCCGCATTATTTTATTCACCGTTTCTAACTATGGTGAAGATTTAATTAATGCGCTAAAACACGGTGCTGATGGCTATTTATTAAAAGATATGGAACCCGAAAAACTTATTGTTGCATTGAAAGAAGCCGCCAGCGGTAAAATGGTTGTCAGTCCAACATTAGCCTCTGTTTTAGCTGAATCATTAAGAGATAATCGCACATCTACTGAACATAATTTATCGGTACTCACCCCAAGAGAAACGCATATTTTAGATTTAATCTCACGGGGGCTATCCAATAAGCAGATTGCCAATAAATTAAATATTACGGAGAGTACCGTTAAAGTACATGTGAAGCATTTACTGAAAAAACTCAATTTAAAATCGCGTATTGAAGCCGCTATTTGGGTTTTACAGCAAAAGTAATAATTAGGTTAATGCATCTAACCATGGCTGCTGTTTTGGATAACGCCGACGGTAGCCATGCATCGCCACCGATAGTTGAATCAAATCAGTGAATTTTGTTGGGTCTAGCCCCGTTTGCTTTTTAATTTGTTGTAGCCGATAACTTAACGTGTTGCGGTGAATACCAAGCTGCAAAGCGGTATTACCAATTTCACCATTTTGCAATAAAAATAACTCTAACGTTTCCAACAAACTTTCCCCTGAATCATGCAATAAAATTTTGTTGCAAATATCCAAAAAGAAATTAAATAAATAACTGTTTTCTAACTCATTAAATAAACAAAATGAGGCCATTTCTTTAAATAAGAAAACCTGTTTTTCAGGGACTGTCTGACGTCCCACATCAATCACTGAGCGAGCAAAATGCACCGCATCACGCACATGTTCTTCGCTATCGGCTTGCACACCAACACCAATATAGTACTGACTCAGTTGACCATCCAAGATAAAATGTAGGTTAGGAATAAATGATTCATTTTGATAGTGTTTTGAGGGAAATAGCATCAATACTTCACGGCTATTGAGTAGCAATACATCACTTTTTTCCATCGCCGATAATTCTGTAATGATGGTATCTAAGATTTCAGGGCGATATTGAATGGCTTCAATATTAATAATCACTGGGATCGTGGGTAGCGAAAACGAAAAACCTGAGTTATGCAGCTTTAATAATGCACTACGCCCCTGAATAGGTGTGGCGCTTTCAATAAACTGAACAAATAACATATCCCGTAAGCGGTGCTGCCAATTGATGCTACGACGCTCAATTTCTTGCTGAATAAGTAACTCCGCGGTAAGAATCGCTAATTCCGCATAACGCTGAATAACCACGGGATCGCCACTCACGCCAATCACCAACTCCACTTTGTCAGCCACAATAATCGGATGATTGATTCCTGGGGCTACATTAGAATAAGCACGGGCTTCATTTTCATTGTAAATCGTGATCCGTTTGCCGCAGCGGATCACCTCCACTGCGGCTTCATGTGTTTCACCAATACGTTTTTTTTCACCTGAAGCGATAATCATCCCCTGACTGTTAATCACATTGACGTTGTGGTGGATGATCCCCATCGCACGCGTGACAATATCATTAGCTAATTTTTCAGTCAGTAGCATATTACCGCCTCATCTTATTGTTTTATTAAATTTTTTGGCTTGCTAATACTGTTCTTAGTAAGTTTTCAGCGGTATCCACTAGGTAACGCTCTCCATTAACCATCGCTTGCTCTAAAGAAACAGGTCCAGGGCAAAGTGACCACATCGCCGTAATCCCGTGTTGATACAAAATTCGACTATCCTCACTGTATCCACCGCATAAGGCGATTGTCGGCACACCAAAGCGGCTTGCCATACGGGCGACACCGACGGGTGCTTTACCGTTGGCACTTTGGCTGTCCATCCGCCCCTCTCCAACAATCACTAAGTCTGCTTGTTGAATATAAGCCTCTGCACCCAATAACCCGAGAACAAGGTCAATCCCTTTTTCGAGCTTAGCATCGACAAACCAACGCAATCCTGCACCGAGTCCACCAGCCGCGCCACTTCCCGCTTCTGATGAGACATCTTTCCCTAAGGTGCTCGACATTAATTGTGCATAATGCGTCATACTTGCTTCCAGCTGGTCTAGTACAGTTTTATCAGCCCCTTTTTGTGGGCCATAAATATACGTTGCTCCATTTTTGCCGAGCAGCGGATTTTCCACATCACAAGATACGTTAAATTCAACGGCCGCAGCACGAGGATCAAACTTATCCAAGTCAATTTTTGCGATATTAATAAGGTTCTCACCATTTATTGGCGAGCTAATCAGTTGATGGTTTTTATCGTAAAATTGTGCGCCAAGTGCTTGCGCAAAGCCCGCCCCGCCATCGTTTGTTGCACTTCCACCTATACCAAGAATAATGCGGTTGCACCCCAAGTCGAGGGCATATTTCACCATTTCCCCCAAACCGTATGTTGAGGCTTTTTCTACATGGCGAAATTCAGGTTTGACAAGCTCTAGGCCACTGCATTGTGCCATTTCAATAAAAGCGGTTTTTCCGTCCAGCACCAACAGCCGTGCATCAACTTGGCTGCCATAAGGCCCTGTACACGTCAATATGTAAGGCGTTACACCAGATAAAACTGGACTATGCTCTAGTGACTCCAACAGGCCTTCTCCGCCATCAGATATTGGCAATAACGTCATATCCAAATCGGAGGATACACGCTTGAAACCCTCAGCAACTGCTTGGCATGCCTGCTGTGCTGAGCAACTTCCTTTAAAGGAATCAAGTGCGATAACAATTTTCATGTAGGCTTTCCTATTGTAAATGGCGATGTTGCGTTATTTTGCTTGTACCGATGTTGGCGTTTTTACTTTCTCGCTGTTGCTCATACCGTTGGTGTTCACTCGCGAAGCGATAAGTGTTCCGATAACCAACAAGCCAACACCAAACCATAATCCAGAGGTGGCAGTGCCTGTGTAATCTTCAAAGAAACCTAAAATAAATGGTCCTAAGAAACCGCCAAATAACCCTAAACAGTTCAGTAAGGCCAAACTCCCTGCCAGCATACTACCACTCATATACGTTGGTGGAAGTGAGAAAATAATAGATTGCACAACAAAGAACATAAAGGCAGTTAAGCAAAAGCCGATTAGCCCAACCACTGGCCCGCCAAGTGCCCCAATCACCAATCCAACAGCCATCACTGCATAACCCGAAATTAAAATGCGGGACGAACGACGCGGAGTATTCGCTTTTCTTGCCACAAAAATGCCGCCAATAGCCGCTGAAATCCAAGGAATTGCCGTTAATAAGCCTATTTGAATTGGCGTTAATTTACCGTATTCACCAATAATCGTTGGTAAAAAATAACTTAAGCCGTATACAGAGAATTGGTGCGTAAAATAAATCGCGACAATCATCATAAACGCTTTATTTTTAAATGCCGCCTTAAGTGAGAATTTGTTATTACTGACGCTAATGCTGTTTTGGTCTTGCTCGTGTTTATATTTAATATAATTCCGATCGTCTTCATCTAACCATTTTGCGTCTTCTGGTTTATTCGGTAAAACAAACCACACGACAAAAGCCAAAATAACCGCAGGTAAACCTTCAATCACAAACATCCATTGCCAACCATGGAAACCTAATAGCCCATCCATGCTTAACAATAAACCACTCAATGGTGCACCAATGATATTGGCAAGACACACCCCTAATAAGAATAACCCTGTTGCTTTAGCCCGTTCTTCTTGGCTAAACCAGTAGGTCATATACAGGATCACACCAGGGTATAACCCCGCTTCTGCTGCCCCTAATAATAGGCGCAGAATATAAAAAGACGTAGGCCCTGTAACGAATGCCATTGCGGCAGACAATAACCCCCACGTGATCATGATCCGCGTGATCCAAAAGCGCGCACCCACTTTTTCCATGATCAGGTTACTTGGGATCTCAAGAATTGAATAGGTCAGGAAAAATAACCCCGCGCCGATCCCGAATGCCGTGGCAGATAATCCGAGGTCTATCGACATCGCATGTTTTGCCATCCCGATATTCGTGCGGTCAATAAAGCTAATAATATAAGCCAAAATCAATAACGGCATCAGGTTGCGATATATCTTTGCGTTGGTCTTTTTACCCTG
Source organism: Providencia sp. PROV129 (assembly GCF_028482245.1). NCBI lineage: Bacteria > Pseudomonadati > Pseudomonadota > Gammaproteobacteria > Enterobacterales > Morganellaceae > Providencia > Providencia sp. PROV129. The sequence continues at coordinate 178,999 of NZ_JAMPQD010000015.1, forward strand.
TGCTGCATAATCTAACTTTGCATTTGTAGAAAACATAGATAAGATCCTCATGTTGCAGTGAAACAGGCTTGGTGCTTTCTTACATTCCCCTACCTGTTGTTATTACCTCAGCAACAGCCCGACGCCCCACGTCGGGCTTTTTACTTGCGGTATTTCTTATTCTCTTTCGAACAACATTGATATCCCTTGACCACCACCGATACACATCGTCACTAACCCTGTAGTAACCTGACGGCGTTCCATTTCATACATTAACTTAACGGGTAAAATCGCCCCACTCGCCCCAACGGGGTGACCCAGTGCAATCGCGCCGCCATTCACATTGACTCGTGAACTATCTAATGACAAATCATTCATAACTGCTATCGCCTGAGCGGCAAAAGCTTCATTTAACTCAATGAGATCAATGTCTTTGACATCCATCTTTATTTTTTCCATCAAGCGGCGTGTCGCAGGTGCGGGACCGAACCCCATAATGGCGGCTTCACATCCTGCAACCGCCCAATCCACCACTTTCATCCGTGGCTTCAAACCACGTTTTTCCGCTTCTTCGCGGCGCATCATCACTAATGCCGCTGCACCATCATTAATCCCTGAAGAGTTAGCTGCAGTAATCACACCATCCGCTTTAAATGCAGGGCGTAATTTTGCCAGTTTTTCCCTTGGCGTATCTCGTGGGTGTTCATCTGTATCGAAAATACGTGTCCCTTTACGCCCTTCTTGAATTTCCATCGGCAGGATTTGATCTTTAAAGTAACCTGCTTCGATGGCTTTCAGCGCTTTTTGCTGACTATCCCAGGCAAAATCGTCCATTTCCTCACGGGAAATATTAAATTGCTCTGCGACATTTTCCGCCGTCATCCCGTTGTGGTATGGGCCTTCAGGCCAAGTTAAAATCGACGTCAATCCATCTTCTAAAACATCATTGCCCATGCGGTAGCCATAACGCGCTTTACGCAAGTAGTACGGCAGCATGGTCATGTTTTCCGTTCCGCATGCCACAACCACATTCGACTGCCCTGTTTGCAACAACATCATGCCATCTGCCAGTGCCTGTAGCCCCGAGCCACATTGGCGGTTAACAGAATAAGCGGTAGTTTCTTTTGGTAAGCCAGCACGTAGTTGACAGATCCGCGCAATAAAACCGCTTTCTGCGATTTGCCCCACGTTTCCGACAATCACTTCATCCACATCTTCTGGTGCGATCCCTGCACGTTTTACGGCTTCGCGGATCACTTCAGCCCCTAAATCGTGTTGGTGCGTGTTCGCAAAACTGCCACCCATGGTACCAATCGCCGTTCTCACACCACTGACAATCACAATATCATTTGCATTTTTCATTCTGTTCTCCTACAGCACCATACCGCCGCCAACGTTAATCACTTCGCCATTGATATAGCGCGCTTTGTCTGACGCTAAGAACGCCACACATTGCCCAACGTCTCGTGGGTCACCCGCAAAGCCCGCAGGGATTTTGCTGATCATGATGTCCCACACTTTTTCAGGCACACCCCGGGTCATGTCAGTATCAATAAACCCAGGGCAGATAGCATTGACGGTGACGCCTTTACGCGCCAATTCGCGACAAGCGGTTTTCGTTAAGCCGATAACCCCTGCTTTTGAGGCTGCATAGTTAGCTTGCCCCACATTTCCTAACCAGCTTGCGGAAGAGATATTCACAATGCGACCACTTCCTTGCTCGCGCATCAATTTTGCTGCTTCTTGCATACAGTTAAACGTGCCTTTCAAGTTAATGTCGATAACCTTATCCCAATCGTCGTCACTTAACTTATGCAGCATGCCATCACGGTTGATCCCTGCGTTATTGACAATCACGTCAATGGCGCCAAAGTGTTCTTTAGCTTGTGAAAAGAGTGCATTTACTTGCTCGCGTTTGGAAATATCACACGGAATAAACACGGCTTCAAAGCCTTGATCCTGTAGCTGTTTTGCGCTTTCTTCACCAGAGGACATCGCGAGGTCGGAAATCACCACTTTTGCACCTTCTTCTGCCAGTACCTGTGCAATAGCAAAACCAATACCTCTTGCTGAGCCCGTGACGATGGCAACTTTGTCTTTGACTAACATAAATAAATTCCTCTTTAATATTGAAACTATAAATACGAAACCAAACCAAAAGGCGCTTCTTCAAATAATGAAGAGGACATCACTTTCAAATCAGGGGAGATTTCTGGCACGAAATCCATATGGGCAAGAATGTCACGCTCAATGTCAATCCCTGGTGCGATTTCAACCAATACAGGCACTTTTCCACCCAAGGTAAATACCGCACGCTCCGTGACAAAATGCATGGTTTGGTTAATCTGGCGTGCCACATCTGCGTTCCAAGAAATCTGCCTAACGTTATTCACCAACTTACGAATATCCCCTTCACGGGTAATCTTTAACTGCCCGTTTTCACAGTGGATATCTAACCCTTTCGCAGTAAATGTTGAGCAAAAAACCACATGGCGGGCATTTTGTGTGATATCAATAAACCCACCTGCTCCTGGGCAAATATTGCCAAGTAAAGTGGCATTCACATGGCCGCTGGCATCCATTTCCCCTGCGCCCATATAGGTGATATCTACCCCCGCCCCGTTGTAGTAAAGCATCTGATCTTGGTGGCTGATCATCGCAGACAGGTTGCGGCCAATACCAAAATCAATCCCCCCCGCTTGAACTCCGCCCCAAATGCCAGATTCCACAGTGATATCCACGCATTTCGTGGCCTCTTCCTCTTGAATGATTGAACCGATCACATCATTCGGGATCCCTGTCCCTAAGTTAATCACACAGTTTTCAGTGAGGTAACGACAGGCGATACGCCCGATCAACTTGCGAATATCGAGCGGCAATGGTGTGGTTTGCTGTACAGGCGTGCGGATATCACCGCACAGTGTTGGGTCAAAGAACCAACTTGAAGACTGGCGGTGGTCTTCTTCTGGGTTATCACAAATCACAATGTGGTCAATAAAACTGGCAGGAACAGTAACGCGTTTCGGGTGCAAAGTGCCTTCTTCCACGCAATACTTCACCTGAGCAATGACTTTCCCACCGAAGCGTTTTGCCGCTAAAACCGCATGCAACACTTCCAACGACATGGCTTCTTCATCAGTGGTCAGGTTGCCTTTGCTGTCTGCATGCGTACCGCGGATCACCACAACATCCAGCGGAATTTCGGGGTACCACAACCAATCTTCCCCTTTAAAACTCACTTTTTCGACCAGCGGTGGCAGTGCTAGCGTTTTAGCATTCATTCGGCCGCCTTCTAAATCAGGGTCAATAAATGTCCCTAAACCGACTTTGGATAAACGACCAGGAAGACCTGCTGCCATCGCGCCATACAAATGCACCATTTGCCCTTGAGGTAAGCAGTAGGCCTCAACTTCATTGTCGTTGATCATCTGCATCCAACGCGGCGCTAATCCCCAGTGAGAGCCAATAATACGTTTCACCATGCCTTGATGTGCAAAATGTTGATTGCCGCGAATACGGTTACATTGCCCTGCCGCATGCACTAACGTTAATTGTTTTGGCGAACCTTCTGATAAAAAACGCTGTTCAATGGCAGACAAAATAGACTCAGCTGCGCTGGTTAATGTCATTCCCACAGTACAAATTGTATCGCCATCATTAATTAATTCAGCGGCTTCTTGTTTAGAGATAAACTTATTATTCATGATAAAACCTACCTAAAGGCTAATATTTCATAGCCCTTTATTTGATAAATTAAAAAAGAATTAGCTGTTAGCTATTTAAAGAATAATATCGCTGTTTTAAATCTTTCTTACTTATTTTCCCATTCCATGTTCTTGGGAAATTACGGGTAAACATAATTTTTACAGGGACTTTATAATTAGGTATCCGTTCTTTTAGCCATTCCATAATTTCTTTACTGGTTAAACACACTTGGCTTTCTGGAATAATAAACGCTATCGGTTCTTCACCATAAATTGGGCTTTCTACTGGAATAACGGCGACTTCATTGACACCAGGGTAATTGGAAATTAAATCTTCAACTTCGATAGAATAAATTTTTTCCCCACCTCGATTAATCATATCTTTAATTCTATCTTGAATATAAAGAAAGCCGTCTTCATCCAGATAACCAATATCCCCAGTAAAGAACCACCCATCCTGAAACGACGTGGTATTTGCAGGGCTATCAGGCCAATAACGCTGGATGACAACATCCCCTTTAACCCAAATATTCCCAGTTTCATTTACCTGTTTTTCTTCACCCTTTTCACTTCTAATCGAAACTTTCAGCCCTGGAACTGGTGTGCCTGAACTGGCTTTTTTCGGGCTGTTTCGAATATCATCTAAATATACCGTTGCAGGGGACGATGTTTCCGTTAAACCATATATAGAATGAATTGATGTTTTTGCAAAAATATAAGATAGCTCTTTAATCGTTCCTTCATTTAAATGCCCTGCACCGCAGGCAATCATTTTCAACGAATTAAATCTTTCTAAATTAATGCTTTTATTTTCTTTTATCTTTTGAACTAATAAAATGAAAACTGTCGGCGAGCCATGTAAAAAAGTAATTTTTTCTTTCGCAATTGTTGAAATCATTTCTTTAGCATTAAATTTTTGATGTAGAAAAATAGTTCCACCAATATGAATAAATAATGCCAAAATAGCCGATAGCCCAGTAATATGGTAAATCGGTACGGCTAATATCGTTTTATCATTTTCAGTTAATTTTAATGTTTGTTGATAAGCATAAACCGCTGACAAAATATTTTTATGCGTAATGACTGCACCTTTTGGTGCCCCTGTTGTCCCTGATGTAAAAATAATGACGGCGGGGTCTTCTTCATTAACATGATTCACAAACGTCATTTCATCCGTCAGTGTTAATGCTTTCCATTGAGAAAGGCTGATACCTTTCACATTAAAGTCCCCCAACCATGGCTGGTAGGTATCATCCCAAAAAATGGCATCTGCATTAATACGTGAAAGATGCTCTTTGCCCTCAAACTCCTTCATTTTGGTGCTTAATGGAATAACCTGAATACCCAGCCCCACCGCCGCATAAAATAGCTGGCAAAACTCTATGGTGTTTCCCCACCCCAAAATAATACGGTCGCCTTTTCGCAATTGTAGGGTCGATGTTAGCCAAAACATCGTTTGGTTGACCTTCACCAATAACTGGCGATAACGCCAATGCTGCTCTTCAAAAACAATAGCGACAGCATCAGGCTGCGTGTTTGCCCTATTTAATAGGCTTTGATAGATATTTGAATTTGATGCAAACATGGGCGCACTCCAACCAACGGATATCTCTTATTGGTATTCAATGTATAAAATGCCCCCTACGAAATTAGTGCCAATGTTCACATATTGTTCACATCCTTTTTTTAATTGGATTAGTTATTTGCACAATTCGTTTGTTAAATATTTTTCGCTTAAGTGTCAATTAAAGGTGTTTTTTTGATTGCCGAGATAAATATTTACCTTTAGTTATCAACTTAACACTTAAGCTATCTCAGCTTAAGGGCGATTTTTTTACTGACTCGTTGTGCGCATTAACAACACCAGCGTAATTTCACCAATCAAATTTTATGCAAAAAAACCATTCTGTTTAAAGATGGAGTTCATGCACGCTGCACAGTTCACAACCTGATCACACCTAAAAATCGATAAAAAAGCTGGCGAATTGGCAATGGCTTGCTACAGTGGAACCATTAGCAATGGGATTATTGAATCAAATTCTTCGAAATAATTAAGGAGATAATCAATGGCAGACACACCGTATATTCCACCAAAAGTATGGCAATGGCAGCAAGGCAATGGCGGCAAATTTGCCAATATTAACCGCCCTGTTTCTGGTGCCACACACGAAAAAGAACTTCCAATTGGTAAGCACCCACTACAGCTCTATTCACTAGGCACACCTAACGGGCAAAAAGTGACAATTATGCTTGAGGAGCTGTTAGCGCTGGGTATTCAAGAAGCCGAATATGATGCTTGGTTGATTAATATTGGTGAAGGTGACCAATTTAGTTCTGGGTTTGTGGATATCAACCCGAATTCAAAAATCCCTGCATTAGTCGACAGAAGTGGTAAAGAACCTATCCGCGTGTTCGAGTCAGGTTCAATTCTTACCTATTTGGCGGAAAAATTTTCTGCCTTTTTACCTACCACACAACCTGAGCGCGCCGAAACATTATCGTGGTTATTTTGGCAGATGGGCTCAGCCCCCTTTGCGGGAGGCGGTTTCGGTCATTTTTACGCCTATGCCCCTGAAAAATACGAATACCCAATCAATCGATTTGCCATGGAAACCAAGCGCCAGCTTGACGTGTTAGACAAACGCCTAGCAGACAATAAATACGTGGCAGGTGATAACTACACTATCGCTGATATCGCCATTTGGCCGTGGTATGGCGCCTTAGTCAAAGGCTGGCTATATGACGCCGCCGAGTTTTTATCAGTGCATGAGTACAAAAATGTCATTCGCTGGGCAGATGAAGTTTATGCACGCCCTGCAGTACAACGCGGCCGCCGCGTCAATCGCTTACAAGGCGATCCCGCACAACAAGTACGCGAACGCCACGATGCGAGTGATATTGGGTAGTTGAACTAGTTTAAAAGGTAATACATAAACTCTAGTACTAAATTTTAGCCACTAGAGTTTAGCCTTTAATATTGAAACATTATTTACTGAACTTAATATTCTCTGAAAGTATTGACTCAATCAGTAGAAACTTAGTTTTTTCATAGTCATCAAAATCTCGAATTCCTTTCTTTGATTCTCCATTATCGTAAAACTCAATAATTTTACTTGGCACACCATAATCACTAGCTAGCCTACCTTTCTCAGATATGGCATTATATTCCAATTTAACTAGCAACTTTTCAATTCCAAAAACATCTGAAAAATTTATATTTTCAGTTATAGAACGATAATATTTATACATTACATTAAAAACTCCGAGATACTTAACCAGCTGATACTTAAGTGTACTAAATATAAATTTAGATGATAATCTTATTGCTTCATCAATGGTATATTTTTCTAAAACTTCATTTCCAAATTCATCTTTTTTGATTTTTTTATTTCTTTTTAAATAGTAAGACACTACCCCACCAAAACCCTCAGAAAGATAAGCTGACAATGAGTAAACTAAAGTACAATAGTACTTCCCAGCATTTATTCCTTTTTTTAGTTTAGTTTCATTATCTAACAAAAAGAAAAGATCATTATTTTTCACTATTGGCTTTATTACTTCAAATACAACTTGCAATCCATCATAGTCAATTGACACGCCTTTATTTATCATTGATATTAACTTATTTATCATTAGGTGCTTTTCTGGCGATAACAAAAGGATATTATCATGCAATATAAACTTATCACTATGAGAAATCACTTTATACATAGACATTATTTCATCAGGAATATTTCTTTCTTTTTGCTCCAATAAAATTCGTTCTCTTTCAGCTATATCTGTACTATTAAGGTAATCATCATCAGTTATAAAATAATCCACTTCATTTTTAACTGATGTACTATCAAAATTTTTGTGCTTTATATCATCATTATCGCTATTTAATATCTCAATGAATTTTTTATCTAAAATTAAAACCCTACCACTATAATGGTAAAGAAATCTACCAGCTCTCCCTGCTACATTTTTTGCATCAAATTTTTTTAAATCTTTATTTCCTTTAGTAGAATTTAAAACCAGTAAATTTTTAGCTGATGTATTTACTCCTTCAGTAATGGTTGTTGTACTAACTAAAACATCCAGATATCCTTTATTAAAAAAATCAACAATTTCTTTTTGAATATACTTAGGAACTAAACCATGATGGATTCCGACCTTTTGCTTTAACGCTTTAATTATTATCCAATCACTATATTTATAACTATTAGATAAATGAGAAATAAACAGATTAAGCTCTTCATTTAATTTTATTTCATTTCCATTCTCAATAATTCCTTTAGCATAACTTTCTGCAAAACCTGGTCCTTTAGAGTAAAGAATTACATTTTCATTTATCTTTCTTATATCTTTTACAATTTTACTAATTTTAGCATTTCTCTTTAATCCAGAAAACCCTTTTAAGTCAATGGTCAATTCTGAATCAATCCTGTTTTTTTTATTTTCAATAACTAGGTGTTTTTTATTTACAATCTCATACTTATTATAATCAATGAGTTCAAAACGTTTTTTTTCTAAAAAAATATTAAACGACTGATTTGCATCTATATTAAACTTACTTGGAAAATCAATATAAGGTCCCACAAGAAAAATGTCTTGGCATTTTGCTAATAAACTCTGTAAAGCAACTCTATAAGCTGTATCTCTTTCATTCTCTACATTCGTAGCATCAATCATAAATTCATTATCAATTTTATAAATTTCATCAACAAATACAAAGTCTAAATTCACTTCTTTTTGCTTATCAATAAATGAAAGATATCTTTCTGGTGTAAATATAAATATATTACGTTCGCTAATCTTATTCATATCACTTAGTGTATGAATTGAAAAATTATCTTTAAAGTAGCTATACATCGAAGATAAAACTAATCTCTCATAGTTTTCGGATAATAACGCAATGGTAGGGAATATAAGAACAATATTTTTATATCCCATTTTCTTTATCACTTCATATATTAAAAAAGTTTTTCCAAATGAAGTAGTTGCTGATAGAAAAAATCTGTTCTCTCTACCTACTGTAAACTTACTTAAAACCCTTTTTTGATATTCATGTATTTTTATATTTTCATCAATATGTAAAGTACTTTCATATATATTTGCAGACAAAGTATCCAGATTGTAACTCACAAAACTATTCACTTGACCAAATTTACTAAATAAAAGATCATAATAATGTGGAACACCACATAAGTTGGAAATGTATTTTAAAAACTTCATATCAGAAATGGTCAAATCAAGTTTTTTCACCTTATCAAAATAACCACACACCTCACTAATGAAATCCGGCTCACTAATTTTTTTATTTTTAAAATCATTTATAGCCTTTATAATATAAGAGGCTTCTTTAATTCTATCCATTTAATAACATCCTCTTTTATCTTTTTAACATCACCTACAGGTAGTAGCACAAAGAAAAAATCAAGTTCAATAGATAAACCATTTTCTATAGATGTATATTTTTCATTTATATGCTTAACACTATTTCTTATTTTATCTTCAAACGAATCAGAGCTTTCAGGATAAATAAAAAATATAGGGTACACTAACTTCATATTATATTTTTTTATCTCATCGATGATTTTGATATCTGGTAATGTCATCCAAGAATTAATAACATCTTCTATTTTACTACCTTTCAATTCAAAATTATTTTGATGATTAACCATAGCTAAAATATTTTTTTCTAAATATTTATCCGAGAATGCCTTAGCTAGTCCGCTAATCGCGGACTCAGAGCACTGGCTTAGTGAACTTCTAAATTTTACCTCACCAAACCACAGTTCAATGCACCCATCATTTTCAACTAAATGATAAGAGTCATAGCCTTTAGTTTCAGAATTTTCTAAAGGGTTATAAAAGTAGCCTCGGGATATAAGAGGTTTTGCATCATAACGACAGTACAAGAGCAAATATAAAAGAACCTCGCCATAGAACCCATATTTTATTTTTGTATCTTCCTGTTGCGATTCCTCATATTTTATTTTGGTTTTCAAAGCGATGCTCAGTAAGTGTTCTAAACTTGTATTATTCATATCAAATGTATTAAAAGAATAATCAATTATTGAATTATAAATTATATCTGAAAGTTGACTATCACTAATACACTCATAAGTATCATCACTTAACGTACTGATATTAATCGATTCTAAATTAGCCTTTTCATTGGGTAAGCTATATCTATATATGATAGTATCAGAAAGTAATTTTTTCAGTGACGCTCTCAAGAAGACCTCGCAATAACAATATTATTCATAGATTAATGCAATATTTATTCTTATTTAATATTAACTGAACTATTAAATCAGTGAATAATAAGAAGATCTAGCGATTTATCACGAAAATATACATTTTGTGATCTGAATATATTAATTTGATGTTTTTATTCATGTGAAAAATCAAGATTTAAAAATAGAGTTAGTTGCTAACTTATGAAGCTAGAAAACCACTTTAATATATAAAATTTACACGTAGAATCAAAGAGATAATCATATAATCACTTCCTGAATTGTTAGTAATATTTAATAATGCCCGAGTTACAATTCCGTAGGAATTTTTTATCTAAAACACTCTTTATAACAATAGCGATTTACATCACAGAATAATAATTTCACATAGAAATAAACACTTAGCATTGATATTAATGCTAAGTGTTATATTTTCATTTAGTTATTAATTTAATGTAAATGAAGAAATATCAATTAAAAAATTTATTCATCTTTATTTTTGATACCGCCCCTGTATCCATTGTGCGCACAGCATCAAACTTAAACTGATCAACACTGCGATGCAGGCCATCGCCATGCCGCTGCCGATGGAGCCTTGCTCAAACTGCCGCCACACAAAGATAGATACCGTCTGCATTCCTGCGGGAGCGAGTAAAAGTGAGGAAACGAGTTCCCTCGATGCCACGGCAAATACCAACATCATCGCGGCCAATAAGCTTGGCAACACTAATGGGAACAGCACCAAACGCAATGTCGTTATTGCAGATGCGCCGTGTACTCGCGCGGCATCCGCTAAACTACCACCAATTTGTGTTAGCGCTGCGCTGCAATACCGCACGGGATATGGCAACAACAAACAACTGTAAGCAAGCAATAAAATGCCCCAAGTATGGTATGGCGTGACAGGCCAGAAAGGCTGATTCCACGCCAAAATCATCCCTACAGCAATCACTATCCCTGGAATGGAAATGGGTAATAAAGACAAGGCATCAATGATAACAGCCCCACGGATACGTTGAGAAACCACCAGCCACGCAGATAAAAACCCTAAAACCCCCGTTAATATCGCTGTTGCGCTGGCTAATGACACACTGGTTAATAACGCATCTAGCGCTTCCGCTTGGGAGTCAACCAAACCAGAGAAATGCCTTAAGGTTAAATTATCCCATGCTAAACCGCCTGAGACCGTCGATGAAAATGCGGTACCAAACATTGCCAGTAGCGGCATCCCGACGGCTAAAAAGCTCACCACTGCAAATACCCCGACAACAGGCCAACGCCATACCCCAAGAGAGCGTGTCACCAACGCCGCGGCTTTCCCTGTCGTCGTCGCCACATTTTTCCCCGAAACAATAGAACGTTGTAGCGTATAAGCAAAAATAGCCACACTCGCCAAAATCAACGATAACGACGCCGCACCAGGTAAATCAATCGGCCAATCCGCTAAACGCTGTTCAATATCCGTTGTTAATACACGAATACCATTCGGTGCGCCTATTGCAGCAGGGATGCCATATTCTTCAATCGCTAAGGTAAACACCAACAATAACCCAGCCGCTATTGACGGTAAGGATAACGGAAAGGTAATCCTGAAAAAGGCCTGCCAAGGCGGTGCGCCATGAACTCGAGCCACATCAGCAAGACGGTTACCATTTGCCGCCATACTGCGTGAAACGGCAAAGTACAGCACAGGAAATAAATTCAGCGCCATAATTCCCATCATACCACCTAAGGAAAATATCGCGCTTCCTGGGCTAACACCAAACAACTGTTGGGAATACCCATTCGGCTGCAATGTCAACATCCATGATAACCCTGCAATATAGGGTGGGATCAAAAATGGGATCAGAAAAAGTAAATCCCAAGTCTTGGCAAACGGCAAATTAAATAAGCCTCGCAACGCCCCTAAAGGGATCGCAATTACCGCACTAATGAGTGCAACGCCGACGCCGAGCAATAATGTGTTTTGTAGTAGCTCGGGTAACTCAGGCTCATTAATTAAATGAATAATCGGCGCGAACGGTTGGGAAAATAGCCCTTGTCCGAGTTGTGGAAACAGCGCCTGTAGCACAATAAAGCACAGAGGGATCACCACTAAAATGGCGAGTGCAATAATGATGATTAAAGGGAGGAAACGAATTTTTATCATTAGAAACAACACTCCTGCTGGGTAAGAGGCCTACCCAGCGGTTTGCTAATTATTGCCGAGAAAACTAACGGAACAAGGCGCTTAAACGAGAGAGAACATCACTACGCTCTGCGCTATCTGTTGTGGCTTCTGGCAATAATGTCAGTGTCGAGAAATCAGGACGTTTCCCTGCAATATCCGCTCGAGCAGGCATCAACCATGCATTGGCGACGATCTCTTGGCCCTCAGCTGACAGCACGTAGTCAATAAACGCTTTCGCTTCATCAGGCTGTTTACTGCTTTTTAAAATCATCATTGGTCGCGGGGCTATCGCGGTACCGCTACTGGGGAAAATAACTTCAATGGATTCACCATTGGCAATGCTGCCATAAGCCACGTAATCTACCGCACCAAATACAGCGGCTTTCGCCCCTTGTAGTACTGGGGTGAGCGCTTGTGCGTTTGGCCCCGAAATCACCATTCCATTGGCTTTTAAATCAGCAAAAAGTGACCATGCAGCCTCTTTTTTTGCATTTTGTAAACCCAAGACTAAATCCAGTGATGCCCCGGATAATGCTGGGTCTGGCATCGTCACTTTATCCTTAAATACAGGCTGTGCTAAATCTTGCCAATCCGTTGGTTTTGGCGTGCCGCTTTTACTGTTCCACACAATACCAAGAGCTGAAATCCCTTGGGCGACATAATAAGGGGTTTTAAATCGCGCAGGCACTTGCTGTGCATTTGGACTTTCATAGGCCAACAACCAGTTTTTTTGTTGTAAATCAACGGCGGTATCCCATGAAGCGGAAATCAGCACATCCGCACGCGGGTTTGCTTGTTCGGCCTCAAGCCTAGCCATCACTTTGCCCGTTGTGGCCTGAAATACATCCACCTTCGTGCCTGTTTGTTTTTCAAACCCTGCGGCCAGTTGTTTTGCCATCGCGCCAGGCCCCGCGGTATACACAGTAATGGCTTGCGTTGAAACAGAAAACAGTGCACAGGAAAGGCTAAGGCTCATGGTAATACCCTTTAGTGAAAAAACGTGTTTTGCGGTTAACTTTTGCATGGAATTTCTCTCTTCATAAGGTCGTCAAACGGTCAATTTTGCCATTTCGCATATGGGCGATTTGGTGTGCTAACGTATTGGCTTCCGCGGGATCGTGAGTGACATACACCGCAGTAATTTCCAGTGTCCTCAGCAATTGCGCCATTTCTTCACAAAGAGATTGGCGCAGGGCAATATCGAGGTTGGAAAGAGGTTCATCGAATAACAAAATTTCAGGTTCAGCAATAATGGCTCGAGCCAATGCGACGCGCTGCTGCTGCCCGCCAGACAAATCCGCGGGTTTTCGCTTGGCAAAATCCATTAATCCAACACGCTCAAGGGCCTGAACTACGCGAGCTTCAATCTGCTGGCGACCCACTCCCCGCATTCTCAAAGGAAATGCAACATTCTGCGCAACGGTCATATGCGGCCATAAAGCATAATCTTGGAATACCATGCCGAGGTTGCGTTTCTCTGGGGGGACGAGGTGGTGAGCACTTGCGACGATATTGCCCGAAAATTGGATAGTGCCATCAGTGGGCTGCAATAAGCCTGCTAACAGTTTGAGCAAGGTACTTTTGCCGCAGCCAGATGGCCCCAGTAGTGCTAAAACCGTGCCTTTTTCCACCGTTAAGTCGATGCCATTAAGCACATATTGTTGTGAAAAAGCCTGTGATAGATTTTGTATTGCGATCATGGGTAAGTCGCTCGCCGTTTGCCTGAAAGGCAAAATAGTCGAGCACTCACTCGATGAAGAGAGAGCCTGTTGCATCATCTTGGTATCCTCTTTGGGACTTAATCGTTGCCGATGATGCTACGGGGGTAATACGTCAGATTGATGAAGGTTTTGTGAATGGAAAATGACAACTTAATAAATCTATTATATTTATATAAATAATATTTTAACAAATATAAAACATTCAATTTGATTGAAATCACAAATTTAAATTTATTTTTTAATAGAAATATAAAAATATATTTTTAATTTTTAAATATCATCTAAAAACAACATTAATTCACTCATTAACGATGCGTGCAATCACATTAAAACACCTTTATTGAAAACAAATCAACAATCATCCACCCTATTGATGAATACTTTTTAAATGGATTCTATTCTGTACTAACTATTGCTATGCTTGCCACACCATAAAACGAACCAAAAAAAATCAATTAATTACAGGTTAATAAAGCAATTTATTCACCATGGGGTTTATTTTCTTTTTTTAGCGAATTAATTCATATCCATAAAATTTAAATTATAGAAATTTTATTATTAATTTTTATAGGTACTCCAATTAATTTTAATTAAAATGAGGTTCACCTAATATGTCAAATAAAGAAAAAGATAATATTTTATTAGATTCCGAATATGAACATGTTCCCGTTCCCCTCGAACACCGAAAAAGTTTTGCCTCGGTTTCTGCTGTTTGGTATAGCTTCCCTTTAGTATTAACCAGTGCTGTTATTGGTGGCGTCGTCACTGCCATGTTAGGGTTTAAAATGGGCGTTACCGCTATTTTAGTGGGTAACTTATTACTGTGTTTAGTCATTGGATCTTTAAGTTATTTAGCTGGGAAAACCGGGGAAAATTTCGCGATCTCCGCAAAAAGAACCTTTGGGCAGCGTGGATATATCGCTGTTTCAGGTTTGCTTGCCACTGTTGTTATCGGCTGGTTTGCATTAATGGTCGGCCTTACGGGTGATACAATGTTTCGCTCATTTGGGCAGGACTTATTACTGATGACGATTTTAGGTGGAGTGCTATATGTTGGCGCAACCTTCATCGGCATTAAAGCCCTCGCCATTTTGGGGTATATCGCAGCACCAATGTATTTGATTTTAGGGTTAATCTCCGTTTACATTGCGATGAAAAGTGGCTCTTCAGATATTCTCAATTACCAACCGTTAGCAGGTGCTGGAGCATTATCTTTTGGTGTTGCAGTTACCATGATTTTCTCCACGTTTACAGATTCAGGCACCATGACGGCTGACTTTACTCGCTGGGCAAAAAATGGCAAACAAGGTTTTCTCGCTGCCTTTACTGCCTTCCCGATTTCCAAATTTTTTGCGGAAGTGATTGGTGCAATTATTGTGGCAACTGGAGTGGTCATGCACCCAGAAGTCACGGGGGGTGATTTCATCACTATTTTAGCAAATTCAAGCCCACTGCTTTCCGTACTCGCGATTATTTTTGTGTTTGTTAACTTGGGCGTTGGCTGTACTCACTGTTTGTACAATGGTGCGGTAGGTTGGTCTCATATTACTAAAGGTAAAATGAGAACCTTAACCATTATTCTGGGGGTTATTGGGATCATCGTTGCTGTAACAGGCATTTGGAATGCATTCCAAACATGGTTGAATTTACTGGGTTTAATTGTGCCGCCAATCGCTGCCATTATCATCATGGATCAGTTAGTACTCAAACGTAAAAATAACGAAGCAAAAAATTGGCAGCCCTTAGCGTTCGTTTCTTGGATACTCGCCTCTGGCATTGCGTTAATCGTGAATGCTTATGCTCCAGAACTCTCCGTTGTCGTTGCTGGGTTAGTTTCATCCTCGATTATCTATTTGATTGGCCATCGATTTTCGAAATAATTTTTAATGGTTGGGGGAGTATCACTCCCTCAACTTCTTCTATTTCAACCTAATCCCATAATCCTTATTCTGAATAACGATCAAAAAAATAATAATCCAATGATTATTAACGTTTCTATTGATTAGACTATTTTCATCTAACTCATCCCTATCTTTTATTTGACATTCATCACATTCCTGATTATTTTAGCGGTATAGACGTCTAGATATCCATTTTTGGATCTATGATATAACCAATTCATCCAAGGGGATCAGCGTGATAACACTCAAGAATGTCAGCAAGATCTACAGCCGTAATAAAAAACAGACCGTAGCAGTTGATAACATCAACCTCAATATTGCGGCTGGGGATATTTTTGGCATCATCGGTTATAGCGGTGCAGGCAAAAGTAGCCTCATTCGCTTGCTAAATCGGTTAGAAAAGACTACTAGCGGTGAAATAATTGTTGGGCAACATAATATTACCCACAGCGATGAGAAAGCAGTTTTAAAAATACGCCAATCCATAGGCATGATTTTTCAGCACTTTAATTTACTGTGGTCACGGACAGTGCGAGAGAACATTGAATTTCCATTGCAAATTTCAGGGTTCGATAAAAAGAAACGTAAAGCTCGTGTTGATGAATTAATGGCATTAGTTGAGCTAACCGATAAGGCTGATGAATACCCATCCATGCTGAGTGGAGGGCAAAAACAACGGGTTGGTATCGCACGCGCCCTTGCCAACAACCCTGATGTTTTATTGTGTGATGAAGCAACGTCGGCGCTAGACCCAAAAACCACACAAACTATTTTGCAATTATTGGCACGTATTAACCGCGAGCTGAATATCACCATCGTGCTAATTACCCACGAAATGCAGGTCGTCAAGAGTATCTGCAATAAAGTGGCTGTCATTGATAAAGGCCGTATTGTTGAGGAAGGGCTCGTTAGCCAAGTCTTTCATGACCCGCAACATACAATTACACGGCAGTTTTTATCACAAAGTGAAGTTGCGACAGATACCCCAGAAGACTTAAAGGCAATATTGGCTGATGGCCCGATTATTCGTGTCGTTTTAGATGAAGAAAAACAGAGCCATTATTTGTTGTATGACTTAATTTCTCAATTTAATGAGCCGATTAAATTGATTAAAGGGGCGTTTAACCAAGGTACTGGCTTTTTATATCTTCAATTTCTACCTGAAACTGAAAAATTAACGGATGCCATTGAGTATCTTAAAAATAAAAGAAATATCGTTGTTGAGGTGATTTAGTCATGGATGAAATACAGCATTGGGTTAGTGGCTATTTACCCTATTTAAAATTGCATGTTTTGGGCATTGAAACCCTCAATACGTTATATATGACATTGGTCTCTGGTGCGTTATCGGGCATGTTGGGAATTTTAATTGGTACTTTTTTATTTTTAACCGCACAAGAGGGTAAAAAAGAAAATATTGCGGTTTACCGTGTGCTTTCTTTTATTGTGAATATCTTCCGTGCTGTGCCGTTTATTATTTTAATCATTTTATTATTCCCTGTAACCAAATGGATCGTTGGCACTATTTTAGGGGTTAACGCGGCACTTCCTGCCTTAGTGATTTCAGCGAGTGCTTTCTATGCAAGGTTAGTGGAAATTGCCTTACGCGAGGTCGATAAAGGGGTTATTGAAGCTAGCCAGTCTATGGGAGCAAAACTGCACACCTTGATTTTTAATGTATTGATACCCGAGTCTTCCCCTGCTTTGATTTCAGGCTTAACGGTTACGCTGATTTCATTAGTGGGAGGCACCGCGGTTGCAGGTGCAATTGGTGCGGGCGGGTTAGGAAATTTGGCCTATTTAGAAGGATTCCAACGCAGCCATATGGATGTCGTTTGGGTCGCTACATTAGTGATTTTAGCCATTGTTTTATGTATTCAAGTGATAGGAGACACCCTAGTTCGGTGGATTGATAAACGTTAATAACATCAACCTAGGTCAACGAATTATTAATTTTATCTACACTCAGCTAATTAGGAATAACAGTATGAAATTATCATTATTAACACGTTTTGGGGCATTATTAATTACCAGTTTAGCACTAACTGCTTGCCAGCCAGACCAACAAGAAAAAAGCAATAAATTAACAATTGGAGCATCTTCAACACCCCATGCGGAAATATTAGAGTTCGTTAAACCACAGCTCGAAAAAGACGGAATTAATTTAGATATCCGTGTATTTAATGATTACATTATTCCGAACCAAGCATTGGCTGACAAAGAATTAGATGCGAACTTTTTCCAGCATGTTCCATATTTAAATAAAACATTGGCAGACCACCCAGATTGGAAACTCGTGTCTGTTGGCGCAGTGCATATGCACCCATACCGCTTTTTTTCGCAAAAACACAAGAGCCTGCAAGACTTACCCAATGGAGCAAAAGTACTGAGCAGCAACAATATTTCCCAACACGGTCATATTCTAAAATTGTACCAAGACGAAGGTTTAATTAAATTACGCAGTGATATTGACCCTGATGATGCAACCATTGACGATATTGTTGAAAACCCACGTAACTTACAGTTTTTATTTACTTATGATGCACCATTAATGCCGCAAATTTATAAAAATGGCGAGGCCGATGTTGCCTCTATTGATAGCCATTTTGCGATTAATGCCGGTTTAGATTTAACGAAAGACGTCATTTATAGCGAACCTGCAGCTAACAGTAAATTTGCCAATGTGGTAGTGACGCGTGAGGATAACCAAAATGACCCGCGAATTACGAAACTGATGGCTGCACTGAAAAGCGATGAAACGAAGAAATTTATTTTAGATAATTATAAGGGTGAGGCGGTACCAGTTCCTTAATTTTCCTACTCTAATGATTAAGTTGAATGAAATATTTTAGTTAAACTTCATTCAACTTAATCTTATTTATAAAGCATATCGATGATTACACTACTCTTCATCACTCCTTTTTCAATACTCTGAGCCTGAGCATAAGGCTTTGCATAAAAGCTAATATCAAACTGATTATTGTTATTCGCACTAAATCGCGTATTCGTCCCTGATAAATCAATGGGGGTGGCATCTAACCAAGATAAATAAATACCAACACCCGATAAGTTTGTTTTTAGTTCACCACCCGTCCCATTATTAAGGGCACCTTGGCTACCTGGGCGAAACTTAATATCGATATGACTGGGCTTAAAACCACTTTTCTGGCAATCAACAATAAACTGCGTCTTTACCGCAGGTTGCTTTCCTGCCAATAAATCACCTTCATTAATGACTTTAAAATCAACGATTTTGTTAAACCCCTTTCCATCATTAATGTCGCAGGTAATATTCACGATATCGAGCGAAATCTTTAATATTGTATCGGGTAACACTTCATCAGAAAAAACGTAATGTGAATAGCCAATCAGAATAGTGGCAATTAAAGAAGCTGATATCTTTTTATTCATATTATTATCCACATTAAATATATTTAATCTTAATTGTAATATGTGTATTCCCACTGCCTAAATTGATAGACTGCCCTCCAAGCGGTAGTACAACAGGCTTTATTTTGATTTTTATCTTCATCAAAGACGCGCCTATTTTTTTAAAAAAGAGCTCTTGCCCCATAGGAACCCCCGAGCCAACAGTACCGACTTGGTCATCTTCCCATGAAACAAGGTAACCCAATGTCGTATTTTTTGAGCCAATATATCCCGAGGAAGCCATTGTTAAATGGGGGTTTGCTGGCTCAAACCGTATTGATATTCGCTGCGGCTTAATCGTTCCTGAGCAATCTAATGAAAGTATCGAATGCCCTTCAATTTCACCCGATAAAATCGTTGCAGCATCGAGAGATCCAAAACTCACATCATCTACAGTTGCAGGTAAACAAGTCGCTATTCTCACATTCATACTAAACTGCGATTGAATTGCTTCACCAACAATCGATGTTTGCTTTGGCACTTCACCATAACTTGGTAGCGCACTAAGTATGAAGAAACCAGCAAGCAAAATAGACCTGAACATAGTTGCCCTTAACTAATTAAATGTCAGCTTAATATTCAAAGCCGTATTTGCCGCCCCTGGAGAAACAACATCGCCCAACGCGATAGGCTTTACTTTAATTGGCACACTGAAACTTGCCGCAGTGGGCTTAGTGGTTGGCGTAATCACAGTGCCATTAATCGCTAATGCGGTATCGACTGGCTTAACCGTAGAACTTCCCCATTTTAATTGATATCCAACCGTTGAATTTCCTTTTGTATTCATTATTCCATTAGCCACATCTTTCACGCCATCAGCGGCCGTAAACGCTAACGTATAATTTGCGAGCGTTGTATCGCAGGTCACTGTTAATGTCATTACTTTATCTGCCACAGTTCCCTTTTTGATATCCCCCGCCGCTTGGTCACCAAAAGCCACATCAGCAACACTAGCACTACAAGATGCTTTTACGGTCATACTTAAATTTGATGTTACGGTACCGCCAGTCACATTAGAGGCAAAACTGGTCGCGTTAGCAGAAACAGAAAATAGAAAGCCAAGAAAAATAAATAACGTTTTCTTTATCATGATTCACTCCTTTTAATTTAATTTCACATTAATCGTTAATGCGGTGTTCGCTAACCCAGGAATAGGCTGTGTTGATAAAGCAACAGGCTTTACCGTCACTGGGATCGTAAAGTTATTGGTTGTGGGTTTTGAATTAGGGGTAATTGCCGTGCCATTGATCACCACCGCACTATTAACTGGCTTCACAGTGTTATTTCCCCACGTAAATTGATAACCAACCGAACTATTCCCTTTTACATTAATAATGCCTGTCGTTGCGTTGTTTACGCCGTCTCTACCTGAAAAACTTAAAGTATATGCAGGAAGTACTGCATTACAGGTAAATGCAATATTGATTGTTTTAGCGGCAATCGAATTCGCTCTTACTGAACTCGCTGTTTGCTCTCCAAAAGCCACATCGTTGACAGAAACTGCACAGGAGGCATTGTTTATCAGTGTCATCGATGTTGGTGCACTAAAAGCCACGGTTTCTTTTTGTAATGTCCGGCTGTTTTCACCAATTCGTGAATAAAAATTTCGGGTTAACATATATGTCGGGTTAACGGTTGTTTTTCCTGGGGGTGGCTTCTTTTGTAAATAGACAACACCAGAGTCTGTACTGCCACCTGGCCCAGCTAAGTTGGTATAGCCTGTTCCACTTGTTTTATAATCCGCCAGTAATAACCAAACCGTATTTCCACAACTTCCAGTTGAACGAAATCTTAAATAACCATCCGCCGAGTTTTTATCTACAGTTCCATAAGAACAGTCATTAGGAGAGGCTCCAAATTTATCAACGATATAAATAAAGTTGCCTGTTGTATTGCCTGCTCCACTTGATGCTCGTAGACATTGCCCTGCAAACGTAATTGGCGCCCCAGGGTTCCCAAAAGAATAGAGTTGGTCACCGACTTTTTTGTTCGTAACATCAATTTGCGCTGGAAAGTTATATTTCAACGATAAGCTTCGACACCTTGCCGCAGAGGCATCGAGTGAAAAAAGCAAAATCATTAATGCGATGAAATAATAAGACTTTTTATTCATGCTAATGTCCTTAACGAAGCTCAATAACACGCCTAGCACCGTAATCATCAATGGCCTCAACCGTGACTTTCCCAGATAACGATTGCTGTAAATTCACTTCACTGAAAGGGGGAAATAAACTCATTGATTGCTCAATTTCTTTTGATAAAGCCAATGGACGACCATTCACAAACACCTGAGTCAATGCAAAATAATAGGGTGTTGGGTTTTTCAACACAGATCCTGAATACGTGAGGTTTTTCTCTGCATCTTCACGGGCCTCAGCGAGTACTTTGGGGCGATAAATCAGTTTCACTTGCGTATTCAAAGCAACAGCGAGGACGTTACCTTCATCAGCAGAAGCAATAGGGGGGATTTCCTGAACATTTAACCAAAACAAAGACTCTTTATCTTTGGGTAAAATATCATTCACATAAAGTAAGCGGATTAACTGTTTTTCTTCACCCGCAATTTTAAACAAATTAGGTGCAGGTATAAAAAAAACATCATTGCCACTTAAATTATCAACCCAAACCTGACCGCCATAGGTTTTATCGCTATTATTTTTTACTTCAATAGCAATATTTTTACGCCCCTCATCATAGATAAACCGAGTCCCATTCAAAGTAAATGCAGAATAAGCATTTGCGCAGGTAAACAACGATATCAATATAATAAAATGCGATGCCATTTTATTAATTACATTCGACTTCCATAATTTTATTTTCATTTGATTCTATATTTTCCAAATTTAATGTACATACCTCATTATCTGAGGAAGAAATAAAAATCTTTTTCGGTTTGTTAAGTAAGTTTAAAAGTAACACTCCACCGTTAGAAACAAACCCGACATATTCATTACTTTCTGTTCTTGCCGAACTACCCGCTGAAACAAATTGACCGTCTGATTTTTTCAGCCTTAAGATATATCTATAAATCGTTGAGAATTTAAACTCACGATAAATAATCGCCTTATCAGTTGGCACAAACCCCTGTACTGAATCCAGCAACTCTATGTCATTAGGAACTTCTTCTGTATTGATTTTTAAATTATTTTCAACGTAAGGTGATACCCCAATGACCGTATTACCATTTCTATCCGTAGGGGGTGAGTCATTAAAGGTAATATTTTTAATATTGCTAATATTCGCAATGGCGACCGTATCGCGCCGAACATTACTCAACAATAATCCCGTTTGCTGGGTTGCAAGTAAGCTTCCTGATGCATTTATTGAGCCTGTTGTTTTATTCTCATTTTTCGAAATTGCGAACCCCGTATTAACAATATCTTGATTAACCCCGAAATAAGCAGAATTAGACCAACTTTCGCGGTCTTTATTTGTATTTACGCTATAGTTGATTTTTTCATTAATATTACCTGCAACACCTGAGTTAAAACTCGATTTATTTCTACGGTCATAATTCACCGAGTTTGTCCAATAATGATTCTTATCAAATAAACTAAATGGAATATTCACACCAACAGATAAAACATAGTTATCACGGTCATAATCATTTAACTTTTGGTAATCTGCCGATACAGATAAATCCACACCTTTCAAAGTTGTGTTGTAGGTAATATTCGCACCGACTTCATTATGTATTTGGCTACGATATGTTTGAACCCAACCTGAAACACTGACAAAACTATTATCAAAATTCTGCGATAAGATAGTTTCATAACGTTCTTTGCGATTACTTCGATGATATAACGCATTTGAATTAAACTCATTAAAATCAACATAGTCCTTACCTGTATAACGGTAAGCTAATAACTGTAAATTCGTATTATTAGACAATGAGTTAGCGTATTTAAGCATATAACTAATCCCAGATTGCCGAGATTCTGACATAGTTGGAGTTTGCTTTTGAAACGTACTCACGGCTGTATTTAAATTAAATGAGATCGCACCAAATTGCCCTAAGTCTTTACTCGCACCTAATCCTGCACTTTTATAATCATTATGCAAAATACCTGCGGTATGAAAGGTAAAGTGAGTGAGTCCATAATCGAATGCACCAAGAAAAAACAAACGGTTTTCTCGCTTTCCCGTAACCTCTCTTTCTCCTACTGCGACGTTATAATTAATTTCATTGGCACGCAGTAAAGATGGAAGCGTTGCAACAGGGTAATAACGAACTGTTTTTGTTCCGTTATTTTCTTCAACTGTCACCGTAATATCACCATTACTCACTGGTGATATATCTTTTAACTGATAGGCACCCGCAGGAACCACTTGTGAGCTTAAAATATACCCATTTTGCGATATGGTAATTTTCGCATTCGAATTAACAACGCCAGAAATAATAGGAGCATAGCCTCGCATTTCCCAAGGACGCATATCTCTTTCAGAGCGTAAAGACAAACCATAAAAAACAAAATTAGGTAAAATAGATAAAGATGTTAACGTCTTACCGACAATAAAACTGCCTTGTATTGGCTTAATTGCAGTAGATATAGTGGCTTCAGACGTTTCAGTTCCTGAATCATTAAGGTAACTACTACGGACATAGGCCACCCATCGGCCAATGTTAGAATATAAATCAAAATCACCATAAACTTGAGTTTTTTCAGAAGACGTTTTTGATATATATCCTGAATAATTCACCTTAATGCCTGGAATGCCATAATCCCATTCTTGCTGATTTTTAGTCTCATCCAAAGCAATTTGAGGTACACTAAAAGACAAAGTCTGCTTTGCGTTATCAAACAAAACTTCGGCGCCTGGGTACTGGCTAATCTTGTAGCAGTTTCTCGCCGCGTCATAATTATTTGCAAGCAAAGTCAGGTTAATCGGTAATGATAACTCTGATATCCAGTCTGAGTTTAAGCATAAAACCTCTTTATCCTCTGGTAAAATAATGAGTTCTTTTCGATTAATAGAACGACGATTAAAAATGACTTCAACAATATAATGACCTGCAGGGTATTTAACACTTTCATCAAAAACGCTTGCAGCTTGCGGTTGAACTCCTCCATGTAAGAAGTCCATATTTAAATTTGCATCTGCGTAAAATGGACTTACTAACAGGGATAACATAAAAGCATTAATCGGTTTTAAACGCATTGATATTATCCATAGCTATTTGTAAGTTAAAATAAGGGTCAAAGACCCTTTTTATTTATTAATATTAATTACTTATATGCTACGGCATATGTTGCGCTTGAAATCACTGTACCTTCAGTCACAGTTTGACCTGTCGTCGCTAACATTCTTGCTTTGAATTTCATGTTTCCAATAGCATCAGTACCATTGCCAAAATCAACGGTTTGGCTGTTATACGTGACATCTTGGTTAGGCGTTGTCGAGTTGGTTGCTGTCAGTTGGATTGACACGCCATTAGCAGTCCCTTTCATGTTTGCAAGGCCTGAGTTAGTAAACCCTGCGCTCTGCCAACCCACTTGACCGCTAGTTTTTTTCAAGCATTCATCAGTACGTGGGACTAAATCAAACTCAACATAATCACCATTTTTATCTGCAGTGGTCATTTGGCCTAGATCGATAGTTGATTTAACTAGTCCACCCACTTCTGTATCGATATCACAGGTTTCTGATGTCACTGCGCCAATGAACTGAACTTCACCGGTATTAGCAAAGGTATATCCACTGAATAGCGCGCCACTTACCATTAATGGTAATAATAATTTTTTCATTAAATAACTCTCCATATTTGTATGCATATTAATTTTTTAATTAATAATCAAACTACGAAATAAAAACTTAAACATTAAGAATTATCATTTAACTCATTAAATGATAAAAATTCTTCCCAAGATACATCTAGTATTTTCAATATGTCATTTAACATTGTAACGGTAATGTTTGTTATTCCATTCTCATACCGGGATACTTGCTGCTGACTCACATTCAACATAACACCTAAATCCTTCCCAGTTATGTCCATGCGTTTTCTTTTATTTCTAATAAAACATCCAATTTTTTTATTAAAAATATTTGGTCTTATAAAACTAGAGTATTCATTCATTCCTACCCCCTATTTAATTATAAAATTCAAATATTCAACATAAGTAGGATTTCGCATAATATATTGGCACATGATATTAGAGTAAAAACGTTTGTGCCGATCGATAATATAATATTGATAGTTACTACCTATCGCAATAGATTATTTGATCGGAAATACCGATCATCTAAATAAAGAAAACTCAATTAACCAATTGATAATAAACGGTTGCTTTATTTTTTGATAATATATTTAATGTTATGTTTTTAATTTTTTAATTACAAAATTTAACATATAAATTGATATTTTAAATTGATTATGAAATATAATATTACATATAGTTACATTTATTTTTATATAGAAACATGAAAGATAAATAACATTAAAATAAAACTAAATAGCATTTAAATCATATTAACAAGGATAAAATGACAATATTTTCCAATGGAAAATTAAATATCAAAGGAATACCAAACTCATAACCCATTTTATGGGTAATGTAAAAATAAAAAAATTAACTTATTAAATGAGTATATTTTAGATAAGTAAAATGGAATAGTGATGCATTTGTTTCATAATGAAAACAAATTAAGCTGTTACACGAAAATGAATATTATTAGTGATTACCATTCTATTAAATGATAATCACTAATAAAAACTACAATTTACAAAAAAATAACAGTACCGAAATCAAAATTTATAAGTGCACCCCAACATATCGCTGATAACGTATTGGCTTTAGCTTGGTTAAATCCACCAACACCAAACCATCGATACAATCATTGAATGATGGATCTGTACCAAAATCCATAAATTGCACGCCACCAGGCTCACATAGCTCAGTGTACTGCTTATAAAGTGTCGGGATAGAACAACCGATGTTATTTAATAAGCTTTTGAGTTTTACCAAGTCTTCTTGGTAATTATCACCAGTGAATTGCGCTAACACCTGCGGTAAAGAGGCTGGATAGGGCTTGTGGGATTGTGCCATTGACTGTTCAGCAGAAAAATATAAGCGGTAAAAAGTGATCAATAAATCACGCGCGGCGATAGGCATCGCCCCCGAAATGGAGACAGGGCCAAATAGATAACGGTATTGGGGGTATTTGGCTAAATAGGCCCCAATGCCTAACCACAAATAATCCAACCCACGTTTTCCCCAATATTTCGGCTGAATAAAACTACGGCCTAATTCAATACCTTGAGCAAGAATGGGAAGCATGCCTTCGTCATAGTGGAATAAGCTAGAGCTGTAGATCCCCGCTAACCCTTTGGTTTCAATTTGCTTTTCAGTGGGGATAAAACGATAAGCGCCAACGATATCGAGCTCATCGTCATCCCACAACACCAAGTGATAATAATCGTCATCATAGCTATCTAAATCACGGCGCTTGCCTGAACCTTCCCCTACCGCACGAAACGAAATCTCACGAAGTCGCCCTAATTCACGCAATATGGGCGAGCGAACTTCTTGATGCCGTTGATAAAGGTAAATCGCTTTGCCATCTGGCGATGTCCCCAAACGCTCACAAGCCGCCAATGCTTTTTTCAGCTCAAGTCGGTCTTCAGGTAATGCAATTGCCGCTTCACTGCTAAACAGCCCTTCTTTTTCTTTTCCTAATAAATAGACATGGCGGCGAAAGCGTTCAGCCAATTCGTGGGCTTTCGTGTGGCCATCATACCAATGACTAAAAGGAATACGCCCCCCAACACGAATTTTGAGTTTTTTACCCCGTTGCTGAAACATTTCTCTGACTAACATCAACGTGGACAACGGCTTGTAAACCAATGATGCCAAATAAAACAAATGGCTATTTCGCCCCTGAATATGCATTGGCACAATCGCAGCGCGCGCTTTCGCGGCTAAGCGTAAAAAACCCGTGCGCCAGTGATTATCGCGAATGCCTTTACTACTGAGCCGTGAAACCTCCCCCGCTGGAAATACAATTAGCGCCCCGCGGTTATCCAAGTGCTGTTGCATTGCTTCCACTTGCTGGCGATTGGTTCGGTTGTTGATATTATCAACGGTAATAAACAAGCTTTTTAGTGGTTCAATATAGTTAAGAAACTGGTTTGCAACAATTTTCACATCAGGGCGTACGGTTGCCACGGTTCGTAATAATGCTAGTCCATCTAACGAGCCTATTGGATGGTTTGCCACTAAAACAACAGGGCCTTCTGCGGGGATATTTTCCAAATCACCATCCGTTAATTCACAGCGAATATTGAAATGCTCAATGACTTGTTCAATAAGATCCAACCCTTTCAAATGAGGGTAGTCTTGGGCAAATTGACTAAATTCTTTTTCGAAAAGGAGGCGTTTTAATACACTGCGTTTCCATGCAGGTGGGGATTGATGTGGGTATATATCGTGGAGTAAGGCATCGACACTAAACATCATGTTATCTCCATCCGAGCTGAGTTACTGCGAACTTAAGTCAAATGCATGACAACATGATGGTAGTTTTATGACAAAGTGATGAAACAATGAACAGACTACGCCTGCTGGCGGGTTGCCGCTAAAACGATCTCACGGATACACACCGATTGTGGCTGTTGATAAGCAAAACGAATGGTATTGGCAACATCCTCTGCTGACAACACAAGTCCCCCCATCTCTTTTTTCCACTCTTGGTAACCTGATTTAATCCCTTCATCTGTGGTATGGCTAAGTAATTCTGTTTCAACCGCTCCCGGTGCAATGGTGATCACACGAACATTATGCGGGGCAAGCTCTTCGCGTAAATTTTCAGAAATACCGTGAACAGCAAATTTAGTGCCCACATACGCCACATGGTTTGGAAAGGTTTTTCGCCCTGCAACTGAACTGATATTAATAATCGTGCCACTTTTACGCGCAACCATGCCATCCGCAACTGCACGAATGCCATTCAACACGCCTTTAATATTCACCTCCACCATGATATCCCATTGATTTGGATCTTGATTAGTCATGTCACCTAAAAGCATAACACCTGCGTTATTGACTAAGCCATCAACTGGGCCAAACTGCGCCTCTGCTTCTTTAACGGCATTCACAAATGCGGTTCTATCCGTAACATCTATAGATTTACATAACGTATTAGGTAAATTTAATGCCAACATTGGCTCAATACGGCGTGCCAGTAATAAAAGTGCATGACCTTCATTGGATAACATTTTTGCCGTCGCAAGACCAATACCTGAGCTCGCGCCAGTAATCACCACTAATGATTTTACATTTTGCATATTGCGTCCATATAAATTTAATTGATGTCTAAAACCATGAGCAGACTATATTTCATCCGTAAGTTACATTAAAATGGTTTATTCTTCTCACAGACATCAAAAAAATCTATGGATTATCGCCAACTTCACGCCTTTATCGCCGTTTTCGAAGAACGCAATATCACCACGGCTGCACGACGGTTATTTCTCACACAGCCTGCGCTCTCAGCAACGATCAAAACGCTGGAAGATAACCTAGGCACTCAGCTGTTTAACCGCTTACCAAGAGGCGTTGATGTCACTGAAGATGCACGAATTTTATACCCTCACGCACAACGCATGGTGGCTGAACTAGACACACTGGCAAGCAGCTTTAAACGTGAAAAAAACCGCCAGCCTCTGCAAATTGGCATTGAAGAGGATATCGCTAATCAGCACATTTGCGCGTTCCTAAAACAAGTTCAAGACCCTGATTTTCATTTATTAATTGTCCTAGAGTCGGGTTGCAAAGGGGATATCCGTCTTGCTTGCGAAGAAATGCGCTGTGAAGATGAGCTGTTTATTCCACTCATTAGTGAGCCATTTGTTTTAGCAATATCACCAGAGCACTCTCTTGCAAGTAAAGACGTCATTCAACTCGCTGATTTACACGGATTGTGTTGGGTGATGTGCCCTGAGCTCACTTGGCACCAGCGTTTTTTACCGATTTACGGCGCGACGGCAAACTCCCCTTCCGCCCATGCCAGCACCTTTTCCCTCGCGCTTGGTCTAGTCGCGCTCAACTTAGGCGTAGCAATCGTGCCGCAATCCCTTGCCAGTGAACATGCCAATATTGTTTTTCACCCTTTGCCAACTCATGCACTTTCTCGGCGTATTGGCGTATGTTATGCCATCCAATCATTATCTTCCCCTGCGGTAGAGCAGCTTATCAACCATTTAGCTCGTCAATAGCCGTCGACACTTTTGACGATCACGGAGTTCGCCAAACGCTACAAGACGATGTTAGACACATCAAAAACAATAAATTCAATCAGTTAGATAACAATAAATTTACCTTAAAAATTGGCATAAACCCTGCATTAGCTTAAGTGTTAAGGCGGCAATGACCGCTACATAAAAACACAGGAGCAATGTTGATGGAAAAAGTCATCACCGTCTGCCCGTATTGCGCCTCAGGCTGTAAAATATACCTGAAGGTGGAAAACGGGAAGATCATCGGCGCAGAGGGCGCAAATGGTCACACCAATGAAGGGGAGCTCTGCCTAAAAGGTTATTATGGCTGGGACTTCATTCACGATACGAAAATCTTAACGCCTCGCTTAAAAAATCCGATGATCCGTCGTGAGCGTGGTGGCAAACTTGAAGTGGTTTCATGGGAAGAAGCCATTGAATTTGCCAGTTCTCGATTACTGGCAATCAAAGAAAAATACGGCCCTAAAGCCATCATGACGACAGGTTCATCCCGCGGTCCAGGGAATGAAGCCAACTTTGTGATGCAGAAATTTGTTCGAGCGGCAGTCGGTAGCAATAATATCGACTGCTGCGCACGTGTCTGACACGGCCCTTCGGTTGCAGGTCTGCAGCGTTCGGTCGGTAATGGCGCAATGAGCAACTCAATTGTTGAAATTGAGGATACCAAATGTATTTTTGTCTTCGGTTACAATGCCGCGGACTCACACCCTATTGTCGCTCGCCGAATTTTAAAAGCGAAAGAAAAAGGGGCTCAAATTATTGTTTGCGATCCGCGTTATATTGAAACTGCGCGCATTGCAGATATTCACTTACCTTTGAAAAACGGGTCAAACATTGCGTTACTGAATGCGTTTGCCCACGTGATCATCGAAGAAAATCTGTATGACAAAGCGTTTATTGATGCACATACTGAAAAATTCGATGAATATCGTACCTTAGTCGCACCTTATACTCCTGAATCAGTGGAAGAAACGACGGGTATCAAAGCAGAAGACATTCGCAAAACGGCTCGCATGTACGCCAAAGCAGAAAGCGCGACAATTTTGTGGGGCATGGGTGTCACCCAATTCTATCAAGGTGTTGAAACCGTTCAATCCCTTACTAGCCTTGCGCTATTAACAGGGAATTTAGGTAAACCACATGTTGGTGTTGGCCCTGTTCGTGGTCAAAATAACGTGCAAGGTGCCTGCGATATGGGGGCACTACCAAATACTCTGCCAGGCTATCAATATGTGTCGGATACCGCTGCACTGGAAAAATTTGCCAAATTCTGGGGGATTGAAAGCATGCCTGCAGAAAACGGTATTCCACTGAGCGAAGTACCACACTTTATTGATGAGGGCGTATTAAAAGCCCACTATGTGATGGGGGAAGACCCACTACAAACAGAGCCAGACCTTGCCACTATCCGCCGTACCTTCGATAAGCTCGAGCTATTGATTGTCCAAGACATCTTCATGACCAAAACTGCGTCGATTGCCGATGTGATTTTCCCTGCCACCTCTTGGGGGGAACATGAAGGGGTATATACCGCCGCTGACCGTGGTTTCCAACGCTTCTATAAAGCAGTTGAGCCTGTCGGCGACGTGAAAACAGACTGGGAAATCATCAGCCTAATGTCAACGGCCATGGGCTACCCAATGCACTACAACAACACCAAAGAAATTTGGGATGAGTTACGTGAATTGTGCCCGATTTACTATGGCGCGACCTATGAAAAAATGGCGGACTTAGCCTATATTCAATGGCCGTGTAAGACATTAGAAAGCCCTGGCACGGAGTATTTGTACGAAGGTGGTCAATTCGACACGCCAAATGGCAAAGGCCAATTCTTTACCTGCGACTGGCGTCCACCGATTGATCAAGTCAGCACGGAATACCCAATGGTGTTAGCTACAGTGCGTGAGGTGGGTCACTACTCCTGTCGCTCAATGACGGGGAACTGTAAAGCGTTGGCAGCATTAGCGGATGAACCTGGTTTTGTGCAAATCAATACCGCAGATGCAAAAGCGTTAGGGATAAAAGATCAGGAGCTGGTTTGGGTGGCATCACGGCAAGGCAAAGTCATTACTAGAGCCAATATCAGTGACCGACCCAATAAAGGCGCGGTATATATGACTTATCAGTGGTGGATTGGTGCCTGTAATGAGCTCGTGGCAGAAAACCTCAGTCCAATCACCAAGACCCCTGAATATAAGTACTGTGCAGTGCGAGTTGAACCGATTGCGGATCAACAAAAAGCCGAGTACTTCGTTGTTCAGGAATACACTGGAATTAAACGTCGTTTACGCGAGGCCGCAGAAGGCCTTTAATTTGCGTTAAACAATCAATTAAGCCAATGGTTTCAATCAAACCATTGGCTTTTTTATTTAGTTAATTAATAATAAATATATTAATAAAATATTGGTAATTTGTTATTCAGTCTGATTTCAAAAAAATTAAATTATATTTGAATAAATTTAATCACAGTAGTGACTTTCAAATATAAATAATAATTAATTTCATTAAGGAAATTATTATTTATTTTCATATGACTACCAATTATACAAAAATAACAATAACCAGCCTGATAAATATAATCAAAAAATAAAGAATTAGAATAAATCTTGAACCGAGATCCCTAACCGCTGCATACGTGATAATAATGTGGTGCGTTTTAACCCTAAGCGAGTTGCCGCCCCCCTAGCCCCAGCGACCACACCGTTTGTTGCCCGTAACGCCGCAATAATTCGATCCCTTTCTTCATCATCACTTTCGGGGGCAGCTGTTTGCATGCGTTTTTCTATAGCGCTTGGTTTTTCAAAAGCATTTTTAAGGCGTGAAGGCTTTGGGATACTGAGTTCATGCAGTTGTAAATTCAAGGTATTTCCGCGGGTTAAAATCACTGCCCGCTCAATGACATTTTCCAACTCACGGACATTACCAGGCCATGGATACAACGATAGCTGCGCTAGTGCATCACGGGGGATACACTCAATTTTACGGTTCATACGCTGCGCAATTTTTTGCGTAAAATGGGTGGCAAGTAGTGGAATATCTTCAGGCCTTTCACGTAGCGGAGGAATCATAATCGGAAACACATTCAGCCGATAATACAGATCTTCGCGGAACTCACGCTCATCCGTCATGCCCTTTAAATCACGGTTAGTTGCCGCAATCAAGCGCACATCCACAGGAATGACTTTGTTACCACCAATACGTTCTATTTCACGTTCTTGCAGCACGCGAAGTAATTTTGGTTGCAATTCCAATGGCATATCGCCGATTTCATCTAAAAAAAGTGTGCTTTTATCCGCCATTTCAAAGCGGCCAATGTGCGTTGTCGTTGCCCCAGTAAACGCGCCTTTGTCATGACCAAATAAGTCACTTTCCAACAAGCCTGAAGGGATAGCGGCACAATTCATTTTAATAATTGCACGGCGATGCCGGTCACTTAGCCTGTGAATAGCGCGAGCAATTAGCTCTTTGCCTGTCCCTGTTTCCCCTAAAATCAATACGGTACTGTCGCTGCGTGCCACTAAATCCACTTGTTCGAGCACATTACGCATGGCTGCACTTTGGAAAATAATTTCACTAAAGCTTTCATTGCCGTGAATTTGCTCATTCAGCCAGAGATTTTCATTTTTTAGGCTATCTTTTAAACGTGTAATTTCACCATATGCCGCTGCATTATCCACTGCAATCGCAAAACGCGCCGCAATCTGCTTGAGTAAATTGCAGTTATCGTCGGTGAAAATGCGGGTATCTTCATGGGATAATACCAAAACACCAAGGGGTTTATGGTTAAATGCTAACGGCAATAATAATGTTTCCGTCATCCCTTGAGCACACAGGTGCTGATACAGCGGGTCTTGGGTAGATTGGTCAAGAGTCAACCGCATAGATTGGTTATTTTCAAGTACTTGGGTTAAATCAGGATGTAATTCGTTTAAATGATATTGGGTCTTTTCAACGGGTTTTCCGCGGCAATAATAGCTTGAATAACAAAGGTATACCGCTGAGCTATAATTATCACACAGGGCGATACTAATTTGGCTAATACCGAAAAAACGGTAAATTTCCCGAGACACTTCTGCAACTAATCCATCCATTTCTAAGTGTGATAAAACGGAATTAGTAATATCTACCAGTATTCGATATTGGTCGCGTTCATGGCGTATACGTTCATTGCTTTCAGAGATCCCCACAAATACCCCATTCTTTTTAATCATTTCCTTGAGATGTTATAAACACTCAAACTAATGGCTATTGATATAATTGAACATCAATACGACACCAAATAAGATTATTGTAATGACTCTAAAGAAAAATAATATCATTGACTGATTTAACTTTGATCCAATCCCCTATTTTTTTCTGCAAATTAAAATGTAATATATTTTTTTATATAGCGATTAAAATTAAACTTCGTCATTATTGTCGAATGACGTGTCGAATATATTTTTCTCCGCAGATAAAACACCTCGTTATTTATTAATCTACTGATTTAACTGAATTTAATTATTCCATCAATTTGGCACGATCCATGCTTATAACTGAGTATCTAAATTGAAAACAATTACATCGGAACGTTGAATGTATTGTCTCATCTATCATTCAGGAGAGTAGGATGAACCGTTTCATCATTGCAGATCCAAAAAAATGCATTGGCTGCCATACCTGTGAAGTCGCGTGTGTGGTGTCCCACCAAGAACAAGAAACGGGGATCGCCACGGTCGTCAAAGATGAATTTTTCCCGCGTATTCATGTATTAAAAGGTTATACCGTCAGTACGGCGGTGGTATGCCGCCAATGTGAGGATGCCCCCTGTGCCAATGTGTGTCCAAATGGCGCGATTAGCCGTAAAGATGACTTTGTCTATGTTAACCAATCAAAATGTATTGGCTGTAAAACCTGTGTCATCGCCTGCCCTTACGGCACCATGGAAGTCATTAGCCGCCAAGTCGACCAGCAAGTGACCGCCCTCAATACCATTCCACAATACCGCGCTGAAGCCCATAAATGTGATTTGTGCCATACCCGCGATGGCGGGCCTGCCTGCGTAGAAGTGTGTCCAACCGAAGCGTTAATGATTGTCGATAGAAACCGCATGGATGAAATCGTTAAAGAACGTCGACGCCGTGCTGCCTTTGAAATTCCCCCTGAAATCTTATTGTAAGGAGCGTGCCATGCATGAGGTCGCATTATGCCAAAATGCCTTTGAAATCATTGAGCAACACGCTAAGCAAAACCATGCACAGCGCGTCACAGGGGTTTGGCTCGAATTAAGTGCGGTCTCTTGTGTTGAAGAATCTGCGGTGCATTTTTGTTTCGACATTATTTGCCGCAATACCCTTGCGCAAGGGGCTATGCTCCATGTGTCTACCGTGCCCGCACAGGCACAATGCCGCGATTGCCAACGTACCGTGCAAATTACCCAATTTGAAGCGGGTTGCTCACACTGTGGTAGCCGAAACTTGCACGTAGACAGCAGCAGTAGCATGCAGGTCAAACAGATTGAAGTTGAATAATATTCTATGTAGGAGTTTGTTATGTGTTTAGGCATCCCAGGGAAAGTGGTCAGCGTAGGCGAGCCCCCAATGGATACCGCCCAAGTTGAAGTCTGCGGCGTCAAACGCGATGTGAATATTGCGCTGGTGTGTGAAGGGGAAACTGCTGCAATGGTTGGCAAGTGGGTGCTTGTTCACGTGGGCTTTGCGATGAGCATCATTGATGAGCAAGAAGCCAACGATACCCTAGCCGCACTCATGGCGATGGAAGAAGTCGAGGAAGATGTAGGCTACTTTTTACGAGGTAATGCTTAAGCCGAGGACAAATCGCAGTGCCTCACCGCACTGCGACCCTCCCCCCCTTAGGGGCTGTTTATTCCCCTTCAAATAGGGTAAACCCACCTAACCCTTGCCACTGCGGCAGCGCGGCATACACTTGCTGCACAGCTGAAATCACTTTCTCGTTCATTGGCATATAAAAACCCACTAGATCGGGTTGAATACCTAAGAAAATAATCTCCTCAATATCCTCTTTTAATTGGTCGATTAAAAAATTGAGCGGCAAATTATGGGTACTCATAATAAACATTTCAGCGATATCATCGGGATCAATAATTCGTATTTCCCCTGGTGCTAAGCCAATATCGGCGGCATCCACAATCAACAAGCGCTGGGGTTTTAATGCACGTACTTGGTGAGACACGCTTTCAGGGCTGCTCCCGCCGTTAATTGCCTGCCAGCCCTCAATGGGGTTGGCTTGCATTAAATCAAATAGCATCGGCCCTGCACCGTCGTCCCCCATCATGCTATTCCCCACCGCTAACATTAAGTTTTGCACTGGTGATTGATTTTGCGAAGACGATTGATTTTGCGAACGTAATGAATTCTTTGCAGAAGGTTCATCGTCGAATAACATCGAACTTTGTCGGGTTGTATGCCCCACGCCCTGCCGCTTCACAATCAAATAAATGACGGGTTCCCGCTCAATTTCACCTAGCAGCTGAATCAGCGTTTCGCTCCACGCTTGGTAAGGGGACTGCGGGTCTTTGGCAAAACCATCTAATGCCAGCGCTAACATATTGGTATGGGTCGAGTCGATATTAATTTCGCCAAAGGTGATTAAGCCTTGTAACTTACGACGAGCCTCACCCTCTGGTAAGGCTTGAACCCATGATTGATAACCCGCTAGCGGACAAACTAACTCCGTTTTTAGGCAATCAATCATCCCAACGTGATGACCAATCGCCAACGAGTAATACATCACTTGCTGGGCATCTTCTGGAATGTCATCGTCACTGTCGACAAACTTTTGGCGCAAAGACCAAAAAAAGACTTCGCCTTCCGTTGGCGAAGGGCTAGCCGAAGCTGGACTACTCATGAATGCCTCCTTGCTTCAACACAGTGACTAAACGGTTAACAATGTCACGCAGACGGGGGTCTTGTTCTTCGTTAAGCCACGCTTGTAGCGTACTTTGCACTTGGGCAGGGCTTGCGCCATCCAATAAGGATAAAAATCGATCACTAATTTCACGGCCTTGGTAATAACCCGCTTGGCGGCGTGCTTCACGTTCGATCATCACCCGAGTGGCTAATGGAATTGATGGCAATAAAAGTTCTACTCGTTCACCATCAGCTTCATGGTGGTCTTGCGCTGATAATTTTTGTTTCAGTAAACCCAGTGCCACGGCAAAGCCATAAATGGTCGCCGCAGGTGTTGGCGGGCAACCTGGGATCCACACATCGATTGGCACGATGTGCTCGCTACCGCCCCACACGCAATACAGATCATGAAAAATACCGCCGCCGCAACCGCACGCCCCATACGAGATACAAATTTTTGGGTCGGGGGCGGATTCATAAGCCCGAAGTGCTGGCATGCGCATGGCGCGAGTCACTGCGCCAGTAAATAGCAAAATATCCGCATGGCGCGGGGAGGCAACCACTTTTATCCCAAAACGTTCTGCATCAAAAACGGGAGTAATTGCCGAGAAAATTTCGATTTCGCAGCCATTACAGCCACCACAGTCAACACGATACACATAGGCAGAGCGCTTGATGTCTTTGAGCAGCGTACTTTTCAGTTTAGCCACTTGCTCATCCAATTGGATAGGCTGGCTAACATGGTGATTAATAGGAATATCTGGCAGACTCATTATTTATCTCCCTCAATGTGCAAGCGGAAATTTTGGCGGTCATTGTTCAGCAAATTGTTTTTTTGTTTACAGCATGGACAGGTTTCATACATCGGGCGTAGCGCTTCAATACCGCTTTCTTCGATACCTGATGCCACCATTAACGCCATCGCGTAATCCACCGATTTTTTAGGGGCGAATGCTTCGCCACATTCACGGCAATGTTGTAAGCGGAAAGTGCCTTTCATGTACAAATCAGCCTTGTTCATGACTGCTGTTTCAAATTCTTCCGTTAAATGGATAGCGCGAGTCGGGCATACCTCTTCACAACGGGCACAGTAGATGCAGCGCCCGAGGAATAACTGCCAACGACGCTCACCACTTGCTAAGTCAGTTTCCATGGTTAATGCATTGGCGGGACAAGCCGAAATACAAGCCCCACAGGCAATACACTGCTGTGGGTCATACTCAGGTTTACCGCGAAATCCGTGTGCCACTTCGAGGGGCTTGAACGGGTATTTCACCGTTGCCGTTCCTGCATTTTGAAGGGTTTTAAACAGTTTAAACATAATATGCCCTCCGCCTATTTCATTATCGACGTTTTACGGTCGATGCTGTGCTGCTCAAGTTCTTTGTATGCCACTGTTTTCGCTTTACGTTTTTTCACGTCCACCAGCGTCACACGGTCGGTACAAGAGTAACAAGGGTCAAGACTACCGATGATCAGCGGCGCATCAGAAACGGTATTGCCCTGCAGCATATAGCGCAGCACTGGCCAGTTGGCATAGGTCGCCGCACGGCAACGCCAGCGATACAGTTTTTGGTTATCCCCTAACATGCTCCAGTGAACATCTTCCCCACGCGGCGCTTCGGTATAGCCCAACGCAAATTTATGTGGTTGATAGGTAAAGCCTTCTGTGAGGATTGGCCCTTCTGGCATATTATCCAGCGCGTATTCAATCATCGACAAGGAATCCAGTGTTTCTTTAATACGCACCATCACCCTTGAATACACATCGCAGCCATCAAGACTGAATAAGGTTTTTGGTAAGTTGCCATAATCGGCAAATGGGTGATCAAAGCGCACATCACGTTTAAAACCACTCGCGCGGATCATGGGCCCGACAGGGCTGTAGTCACGGGCAACTTGTGGCTCTAAGCGACCAACACCCACGGTACGTTGCTCCATATTTGGCGTGCTCAGTAGCATATCCACTAATTGAGTAACGTCGCGGCGCATTTCTTGTACCAATTGAATAGTTTTTACGCGCTGTTCTTTGAGAAAATCACGGCGAACACCACCAATCAGGTTAGTTCCGTAAGTTTTACGCGCCCCTGTCAGCAACTCCGCCATGGTCATGGATTTTTCACGCACACGGAAAAACTGCATAAACCCAGTGTCGAACCCTGTAAAGTGGCTCGCTAGGCCAATATTCAACAAGTGGCTGTGAAGACGCTCAACTTCTAAAAGGACACTGCGAATGGTGTGCGCACGTTGCGGCACGTAGATACCAAGGGCATTTTCTACGGATGAGGTATACGCCACACTGTGAGTAAAGCCGCAGATCCCGCAGACACGGTCAGATAAAAACGTCACTTCGTTATAGCCCATGCGAGTTTCCGCAAGTTTCTCCATCCCACGGTGCACATAGAACATACGGTAATCCGCATCGACAATACGTTCACCATCGACGAATAAACGAAAGTGACCTGGTTCATCAGAAGTAATATGCAATGGGCCGATTGGCACAACACGGCTTTGGGTTTTGCTGTCGTTAATAAACTCGTAGGTTTCAGTGTCTGTGGTTGGCGCAGGGCGCTGGCGATAGTCCATCGTGTCTTTGCGCAGCGGGTATAAATCTTCAGGCCAATCATCGGGCAGCACTAAGCGGCGCTCATCAGGCAAGCCAACAGGGCGCAGGCCGTACATATCACGGATTTCACGTTCTCCCCACACTGCAGCAGGGACACGCGGCGTCACAGACG
Organism: Providencia sp. PROV129; assembly: GCF_028482245.1. Classification (NCBI taxonomy): domain Bacteria; kingdom Pseudomonadati; phylum Pseudomonadota; class Gammaproteobacteria; order Enterobacterales; family Morganellaceae; genus Providencia; species Providencia sp. PROV129. The sequence continues at coordinate 217,971 of NZ_JAMPQD010000015.1, forward strand.
GGAACTCTTGGGTGATTGGGCTAACAAAGGCTTTCACCGTCACCCAACACTTTTCCCCTTCTTCCATCGAGAGTGCGTAATACACCGCGAATTGGCCGTTAAGTGGGCGTTCATCATTGCCCCATAAAACAGGCAGCCAACCGCCACAGCCGTAGTAAAGAAACTCTACCACGTCAGGTAGCATATCCGTTTTTACGGTAATGGTGAGCTGATTAGCGGTTTGCCACTCTTCATCCAGTACCGCATGGGGAAATTTCTCGCGGACTTGTGCCAGATAGCCAACGCCTTTACGAACGCCTTGAAGGGTATCTGTATAGTTCTGATAGCTCACGTTATTTCTCCTGCACTGATGCGGTAGAGGCGCTAACACCCCACGGCCATTGATAATGTAATTGAGTAGATTCTGTTGGTGCTGTGCTATCGGTTAAGACAATGGTGGCTGCATTTTCAAGTAAGCGGCTTACAGGCTGCGGAATATGCGTTCCCATCACTAACATCAATACGATGAGAATAGCCATTGGTAAGGTAGTTAAAATACCCAGCTCACCACGGGACACACAATCAGGTTGCGCGCCAAATAAGGTTTTCGAAATCATGCGTACTAACCCACCTAACACGATAGTGATCAATACTAAAACCAACAGTGTTAACCAAAAATGGTCAGCTGCGATCCCCGCAACCACAATCATGAATTCACTGAGGAAAATATTGAATGGCGGCATCCCGCCAAGGGCTAATGCGCCTCCCGCAAATACCACTGCCGTAAATGGCATGGTACGCAGTAGACCTTTCACCACGGTGATATCTCGCGTACCGTATTTCAATAGAACATTCCCAGAACCACAAAACAGCAAGGTTTTACCCAAACTATGGTTCAAGGTATGCAACAGCGCTGCTAACACGCCAAGTGGGCCACCAATACCTAACGCCACCGCAATCAACCCCATGTTTTCCACGCTGGAATAGGCCAGCAGGCGTTTCATATCTTTTTGCACTAAGATAAAAAATGCCGCAACCGCCACAGAGAGCAAACCAAACACTAGCAGTAGCGTTTGAGTGAATTCACCGCCGATCGCCGAGGTTACAATGATGTAATAGCGAATGATGATCAGCAGCGCGCAGTTAAGCAGTACCGCAGAAAGTAATGCAGACGTTGGGCTTGGTGCTTCACTGTGCGCATCGGGTAACCAAGCATGCATTGGGAATAGACCCGTTTTGGTACCAAAGCCAATTAGCACAAAAACAAAGGCTAAGTGCATTAAGGTTGGGTCGAGTAATTCAGTGTATTTCAGCACTTCGGTCCAGAAAATGGCCAGTTCAGGGTTTGGCATCACATTGACCGCATTCGCATACACTAAAATTGTCCCGAACAGACCAAATGCAACGCCTACGCTACAAATAATGATGTATTTCCACGCCGCTTCCAGTGAAGAACGCTGCCCGTAAATACCCACTAAGAATGCCGAACTCAGTGTGGTTGCCTCCACCGCTGCCCACATTAAAATCAAGTTATTACTGGTGATCACCAACAGCATGGTAAATAAGAACAAGTGGAAGAAACCATAGTAATTACATAATGTTCCTACACTAATTTCACCATCTGCCACTTCATGATTCATATAGCCGATGGAATACAAACCCGTTAAGAATCCGACAATACCTAAGATGGCGAGAAATAACCCTGCAAGGCTATCCAAATGGATCCAATTCCCTGCCATCAGTAAATCACCAACCTCATTGATGGTATTGACCATCCACAATGACAAAACCAACAGCGCCACAATGCCGACGATATGCACCAGTGTGACAACTGGCTTTGCACCGTTGCCCAGCAATCGGCACGCAAAGGCCAGCAGTGAAATAACCAGCGGCGTTGCCATTAATAATGTTAACAACATACTTTGACTCATCTCATCACCCCTTCAGCGCGGTCAGTTGATCCACGTTCAGTGTGTTGAGCGTGCGATAGATTTTACGCGCCAGTACCGCCATGATAATCACAGCGAAAATCGCATCAGTAGCAATACCGATTTCCACTAGCTCAGGCGCTTTATAAGCAAGTAAGGCCAAGGTTAGGTGAGAGCCGTTTTCCATCAAGCAGTAACCAAACGCCTGTTTAAGGATATTGCGCTGCGTCACGATGCACAGTAGGCCTAACATAAAGTGACCGAGGGAGACTGCCAACGCAGGTTTAAGCTCTGTGGCAATCGGCAATTTGATAGGCTCGACTACAAACCAGCACAACACCACAATCACTGCTGCCGCTAGCATTAACCACGCAGGGCTGATCACCCCACCGTTGGCTGACGGGTCAGACAGCTTGCGAAATGCATAACCTAAAATCACAGGAACTAAAATGACCTTGGTGATAAAAGCCGAACCTGCCCACATGGCTAATTCAGGCGCATTGAGGGTCTGGGACAAGGTGCCAAAAATCGCCACTAACACCAGCGATTGCAAGGCATAGAACCAGCACGAGGTCACCGGGCGCTTCGCCCCGATAACCAACAGCGAGGTGATCATCATCAATCCCGCTAAATTATTCACAATCATGGAACCAGTCATACTTTCTCTCCCTTAATTGAGCCAGATGACGGCGATGACACTCGAACAGAAGGACATCACGATCAGCAAACCAATCACCCACTGCATTGCCCATGGAACCGCGCTACCATTCGCCACTTCCTCACTTGGCTCACCAGGCACCACTTTACCGAACCAGTACAACAGCCACGCAAAGCTGGCGACCGATTCAATCAACACCAGCACCATGATTGGTGTGAGTATCCAGAAGTGTTCAGAAAGGGCGAAGCCTGCTGCGAAGATAGGGAATTTACTGAAGAAGCCGTTAAGTGGTGGTACCCCTGCAATTGCCAGTGCGGCAACGCAGAACCCCACGCCCAACAGTGGGTAACGTTTTGCTAAGCCACGTAAACGTGGCAACATCCTTGTTCCACAGCTATAACTCAGCGCGCCTGCAACCAAGAAGAACAAGCTTTTGGCAAATGCGTGGTTGAAAATATAGGCGATCCCCCCTTGGAAGGCCTCCTTAGAGCCAAAAACAGATAACGATAAGGCAAGGAAGATATAAGCCAGTTGAGTAATGGTTGACCATGCAAGCAGACGTTTCATGTCTTTTTGTGGCAGGTACATCATAAAACCATACACCAGAGTGATGACTGCCATCACCACGCCTACCCAACCAATGATTTCAGGCACATGATCCGAAGACATCAAGCTACGGGCGAAGATATAGACCCCTACTTTCACCATTGATGCGGCGTGTAAGTAAGCACTCACAGGGGTGGGTGCTTCCATCGCATCGGGTAGCCAAGCTTGCAGAGGCAATTGGGCTGATTTCCCCCATGCCGCAAACAAAATTCCGCCAAACACAATCAAACTTGCAGACTCATTGAGCTGGCCAATGGCACTCAACGCGAATGTCCCTGTGTTGATAAATAAGGTGGCAGCAGCCAAGTACAGCCCTAACGAACCAATGTGGGTGATAAGCAGCGCTTTCATCGCACTGCGTTGGGATTTTTCGGTTTGGTAATAACCAATCAATGCCCAAGAACATCCCCCTGTAATTTCGAAGAAGACCAACTGACCTAAAATAGTGGACGATAACACCACGCCAGCCATTGCCCCGATAAATACCAGCAAGAATGCATAATAACGGCGGGTTGGCCCATGGGCGTGTTCACGGTTCCCCTCAGTTAAATAACCCGTTGAATATAAACAGATTAAAAAACCCAAGAACACCACGGCAAACGCAATCAGGGTACTGACACCGTCAATTGTGAAGCCAAATAGTTCGACCTCCCCTGCTTGAATTAGCGTCAGTGAGGTAGCGGTTTTGCCACCCGATAAATACAACCAGCCGAGTATCCCTGTGCCGATTGAAGCAATCAATGCAACAATGGTGCTCAGCCACGGTGCCATGCGGGTGGGTAAGCTACTCACCAGTAACGCACCAATAAATGGAATAAGTAGCGTGGCGAGTGCAATATTTTCTAACATGCTGTGTCGCTCCTTATAGGCCAGTGAGGTAAAAAACGAATCCGAGTGCCGCAACACCGAATCCTAGCCAAGTCACATGGTGTGTCAGTAAGAAACGCCCACGCGCCAAACTGTTTTCCACCAGCGACGCCAGCACAAAAATCACCAGTAATTTCACCAGCAACAGCACTAACGCAATCAACAAGCTTCCCACTGTCAACACACTGGCATTACCAAATGGGAAGAAGATGGATAAAAACAGCACCGCCACAATCACCTGTTTGAGGCCAATGCCCCATTTCACTAACGCTAAACCTGAACCTGAATACTCCGTTAATGGCCCTTCTTGTAGCTCTTGCTCTGCTTCTGCCACGTCAAACGGGATTTTCCCCATTTCAATAAAGGTGGCAAAACCACACGCTAACAGTGCTAAAAAAGTGGCGGTGGGCGAAATCCAGCCTTCGCTCATCACTGAACTAATGGTGCCGATATTGGTTGAGCCGGCAATCAGCGCCACCACCAAGAGGCCAAGGAATAGAATTGGTTCGACTAACACCCCAAGGGTAAGCTCACGGCTTGCGCCAATTCCTGCAAATGGACTGCCAGTATCCAAACCTGAGAGTGAAAAGAAAAAGCGGAAAAACGCAAAAATGTACAGCACGATGATTAAGTCGCCCGCACCACTAAACAACGAGTTCAGGGTGAAAACGGGCAAAGCCATCGCTAACAGCAGCATACTGCCAAGCAGCACATACGGCATGACGCGAAATATCACCCCTGAGTCACGTGGCGCAACAGATTGGCGTTTTAGCAGTTTGGTAATATCGCGGTAATCCTGCCAAATACCAGGGCCTTGGCGCGAGTGCATTTTGGCGCGAATTTGCCGTGAAATACCCGTGAATAGCGGGGTTAGCAGCAGCAAAATAACAGCTTGAATTACGGCAAAGAAGCCCATCATCAATGTCGGTGTTTCTTGAATTGTCATGATTTCTCCCCTTACGCCGCGATCACGACGAGCAGCACCACCAACGCAGCAACGACATACAGGCAATACAGTCTGAAGTCCCCACCTTGTAAGCACTGCATGCGCTTCGCAATTCGATTGATACAACGGACGAATGGGTAAATAATTTTTTCATCCCAGAAAGGCTCGACTTGCCCCGCCCCTGCTTTCGTCACTTCTAAGGTTTGTGCTAACCGTGCTGATGGGTCGAGTTGTTCACGCATGCGATATAGTGGCGCAAACATAGAACGCAGCGGTTGAGTGAAGCCCCCCGCAGATACAGACATGTCTTTTTCCCATGCATAACCACATGCCCACGCATCGCCTTTGCGGCGAAAGCCCATTTGCTTGCCTTTGAATACCAAGTAAATAATGAACGGAATAAGCGGTAAGGCGAGCAACAAAACGAAGGTCATCGCTGGGGAGATCATCGCTTGTGCCGCGCTATCAGGCATTAACATCGCTCCTTGGGCGACGGTAATATCCGTTGCGCTAGTTAATGACATCGCCACATTTGCCAATACTGGAGCAATCACGCTGGCACCCACGCCTAAGATCACGCAGATAACCGCTAAAATCAGCATCGCCGCGGTCATTGTCCAAGGCACTTCCCGTGCTTTAGTGGCTTGTTCGCTGCGCGCGCCGCCACAAAAACTGACACCGTACACTTTCACAAAACACATCGCCGCCAACGCCCCTGTGATGGCTAACATTACAATGGCGATAGGGCCACTGATACGCATGATGAATGTGCCTTCATGGCTCATTGAGAAAAGGGATTGATAGGTGTACCACTCACTAACAAAACCGTTTAAGGGTGGCAACGCTGAAATCGCCATACAGCCGATTAAAAAGGCCGTTGCCGTTAGTGGCATGAGTTTCGCTAACCCGCCCATTTTCTCCATATCACGGGTATGAATGCGGTAAATCACCGCCCCAGCCCCAAGAAATAACAGCCCTTTAAATACCGCGTGGTTGAGCAAGTGGTAAACCGCACCGAGCAGGCCAATGGTCGCCAGTACTGGCATATTATTTGCCATACCGACCATGCCAACACCAACCCCCATCAAGATGATCCCGATATTTTCAACGGTATGCCAAGCGAGTAAGCGCTTAATATCGTGCTCTGCCAGTGCGTACATGACTCCAAGGACAGAAGACACAGCACCGAAGGCCAACACCACAATACCCCACCAGCCTTGGGTTGCACCTAATAGGTCGATACCCACTTTGATGATCCCAAAGATACCGATTTTCACCATCACCCCTGACATCAAAGCGGAGGCGTGTGACGGTGCTGCGGGGTGAGCTTGCGGTAACCAACTGTGTAATGGGAGCATCCCTGCCTTGGCGCCAAAGCCAAAAAATCCCAATAAAAACACGACGGATGCCATGGTTGGCGAAAGGGTGAGTTGGCGGAAGGAATCGAAATCTAAGCTGCCACTTTGTCGCCACATTAAGAAGAACGCTATCATGATCAGAATCGACCCTGCGTGGGCGATAAAGAAATACAGCAGGCCAGCACGAATCGATTTATCGTCTTGGTCAGCAATGACGAGAAACCAAGATGCGAGTGACATCATCTCAAATAAGATAATGAAATAAAACGCATTATCCATCACCACCAAGGCCACCATCGAGGCGATAAACAGATTGAGGAAGAAGCCCATGCTCCACGCCCCACGTCCGCAATATTCTTGAACATAGTTCAATGAATACAGGGCACTAACGGTAACCAGCAACGAAATCACCATCACCATAAAGGCGGCTAAGCCATCCATCCGCACCACAAAATGGGCAAACGGGAATGGCCCTTGCGCCATATACGTCAGAACCTCACCGTTCATTAAGACAGGGATGGCGCTGCATAGTCCCAATAATCCACCAATGATTGCCGAAATCCCCGCCACATAAATAGCGATTTTTTCTTGGCGCTTAAACAGCAGTGAAGCAAACCCACCGACGGTATATAAGGCATTTGACCACAAAAGTAATTGAAGCGCTGTCATGTTAAAGGTTCTCCTGCCGTGAGACAAAAATGTCGAACTCAGGCGGCATCGCATCGACAGACGCATTGCGGCGTTTCGCACTTTCGTGTTCCAATTGGTTTTCCTCAACCAGATGGAGGGCATCGGTTGGGCAAACCTTCACACATGCAGGGCCATCTTCGCTAAAGTCACATAAATCGCATTTCACGGCGATATTGCGAATACCCGCATTCCACGCTAAGAATGGGTTCATGGTCGGCAAACTGTCTGGCACATCGAGCAGCATTTCTTTTGGCACATATTGCTCAAAGAAATCAGGCATATCGACAGGTTTACTGCCTGATGGCGTAATCGCCCCAAACGGACACACTAAACCACAGAGCTTACACCCGATGCACAGGCTCTCATTCAATACGATCACGTCATTTTCATGTGTAATCGCATTCACTGGGCACACCCGCGCACACGGTGCATCGTCACACTGACGGCACAGCATCGGGGCGGTTAGCTCTCCTACTTTCACCACACTCAGTCTCGGATGTGATTGTAATCCCTGTGCTTTATGTGTTTCTGAGCATGCAGCCATACAGGTATTACATCCGATACAGAGTTGCGGGTCGGCAATCACAAAGCGATTCATTCGCCTTACCCTCCAATCAAATTGGTCGAATTATTCATATTGATGGAGTTGTATTAGCATATTTCATGCCATGATTATTTTTGTTATTTATCAATTAATTAAATAAAAAACATTAAAAGTTCGACACTAATGACGATGAAGTTAGGGGGGTAAATAGCCATTATCGACACACATCTGCAATCTCAAGGATTTTCGAAGGAAATGAATTTTAGAAGAGAATTTACTGACTGAGTCATTTTTAACGATTTTTCGGTAATAAGATAAAAATAATTCACTATTTTTACATCATTATTTTTAGTTCACGCTTTATTTATTTCTTTATTTGATTCATTTTAAATATGCATTTAATTTGCAATAAACATAAAACCTGACTTAAATTATATTGAGATTGGTTAAATTTACTTAATTTATTTGAATTAACAGCAAAGTCATCATTAATGACCAGTCAGCAATAAATGATAATTTCAAATAAAAATAAAATCACGAAAATAAATATAATTCAATAAAATCAGCAAACTACAACAAACAAAAGACGATAAAAATATATTTTATTCTTATTGATAGGTAAATCTTATTTCAGCAATCGATTAAACCAATGGTTATCATTGATAAAAATCAAGAACCATTGCGCTTTATTTATCCATCATAGTCCAGCTATAGAATTATATTAACTAAAAATATTTAATTATATTTGACCGCAATCTTCCAAGGATAGTGTAATGAAAAAACTTACTCGCATTACGGTCGCTGTCATATTTTTGCTTTTACTCGGTTATTTTGGGTTATCGGGATATGTGTGGTACCACGATGATCAACGAAGACAAAATAATGACATTCAGACATCTAAAATTGCAGAAAATAATCAAGTCCTCCAATTCTTTGCCGAAAAAGGATGCGATTACTGTCACACGCCGTCAACTGACTTACCTGCTTATGCCTCATTTCCAATCGCTAAACAACTGATGGAATACGATATCCAGCTGGGTTATAAATCCTTTAACCTTGAAGCCGCTCGCGCTGCGTTAATTGCGGGAGAACCCGTTCCTCAGAGTGAATTGAATAAAATTGAGTGGGTGATGCAGAATCACACCATGCCACCAACACGCTATGTCGCACTGCACTGGGCAAGTAGCGTGAGTGATGAAGAACGCACCAAGTTACTCAGTTGGATTGCGAAGCAACGTGCTGAGCATTATGCCACTGAAGACACTGCTGCGGAGCACCGCAATGAACCAATCCAACCTATTCCAAAATCGATGGAAGTGGATGATAAAAAAGTCGCATTAGGCTTTCGCCTTTACCATGACGCTCGCTTATCGGGAGACAGCACCATTTCTTGTGCTCACTGCCATGCGCTAAACGCAGGTGGAGTTGATGGTCGTAAAACTTCTATCGGTGTTGGCGGGGCGGTAGGTCCAATCAACGCACCAACCGTATTTAACTCCGTGTTTAACGTTGAGCAATTCTGGGATGGTCGTGCCCCTGACTTACAAGCACAAGCCGGTGGTCCGCCATTAAACCCAATTGAAATGGCGTCCAAATCATGGGATGAAATCATTGTAAAACTGGATAAAGACCCGGTATTAAAACAGGATTTCAATGCGGTTTACCCTGAAGGATTCACAGGAAACAACATCACTGATGCCATCGCGGAATTCGAAAAAACCTTAATCACCCCTGATTCACCGTTTGATAATTGGTTACGTGGCGATAGCACTGCACTGACGGCGCAACAGTTGCATGGTTACCAATTATTTAAAGAGAATAAATGTGCAACTTGCCACGGCGGCATGATCCTCGGTGGTCGTTCTTTCGAACCGTTAGGCTTGAAGAAAGACTATGAATTCGGTGAAGTCACTGCACAAGATATTGGCCGTATGAATGTCACCTCTGAAGAGCGCGACAAACTGCGCCAGAAAGTGCCAACTCTGCGCAATGTTGAGTTAACCGCACCATATTTCCACCGTGGTGACGTAGCAACCTTAGATGAGGCAGTGAAACTGATGCTGCGTTATCAAGTCGGTAAAGAGCTACCACAAAAAGATGTCGACGATATTGTTGCCTTCCTGAAGAGCCTAACGGGTGTTTACACACCGTATGTCCCACAAAGCGAAGCACAACAATGATTGATTGAATAATCGTTGCATAGCACCGTTGGCTTAGGCTACGGTGCTATTTTATTTGCCTCTCCCCGCTATTTTTACTATATTTCGAGCTATGCATCTGCCATGCATCCATCCGCGGAAAGAGCCCTGCTCAGGCTAACTCACTTATTCATTTATCTTACGGCCCTACCTGAATGCGGATATCGGTAATCAAGGAGCTCGTATGCCAAAATTTCCTGTTAATAACGGGTTAATCAACCTAAATTTTTTTCGTAAAAAAGCCAAAAAGCTACTGCAACAAATGAAAGCGGGGCAAGCTTCAGAGCAACGTTTATTGCTTGAGCAAACCCATCCTCACGCTGATATCACTTTAGCATCTGCACAATGGTTGATTGCCAATGAACTTGGCTTTTCAAGTTGGCCAAAGCTAAAAGCCCATGTCGATACGGTTTTATTTGCCGCAAATAACCCAAACTTTAGCGCCGATAATGAAAGCCAAACAACGCATTGGCGCTGCGGTCATGATATTGAACATAAACTGCGGGTGGCGGGTTTTACTGGAGCTTTTGTCCCATTTACTGACCCCTTTTGCCTTGGTCCCGTCCCTTCTCTGCCTTTTGATCAGTATCGTTCGTTGCGAACTCATACACTTAGCCAATATTTTTCTATCCCACTTAAGAAAATTACCCAGCAATTTGATCAAGAATACCATGCTCTATCTCAGCTAGCGGAGAGCGAAAAGGTCATTTTCTGGTGTGAAGCAGACCCATATGATCAACTGTTTTTAATTCGTGTTCTGGCAAACCTCAACCCGACTTATCCTTCACTTGAACTGATTGATATAGCTAGCATTCCTGGCATAAAACGCTTTGTCGGCTTCGGCCAGCTTTCGCCTGAGATTTTACCTTGGCTATGGGCACAACGAAGAACTATCGGACGGACAGAAATTGAGATTGCCAAGCACGTCTGGGCAGCATTTACCGATGAGAACCCAACAAATTTTGCCAAAGCCGCTCGGCAGCATTACCCCACTCTACCACTGCTTGCGCCTGCATTATTCAGGATGTTGCAAGAGTATCCCAATAACCAAACAGGGCTGTCCCTCACAGAATCCCTAGCACTGCATTATCTCCGTGATAACCCTGGTGCGACCCTTGAGGATACGTTTAAAACCCTTATTGAGCACCTGGAACCTTTGCCATTTTTAGGGGATTTGATGTTTTATTGCCTACTCAAACCTTGTTTAATCGGTGCCACACCACTATTAACATCAAACGACCAACAACGACCTTTTGAAAAACAACCTTTATTCCTTAGTGATATAGGCGAAAACGTACTTAATGGTCACGCCTATGCACTCAATTACATTGAAGAAACACGATGGGTTGGCGGAGTGAGTTTTTCAGGAAAAAAATCACATTGGACGATAGATAACAGGCAAGAATTGGTTTGGCGGTTGGTTTAACGGTCCAAAAGAAAGAAAGCCAAAAATTTGGCTTTCTTTTCAAGCATTACTCAGGTGCATTCCCTTTGTAATACACCGTTTTTTGCATAACGGGTAAAGATAATTGCTTTTGAATTCCCGCTAGAGTTTCTTGCGTTAGCATGGCGAGCCCACGGTAAAAATTGCTATTGGCTTGCGTGGCGAAAACATCAAGAAAATGTGCTGACCAAGGTAACAAGTGCCACGCTAGCAATTCCTCAAGGTCATTTCGCCTATCTTGTTCCGCCAGCCAGGCGGCTAACATCAAAATCAAACCAATGTGGTCTTCAGGCTCTTTTTGCGTTGTGGCAGGTTCAATACCTTTTGAACGCATCCATTGGCGCAGCTCAACGGTAGAATCCCCAAAAATAATATTTTCTTTATCTAACCACACAGAGCCCCAAGGTGGTGCAGGTAAGGCATAGGGGCCGATAAATAACCGCTGCCACGCTTCATCAAGTGGCTCATTTTGTTTTGTTGAATCTGCAAATAATGCGTTAATTTCATTGAGTGATGCCAACGAAAATGGCCACTCTTCATGCCATGTTGGCTCTCGCAAAATCGCGATGAGCTCCGCGTTATTTTCACTGTCTGGAGCAAAATAAAATAAAGAACCCAAAACCCGCCCCGTTACAGCAACGTGTTCAAGAAATTGCGCATCATGCATATTGATTGTCTCTGCGTTTTCAACGTAGGGAAACTGGCTCCCTACGTTGAGATGTTTTACCGATTAGGCGACTGCCATTCCTACTGTCATATGTAGACCATAGAACAGCCCGCGTCCAATTAATTCGCCGAACAACACCAACAATGTGCCGATGAACAAACTGATAACGGATGGCTGGTTTTGCTTCATTAGCGGTAAAATCCATAACATCAAACCAAAGCTTGTTGCCACTAAACGCACCATTTGCAGCGAACCAAAATCAGGAACTAAAGCACTCGCACGTTGTACCGATGATGCTATCAGTGCGATTTCACCACTTTGCACCAGCACAGAGGCAATCGTAATCACATACGCCACAATACTGATCAGTGCGAGCCGCCCACTGTGGCACGGAAATTTAGCAATACGTAATAACAACGTACCTAAAATCGGCCCAACGACAAAGGCAGTCATAAAGAAGCCAATCGTGGTATGTGGCGTGTTCCATGTCGATACTGTGCTTATCATATAGACACGAGTCATCGCCCAGACGAATAACAGTCCCATCGCCATGGTGAGAAGCAACCAAATTTTACCGAGCCCTTCAGGCATTTTCTTCAGCACAGCCAGCAGCCACCATAAGCCCCCCAGTGCAAAAAAGAGGGAGCCAAACAGCACTTCATTACTCAGTGATGATGAAAAAACACGGTTCATTGAGTTAAATGCACGTAACGGCGACCCCATATGCATCATGGACGCCAAGAAACCTAACCCCATCAGCACCCACAAAGCCAGCATTGCATTCACAATACGCTGTTTTTGCTGTTTATCATCTGTCGATAACCACGCAAGACCAGTCACAATCACTGCCCCCGCAATACTTTGTCCTAATACTGTAAACAGGATCAGCGGCCATTCATGTAATCCGTTGCCCATCTTATACCTCCCTTGGGTTAGCTAAGTGACCCGTGGTGTCGTTCACAGGGCGGCTATTCGCATTCGGCTTAATAACAATATTTGGCTTGGTGTAATGCGCTTCAGGCAATGGCGCGATCTCCGCCAAGGTGCCATACGTTTTGCGCAGCTCCTCGATTGGGCCAAAATCCAATGCACGCAACGGGCAAGATTCAGCACAAATCGGTTTTTTCCCTTCGGCCACACGTTCATAACAGCCATCACATTTTGTCATATGCCCTTTTTCAGCATTAAACTGTGGTGCACCATATGGACAAGCCATATGGCAGTAACGGCAACCGATACAGACACTTTCATCCACCACCACAAAGCCGTCTTCACGCTTGTGCATCGCCCCGCTTGGGCACACTTTGACGCACGCAGGGTCTTCACAGTGATTACACGAAATTGACAGGTAATAACTGAAAACATTTTGGTGCCAGACGCCGTTATCTTCTTGCCAGTCACCGCCTGTATATTCATAAATACGCCGAAAATTCACTTCGGGAGATAAATTTTTGTAGTCTTTGCACGCTAATTCGCACGTTTTACACCCCGTACAACGGGCTGAATCAATATAAAAACCATATTGTGTTGTCATAATTTATCTCCTCCCTATACCCGAGCCACTTCAACAAGATTGCTGTGCTGCGGGTTGCCTTTTGCCAGCGGCGACGGGCGCTGCGTGGTCAGGACATTAAGGCTTCCCCCGTGGTCTATCTTGTTTTCATCTGGCGCATACCATGCCCCTTCCCCCATTGCCACAACACCTGGAATAATTCGTGGCGTCACTTTCGCATTGATATGCACTTCACCACGGTCATTGAATATACGTACCATATCGCCATTTTTAATATTACGGCGCGCAGCATCAATTGGGTTGATCCACATTTCCTGTAGGCAAGCGGCTTTAATCACATCTACGTTGCCATATGTAGAGTGAACACGGGATTTATAATGGAAGCCACTCAGCTGCAGTGGGTATTGCTTAGTCAGTTTATCCTCATGGCTTTCAAAGCCAGGGGAATACATCGGGATAGCCGAAATAAGATCCCCTTCTTCAAGAGTCCATGTTTTAGCGATATCGGCTAGACGGTCGGAGTAGATCTCAATTTTGCCTGATGGGGTATTTAATGGGTTCGCAATCGGGTCTTCGCGGAACGCTTTATGTGCCACCACGTGCCCCTGCGGGTTCATTTTTTTGTAGATCCCTTGCTGCTGGAAGGTCTCAAAATCTGGTAACTCAGGCAGTTTTTCCCTTGAAATTTCATATAAATGGCGCAGCCATTCTTCTTGAGTGCGCCCTTCAGTGAACTTTTCTTCAACCCCCATACGGCGTGCGATTTGCGTACACATCTCATACACAGTTTTACTTTCAAAACGTGGCTCAATGGCTTGGCTGGCAAAAATCACATAGCCCATATTACTTGCAGCACCATCGAGACAGAAATCCATTTGCTCAGAAGCCGTGCAATCGGGCAGAAGGATATCCGCGTATTTTGCCGATGCGGTCATGTGGTTATCAATGACCACGATCATTTCACATTTTTTATCATCCTGAAGAATGTCGTGAGTCTTATTAATATCAGAATGCTGATTAATCAAGCTGTTACTAGCGTAGTTCCAAATAAATTTAATCGGTACGTCCAGCTTATCTTTACCACGCACACCATCGTGAGTTGCGGTCATTTCAGGGCCACGTTCAATAGCATCCGTCCATAAGAACACCGAAATACTGGTTTTAACTGGGTTCTCAAGGGTTGGCATTCGCTCAAAGGGGATATCGTAATTTCCTTCACGCGCCCCTGTATTACCTCCGCTGATCCCCACGTTCCCCGTTAAAATCGGCAACATAGCAATCGCGCGTGCGGTTTGTTCCCCGTTAGAATGGCGTTGTGGCCCCCAGCCTTGGCTAATATAAGCAGGTTTCGCACTACCGATTTCTCGTGCTAATTTGATGATTTTATCGGCTGGAATACCCGTAATTTTTGCTGCCCACTGAGGTGTTTTTTCAATGCCGTCATCCCCTTGCCCTAAAATATACGCTTTATAATGGCTATTTTTAGGCGCATTCGCGGGGAGTGTTTTTTCATCATATCCAACACAATATTTGTCTAAAAATGGCTGATCAACCAAATCTTCAGTGATCAACACATAGGCAAGCCCTGCCACTAATGCGGCATCAGTACCTGGACGAATAGGGATCCACTCATCTTCACGCCCTGCGGCAGTGTCAGTATAACGAGGGTCGATAACAATCATCCGTGCGTTAGAACGTTCACGGGCTTGCTCTAATTGATAAGTGATCCCCCCACCGCTCATCCGTGTTTCCGCAGGGTTATTTCCGAACAACACCACCAATTTTGAATTTTCGATATCGGACACGCTATTACCCGCACCACTGCCATAAGTATATGGCATTGCACAACTAATTTGTGCTGTGCTGTATGTTCCGTAATGGTTTAAATAACCACCCGTGCAGTTCATTAAACGCGCAATTGGCGAGTTTGCTGGCGGCCATGAACGCGCAACTGTCCCCCCTAAAGTACCTGTACCGTAGTTTAAATAGACCGCTTCATTACCGTAATCTTTAATAATGCGCTTGAGGTTACCACTAATTAGGTCGTAAGCTTCTTCCCAAGTGATTTGCTTGAATTTTCCCTCCCCTCTCGCGCCCACACGCAACATTGGGTATTTTAAACGATCAGGGTTATACACGCGGCGGCGCATAGAGCGACCACGCAGGCAGGCTTTCACTTGGTGTTTATCGCCATACACGTCATCACCCGTGTTATCGGTTTCAACGTATTTAATTTCCCCCTCCACCACATGCATACGCAGCGGGCAACGGCTTCCGCAGTTAACGGTACACGCACTCCAGACAATTTTTTCTTCAGGGGTTGGCGTCGCTTCATTGGCATTGGCAACATTGCTAAAAGGTAAACTTAATGCACCGCTAGCAAGCGCGAGCCCGCCCACCGTACTGGTTTGCACTAGTTTTCGACGGCTGATCTCCGATTGGAGTAATCCATCAGATAATGCTTTATCCATATCTGCCTCACTTAACATTGCTTCTTAATGTTATAAATAATTTTTTTTTGAAATTTATTTTTGGTATTTTTCACTTCTCTGATTTCAATAGTTATTTTATAGCGGGCATATAGATGGGTATTGTGCGCGATCAATAATGTATGACAAAAGTAAGGAGGGTGACCTTGATTCAGAAATTAACATTAAATAATTTTATTTCAATAAGTTACATAGAAGCCGTATTTTAAAATGATTGTGCCTCTAGTAACCGACTGAGCTAATAGGAGTAATGAAGAAAAAATGGGAATCGACCAAGAAAATAGCGATGTTCAAAACCCCTTTATGTGAAGGCGACAAAGCAGCAGCCGAGCTGCTAGGCTTTAATGAACCTGCTGAAAATCTAGCCTATGGCCTTATTGATTTAGGTATATTAGTTTTAGGTAATTAAAGCTAGCTTCAAAGCCAGATGAATACGGTAATCCAAATAAACGTTCATTCAAAAAATATGTGAAAAATGATTTTACAAATATTAAATTTAGTTAATTAGACTTTAATTTCTGAATGAGTGGATAATAAATAACTTTTTATTTCACTGGTGGAATGAAATCATTATATTTATCTAAAAAATGAATGTGTTAGGCTGAATAATTTAGATATGATTGGCTTTTTCTGACTAAAATGGGAAATATTCATGTCCACTCGTAAATATTTAACTCACCAAGAAATATCTCGTCTTTTAGCTGCTTGTCGTTTATCTCGCCATCCCGAACGTAATTCTTGCTTAATTTATATGTGCTTTATACATGGATTAAGAGCAAGCGAAGCTCTATCGCTAAAGTTATCTGATCTTAACTTAGAAAGTAAAGAGCTATATGTTCATCGTTTAAAGAATGGTTTTTCAGTAAATCATCCATTGATTGATGAAGAGATCCCGCTGATTAAAGCTTGGCTAAAAATTAGAAATACATGGAAAGGGAAAGAAAGTCAGTGGTTATTTTTATCTGAAAGAGGGACTGCCATGACTCGCCAGCGCTTTTATCAACTTTTTTCACGGCTCGGCGAGCTAGCTAAGCTGACCCTTGGTATTCATCCTCATATGTTACGGCATGCATGCGGTTATGCATTAGCGGATAAAGGCGCCGATACACGTTTAATTCAGGATTATTTGGGACACACGAATATACAACATACAGTGCGATATACAGCAAGTAACCCAGCAAGATTTCGGGGGGTATGGTAAGAGAAAACCACTAGAAGAGTTGTCAAAATGCACCAAATTGACAAACGTAACGAATTAGGTGCATCTTAAGTTAAATGAAAATACTCGTCAAATACGTAGCGTGTAAATAACGCTATGTATATATTACTAAAATCAAGTACACCTCATTATAAAAAATCATTGAATTCATTAATTTTTTCATTTATTCAAACTCTTCGTAACACTCCAAGCTTACACGTTGTAATGTTTTGAAATGATTTTTTTGAATTATTTAACCGATAATTCATTAAATAAAAAATTAAATATAAAATAATAATCAATATTGAAAATATTACTCTAGCAAAGCATTACTGTTGTCAATTTGGTGCATTTTGACAATAGTTAAACAACCGTTAATAGGTAACTTATTTATTTCACGGAGAGAATTTTATGCCATCTAACTTATCTCCTAAGGAAATTGTTGGGAGCAATATACTTAGAGCCCGTAGAGCAAAAGGCTTAAGTGGTTCTGATCTAGCTGATTTACTTTTATGCTCACAACAACATGTGTCACGTATTGAGCGTGGAGTTATTCGGCTGCATTTAGAACAAATTCAGCAAATTGCTAGTTCGCTTGATGTCGATATCAATTATTTATTAGATGGCGTTGGATTTCAAAATAGCTCAATAAATTATATCCATAATATGGAGTGTTATTTTAAATCTGAAGGGTTATTTTCCCTATCTAGTCAATGTCTGAAATAGGTTTGACATTATGTTAATAATCACAAAAACACAAAAATTTAATATTATTGTCGGAAGGAAAATAAAAAAATATAGAAAGGAAATGAAATTAACCGCCGAGGAGTTAGGGCAATATATTGGCGTAAGCCAGCAACAAATTTCTCGTTATGAATCAGGCACAAACCATATAAACATTGATTTTCTAGCTCAGTTTTCAGAGTTATTTAAGGTGCCAATTCAAGTTTTTTTAACAGACGACTAAATATATTTTTTGATTTTAATTTTTAATTAATAACTCAATTTTATTTATTAGGATTTGATTTTTTTGAATCAAGTCCTCGGGCTTTGCTTTTTCCAGTTCATTGCAAATAGAGTGTCTGCAATGAGCAATGAAAATTGACACTCATACTTTATTTAACAAAAACATAGGACTTTATATTCATGAAAATGAAATCTATTGCAATGGCAACTTTTATGGCTCTGGGATTAGCTTCTGCAGCAAATGCAGCAGATCAAGGCCACGGTAAAGTAACGTTTAAAGGCGCTATTATCGATGCTCCATGCTCAATCTCTCCTAAATCAAGCGACCAAACTGTTGAATTAGGCCAAATTTCTAATATGGCATTAGTTGATGGTGGTAAATCAACGCCACGTCCATTTGAAATTACTTTAGAAAACTGTGATATCACGAAACTGACTAAAGGCGTTCAATTAACCTTTAGTGGTGCTGCTGCATCTTTCGACAATACAAATAAAACATTAGGTATTGTTGGTACTGGTGCTGGTGCGGGGGTTCAGATCACTAATGGTAGCGGTAATGTGGTGACTTTAGGAACAGCGGCACCATTCCAACAAATTCAAAATGGTAATAACACCTTGAATTTCGCAGCTTACTTAAAAGGTAATGGTGGCGATATCAGTACGATCACTGCTGGTGACTTTAGCTCAGTAGCGGATTTCACTCTGTCTTACGAGTAATTCATCCTGAGCCAACAAAATTCATTTGTTGGCTCATTTCGACTGAATTGAGTGTAAGAGAGGAAGCAATGAATAATTCGATAACCTTTGGAATGTTTTCATTGATCTTAAGTTTAAGCCTGTTAACTGCGGCATCGACTGCAAAGGCTCAAGGCTCAGTGAATATGAATGGAAGCATTATTGAAACAGCATGTGCTATTGATGTCGGCAGCCGTGATCAAACTATTGATATGGGAAGTATTGCACTGACTCAAATTCGCCGTGATGGGCAAGGACCTGCTCGCCCTTTTGTTATCCGATTAGTGAATTGTGTTCTTGAACGCCAAAGTCCTGATAAGCCGAATTGGCAATACTTTCGTATAACATTTGATGGCTCCCATGATAGAGGGTTATTTGGTGTTAACGGACAAGCTCAAGGTGTTGGATTACAAATTCAACGTGAGGGGGATGGTGAAATTGCCATACCAGGCCAAGGAATGTCCGTGAATTCACTGACGGCAGGAACAAAAGATCTCACCTATCGGCTGCGATTGGTGGCGAATAATCGCCCATTAGCATCAGGTCAATACTACAGTCAATTACGTTTCAAACTGGATTATGAATAGTCGGTTCCTCTTATCAATGAAGATCGCCTTTAACAGGTGAGCTTCACGAGCGAAATGACATTACGGATAAAAGAACGCAAAAGAAGGTCGAGATGATGACCCTGAATTTCATTCACACGCCTGTGTTACGGATAACTCGGCCTTGCAGATTAGGGCTTTTAGTCGCATTGGCAATTAGCTTTGGTGGTCACGCATCCGATATTAAATTTAATATGGAAATGCTAGACGTCAATGATCGTAGCAACATTGATTTAAGCCAATTTTCACGCCCTGGCTACCTCATGCCTGGCGAATACAGTTTTACAGTTTTCTTAAATAAGCAAAGTATGCCTGAAGAAACTGTCTTTTATTATGCACCTGAAGATAAATCGGATGAAAGCCTACCTTGTCTGAGCCCCACTTTAGTTGAAAAATTTGGTATCAAGCCTGAGTTGATGTCGACATTAAAGTGGTGGCACGATGGGCAGTGTTTATCACTTGAAAGTTTACCAGGAACTGAGGTTAAAGCTGATCTTGCGACATCCGCTATGTACATTAGTTTGCCGCAAGCCTACCTCGAATATACCGCTGAGAATTGGGATCCCCCTGCTCGCTGGGAAGAAGGCTTACCTGGTGCACTATTTGATTACAACCTCAATGCCCAAGTCGGCCAACAAACTCGTTCAGGACAACAAACCAACTACAGTACCAGCGGTAATGGTGTTGCTGGTGTTAACTTGGGCGCTTGGCGTGTTCGTGCAGACTGGCAAATGCGCATTGATAAGCAACAAGGGCAAAGTACAACTACGTCCTTAGATTGGACTCGTTATTATGTCTACCGAGCAATCAAATCATTAGGCGCAAAACTCACCTTAGGCGAAGATTATCTAACCTCTGATATTTTTGATAGTTTCAGATTTACAGGGCTTAGCTTGGTTACAGATACCAATATGCTACCGCCTAATCTGCGTGGATATGCTCCAGAAATTACTGGGGTAGCAAAAAGTAATGCGACAGT
Source organism: Providencia sp. PROV129 (assembly GCF_028482245.1). Classification (NCBI taxonomy): domain Bacteria; kingdom Pseudomonadati; phylum Pseudomonadota; class Gammaproteobacteria; order Enterobacterales; family Morganellaceae; genus Providencia; species Providencia sp. PROV129. The sequence goes on from NZ_JAMPQD010000015.1 coordinate 238,341, forward strand.
TATTGTGAGCCAGCAAGGACGAATTATCTATCAAACTCAAGTCGCTGCGGGCCCATTTCGCATCCAAGACTTGAATGATGCATTAGCTGGGCAAATCGATGTTGAAGTTAAAGAACAAGACGGTTCAACACAGAATTTCACTGTAAATACTGCAAGTGTTCCCTATTTAACGCGCCCGGGACAACTGCGTTACAAATTAGCCACTGGGCGCCCAACAAATTGGCGTCATCATGTTAGTGGCGATACTTTTGCAAGTGGCGAATTCTCTTGGGGGGTTAACAACGGCTGGTCACTGTATGGTGGTGGAATTGGTGCGAAAAACTATGCATCCGCAGCTATAGGGATTGGCCGTGACTTAATGGTATTCGGTGCATTGTCATTCGATATAACCCATGCTCGAGCACATTTAACCAACTTAAGTGATGCTGGAGATAAAACGTATCGTGGTAGCTCATACCGTTTAAGTTACTCAAAGCGTTTTGACACTTATAACAGCCAAGTGACATTTGCAGGGTATCGATTCTCTGAGCAAGGTTTTATGAGTATGTCTGAGTATTTGGATGCGCAGGAAACAGGTGCTCGCCAATACAACAGCAAAGAAATGTATACCATTTCTTATAACCAACAATTTTCAGAGTTAGGGCTCAGTGCATTTATCAACTATTACCATCAAACCTATTGGGATCAGCCTGATAATGACCGCTATAGCATTTCATTAGCACGTTATTTTGATATTGGTAAATGGAAAAATCTCAGTCTCAATTTGACGGCATATCGAAATCGTTACCGTGAAAGTAATGATGATGGTGTATACGCGTCGCTAACTGTGCCTTGGGGAGAAAAAAGCTCTGTTAGCTACAACAGTAGCTGGGATAAAAATGATAACTCACAGCGTGTGAATTACTACAGCACTATCGATGAAAGAAATAATTACCAACTAAGTACGGGGTGGGCACGTTCAGGTGCACTCGTGAGTGGCTATTACACCCATCAAGGAGATTTAGCACAGCTCAATGCGAATGCAACTTACCAGCAAGACCGTTATCGGTCAGCGGGATTCTCTTTACAAGGTGGTTTCACAGCAACGGAAAAAGGCGCCGTACTACATCGTAGCAGCCAAATTGGCGGTACTCGCATATTTGTTGATACCGATGGTGTACCTAATATCCCGTTACGTGGTTATGGCTCTATTGTACGTACTAACCGCTTTGGACAAGCAGTTATTAGTGATGTGAATAGTTACTACCGTAATCAAGTTAGTGTTGATTTGAATGCATTACCAGATGAAGCACAAGTCTCCCAATCAATAAAGCAAGGTACGTTAACCGAAGGGGCGATTGGCTACCGCCAATTTGATGTTGTCGCTGGAAGCAGTGCAATGGCGTTGTTAAGGCTGTCGGACAATAGCACACCGCCTTTCGGAGCAATTATCTTAAACGGTCGTGGCCAGCAGGTCGGTATGGTGGGTGATGATGGAAATGCATATCTCACGGGTTTAAACGCAAAAGATACCTTGCAAGTCCGTTGGGATGACCAAGTGCAGTGTGAAATAACACTCCCTGATACCTTGCCAGAAGATGAATATTTACAGGCAAGCTGGTTATTACCGTGCCACAACCCAGGAACAAAAGCAGCATCGCCAGCAACCATAAAGACGCAATCAGCCAGCCGTGCATTAGAATCAATGCCGAAAGCAGCAGAACTTGTTGTGCCTGTTGTTGAAAAAACAGTTCCAAAGGAATCAAGTCGTTGGTTACAAAAATAATAAAAATGATGGTATGCAAAAACGGTGAGTTTTTCTTAACCCTAGAAGATAACAATATGATGAATAACATGATGAAAAATAAAATGATGAATAAAAAAAATGTCCATAGAGCAGCATTTGCATTGGTTGGCGTTGTATTAACTTCAGCAACGCTATCTTCTGCTCAAGCGGCGGTTGCATTAGACAGAACTCGAGCGATTATCACGGGAGATGAGAAATCGATCAGTTTAAATATCAGCAATGAAAACAAACAATTACCTTATCTCGCTCAAGGTTGGGTGGAAAACGAGAAAGGTGAAAAAATAAGCGACCCATTTACGGTATTACCACCAGTACAGCGTGTTGAACCTGGCGCAAAAAGCCAAATCAAAATCCAAGCACTGCCAAGTGCGGCTTCACTGCCACAAGACAGAGAATCGGTGTATTACTTTAATTTGCGTGAGATTCCACCAAAAAGTGATAAACCCAATACGCTGCAATTGGCATTACAGACACGTATTAAATTGTTTTACCGACCAAAATCAATTATTCCAACACGTGAACAAATGGATAACCCATGGCAGGAAAAAGTGACTCTTACGCGCCAAGGTAACCAATATACGATTAATAATCCAACCGCATATTACGTTTCTTTTGTCGACGCTGTCCCCAACAAAAATGGACAAACGGTCACCGGTTTTGAGCCTGTGATGGTAGCACCCAAAAGCAGCAAAACACTAAACGTCAGTGCCGATGCATTAGGTAATAAACCCGTGCTGACCTATATCAATGATTACGGTGGTCGCCCAACACTGTCGTTTACATGTCAGGGAAATAGCTGCCATGTGGTACCTGAAAAAAAATAGACTGATTTGAAATGCGCGATGAGATAGCAGGAGAATATCATGGCAAACACAAGCAGGATGCTCCGTTATGTGGGCTTAGGAAGTTTGGCGCTGAATTTATTCAGTAACATGGCGATGGGAACCGCCCTAAATAAAGTTGATAACTGGGATGTAGATGGTTCACATGGCACGCTATATGTCCATGGAGCCTTGACGGAAAGTGCATGTCGTTTAGCAATGTCATCAGCATACCAAACGGTTAATTTGGGGACAGTGGGAACAGGGCAGCTTCAGCATGTCGGGCAAACAGGTAACCCAGTTGCGATTGAACTGCGTTTAGAAGATTGCCTAAGTGGTGAAAGCCGCAGCCGCACTGCACAGGGGAATTTGTTGTGGAGCCAGCAGATGCCAGCGATGAAAATTCGCTTTTTAGCTCCTATCGATATTCAAGACCCGCGCTTGGCAGAGGTTATTGGTGTTCAAGGAATTGGCCTGCAATTAAGTGATGCCTCGCGTTCACCAATTAACTTAGGTGAGTACAGTACACCACAGTTGGTTTCACCTGGGCAAAACCAATTAACTTACTATGTGACGCCAGTGCGTACCTCCGCCCAACTAAATGCAGGGGCTTATCAGGCGTTAATTAGATTCCAGGTAAGTTATGAATAGGGGCATGAAGATGAGAGAAGCTTATTTTCTTACGATATGCTTTAAAGCGCTTGCCCTCTCAGGGGTAATACTCTTTGGTGCTCTGATTTCACTCAGCTTTTCTTACAAAGCTATCGCTGCAAACCTAAGCACTAATATTCAAATTCGTGTGACAGTATACGGTGAGCCAGAATGCACCCTTGGCGGTGCAACAACGACTTCTGTAGATTTTGGCGATATACATCAGGCAAAGATTGACGGCACTTATGGGCGATCACCCATCAATTATAATTTGGTATGTAATGGCTTATATAAAAATACATTAAAGATGACGCTGAAATGGACTGATAGGCAAATTAATGGTGCGTCATCCGTGACGACCAATCTCCCGAACTTAGGTATTGCCATTTACCGTGATGGAACCCGGCTCAGTAATGGCGCGACACTCAATTTTAATTATGGGAGTTCACCTTCTTTATATGCCGTCCCCGTTAAACCTACAGGGGTAAACTTAACATCAGGTGGCGATTTTACGGGCAATCTGACGATGGTATTGGATTACCAATAGGATGATATCAATGAAATTATTCCGTTATCTTCTCTCGGTCTGCATGATGCTTAGCCTGTTTAGCCAAAGCCAAGCATCAACACTTGGTATCCAACTAAAAGGTCGGTTATTGGTAACACCGCCCGAGTGCATTTTGAATAACAACCAACAAGAAACCATACATTTTGGCGATATATTGCTCCCACGTATCGATGGAGTTCAATACAAGCGTACTGTACCGATGAGGCTCAGCTGCACAAACATAGTGAAAAACGCTATAAAGCTTACGCTTGTCGGTGATGGAACATCATTTAATAGCAATGGCGCATTGAAAACGAGTAACCCGAAACTCGGGCTTTCTTTTTATGTGAATAATGCTAAGCAAGTTATTAACCAGCCTTTCAATGTGTTATATACAGCGCTGCCAACCTTGGAGGTTGCGCCGGTAAAAAACAGTAACGCCGATTTTACGAATACCGATGGCGGATTTTTTACAGCGCTGGCAACACTGAAAATAGAGTATCAGTGAGAATGATTATGTGGAATAACAAGCAAATTAAGCATTGGATGGCAGGGTTTATAATGGTGATGTCCATATCTTCAGCGCAGGCGAATTGGGCATTTGATGGCACGTTAATTATTCCTCCTGTTTGCCAATTAAGCCATGACGACCCGATAAAAGTTTCATTCGGTAAAGTGGGCGTACGAAAAATCAATGGTACCGCCTTCAAGCAACCTATTCCTTTTCAATTAAATTGTGTTGGCGATATGACACAACCGTGGGATATCAGCTTGATATTCGGAGGAACACCTGCAGGGAATGGTTTTGATAATGCGACATTAAGAACGGTGACACCGTTGAATAATGGCAAACTAGGAATTCAAATTCAGAAGAATGGGCAACCCCAAGCATTGAATGAAGCTTTTTTGATTAATGCAGCTTCTCTGCCATCCCTTTCAGCGGTTCCTGTTATGCGTTCGGGAAGCGAACTCGTTGGGGATAATTTTACTGCATCAGGCACATTAACCATTATTTTTGAATAGGAGGCAGCTGTCATCACTATGAATATTAAACGTAATATGAGCTTTGCCTTTGGCTTATGGTTTTTGGGTACCACCATGGCCTTTTCTGCAAATGTGGAATTTGATGGCACGTTGATTGAGGATGCTTGTGATGTTTATCCCGGCGACGAGTCTATTGAATTAGATTTCGGCACAATAGTTGATAAATACCTGTATCTGAATACTCAAACAAATAGCCAACCTTTTACCATTCGATTAATTAATTGTGATTTAGCATTAGGCCATGAAGTAAAAGTCACATTTATTGGCGCAGAAAGTTCGGCTTTGCCTGGTTTACTAGCGCTAGATGCAGGAAGTCAAGCATCCGGAGTGGCAGTTGGTATTGAAAGTATTTCTGGCGCAGCTATCAAAATTAACAGTGGTAGTTATACCCAAGGGCTGTATGCAGGAAATAATAATGACCTTAGATTTCAAGCGTATGTAAGGGCTGAGCCAGTTGCATTGCAAAATAAATCAATTGTGCTCGGTTCATGGGCTGCGAGTGCCACGTTCAAATTAGATTATGAGTAAACCATTATGTATGCGAAAAAAGCAAAAATATACGGAATGTTAAATACAAGCCGTTTGAGTATTTTATTATTAATCATCGCGTTAGCATCTCTATTCCCATCTCGCCCAGCCAATGCGATCGCGTATGTAATGCCTGTAAGTATGACCTCTGGAGCTTGGCCTCGTGTTGAGATGGATATTCTTTCTTGGTCTGAAGCAAGTGGTATAACTAACCCTTGCTATGGGTCAACAGAATGCTGGATAGGCCCAGATGTTCTGTATGCATCTGGCGCACCATCGTTGAGTGGTTCTTGCTTAGATTATGGTAACTGCATTCGAATTAACCAATATCGAACAGCGCAAGAAGTCGCTGAGGCTTTTCGATCTGCAAAAGGGATCCCTTATCGTGCATCATTTGTTATTGATAGCCCAAATGCAACTTGTATAGGATTATTCTATGTTAACCATAGACCAACTGCGGGTGTTAGGAATGCAATCCAATGGCCTGGTAGTGTCTGTGGTAAAATTCCACCGACAAATCAAACATGCAGTATTTCTTTACCTTCCTTTGTTGATCACGGGGCAATTAGTAACACAAGCTTAAATGGTAAGAGAAACTCAGTTTCTGGTAATATCGCCTGTACACAGGCTACAAATATCAATTTATTTGCTCGTTCAACAACGGGTGAGCGTTATGTATATTTAAATTCGACGCCTAACTTTTATTCAGACCCATTAATTAATAATCAAAGTGGTTGGAATGGTGCCAATATGAATATTTCTGGAAATAATGCATCGAATCCATTTACATTCACGTCTGAATTACATTCATCAGGAACGGTAACCCCTGGATATTACACTGGCAATGCCGTAGTCATCATTGCATTTAATTAGTTAATAAGAAACTTAAAACCCAACCATTCACCAACTTGATATTTGAGCAGCGTATTTTAACTAATATACGCTGTTTTTATCAATATTAATAAGTTTTAGTCATCTTCATTCCTGCTAAGTTTTCATATAATTAAACGTGTATTTAGTAGCTTGGGCTTTAAAAATAGCATCACGTAACTACATGACTTCTTTAAATAAATTACTATCATAGCACTCTATTTATTTTTCTATTATATCAAAGTCACAGACAGTCACTCTTATTTACTGTAGTTAGATAGGTGATTAAAAATAATATTTAAGTAAAAAAAAGGATAAATATACTAATAGGATATTTTACGAGTAAATAATAAAGCAACTTGTGATGGACATATTTTAGCGAGAAAAAACAGAATATAATATGCATGATGTTTTAGGTATTTTTGAAGGCTATCTATAACTTTAGTTAAATAATTAAAAGATAAATTTAAGACTATTTTCCATAAAAATATTTTTTATATTTTTCAGACATATTTTTATGGCGTCATTAGTGAAAATTATTTATTATAATCACATTATTTCAAAAACCTTATTTGCAAATTTAAATTAAAATAAACATCACCTAATTCATCTTCATAAAGTTCACCAAAAGAGTGCTTACTTGTACTCGCAGTGTCTAATTTGGTATTAAAAAATAAGTAATCTTCAAATTCATTTTTATTATATAGATGATAACACAATATATCCCCATCATTCTTAACAACTAAATACCCACCTGTAGCATCATATTTACCGCTCCATACTTTCGTCGGCATTAGACCTACCGCAATATCTGTAAGTAATCGCTTTATTTTATAAGTATAAAAAAGGTGTTTTTGTTTATTATCAAAATTCATAGGATTTGATAATTCTATTTGTTCAACTAAATCTTTAACTTTTGAAATACTTGAAGTGAAATAGCTCAGAAGAATGTGCCCTATTATTTGGGGTAGCAAACTATCAATTAGCACTAAATTATTTGAAAATGTATCGCTAACGACTTTGTTGAATGTTAATTCACCACCTAATTCAGTAATTTTAGCAATTCTATTTAGAATTTTTTTTGGATTTTGTATATTATTAATTTTTTTTATATCGGAAGAAGCGAGTCCATCGACTTTGAATCTAAAGTTAGTTGCTTTACTTGAATTTAATAATGTAGAAGCAGAACCAATCTGAGATTTAATACTGAACCCAAGCATTGGCTGCTGATTCGTTCTCTCATCATGAATAACAATAATTATATCTGTTTTCTCTCTAGAGGAAGCTTTCAAAGACTTACAGTATATCGCCGCCATAAAAGCTTCAATTTCAGGAATAGAAAAAGTTGTATTTTTTTGTTTTTTGTTCTCAATGATCTTTTCAAGTGTTTCTTTTGCCTTTTGAGCAAACTCAGAAATAGGTAATCTTAGCAGTTCCCTACCATCATGGGTAATAAACACAACATTTCTATTTATCGAGTACTCAAATTTACCCGCAGACTCTTCCCTTAGTATTTTAATGACTGGGTAAACCACTCCTTCTAATTTTTCTAACGACTCGTTACCTGCAAAAAGTTTTTCATCCCCTAATATCTTTAAAAACGCATATACCTCACTCCACTCACCAATATTTCCTGTTATACTCATTTGACACCTAATAATGTTAAAATTTCTTTAGCAATCGCTTGGACAACGGGAACTGCAACTGAATTACCAAATTGTTTATATGCTTGAGCATCTGATACAACAATTTCATACTCATCAGGAAAACCTTGTAACCTTGCCCATTCTCTTGGCGTCATTTTTCGTATTCCTTTACGGTTAACTTCACCTTTTATTTTAGTTACAGGCGTAAAATTAGACAATTTATGATCTATAACTAAATTACGTTCACGCCCCATTCCACCACAAACAACGGCATTTGCAATACCCTCGCTATCTAAAATTTGATATCCAAAACCGTTGCCTTTATCTTCATGTCGTTTTTTATGGTTCTCTAATGTGGATAAATATTGTGTTGAAAGGTAATATTTTACGGATACCTCTTCTTTTTCTAAAATATCATTCACGCAAGTGGTAATATTAGTAGGCTTAGGATACTTAAATGTATCAATATTCAAATCCTTTCTAAAACCAACAATAAATATTCTTTCTCTGTTTTGAGGAACACCAAAATCTTTAGCATTTATAATTTGAGGCTCAGGAATAAAGTAATTTAAATCTTCCCTTAACACATTGAGGATCGTTGCGAGTGTTCTGCCTTTATCGTGATTTGTTAAACCTTTAACATTTTCAAGTAAGAAGACTTTAGGGTTGTGTTTTTTAATAATTTCAGCAACATCAAAGAAAAGTGTTCCTCTGGTATCTTCAAATCCCCCTCGCTTTCCTGCAATGGAAAATGCTTGGCAAGGAAAACCAGCACATAAAAAATCAAACACCTGAGGTATGGCGTTTTTTGTTTCGGGCAAAGTAATATCACCAAATGGTAATTCACCAAAATTAGCCTTATAGGTTTTCTTTGAATACTCATCCCATTCACTAGAGAATACACATTCCCCACCTAAGTTTTGCAACGCAAGTCTAAATCCACCGATGCCTGCGAACAAATCAATAAAAGTGAACTTTGAGTTATTTTTTATCATTAACAACACCATCTAAAAAGCCATCTGTCATTATCATTAATAAACCCTACTATCATTTACAACACCCAATAACTGTATATAAAACCAGTATAGGCCTATTTTGATAGCATAGTATACCTTTATTTTGATTATTCCAACATTAGTTCTTAACGAGGGAGTCATTATGTCAAGTGCTATTATCGACACCATCAACAATTTGATTTATCAATCTTTTTACTAACTGTTGTTAAGCGAAATACACTAACGATGTGGGTTGACCTTAGTATACTTGGGAAGACTGAAAAGTGGGGAAAAGCCTTGTAAACTTAAGATTTCAGATACAAAAAAAGACGTCGGTTGACGTCTCTTGATGTTCTTATGGTGCCGAAGGCCGGACTCGAACCGGCACACCCGAAGGCGGTTGATTTTGAATCAACTGCGTCTACCAATTCCGCCACTCCGGCACTGAAGTGATGTGTTTCTTGGAAAACGCTGCCATTATACTTGCCTTGTGTCTACTGGCAACACTTATTCGTGCAAGGAGCGATTGTTCGATTAAAAATAAAGCATATTGAACAATAATATCGTGTGCGAGTAGGAAAGCTTCTTTTGTTTATATATTCATTTATGGGTATGTTAGTTTTTTGCTAATTATTTTTATCGTATCCATGCTTGGGTGGCTAGCGATAGCCTATTATTTTTGTTAGTTTAACCGCAATCTAGTGCAATGTTGAAAGGCTTTATCATGGGTTTTGTTGGGTGGATAGCAACAGGTATCTTTATTGGCATCTTAATTGGTGTGGTGATGAAGATTTTCGCTAAGAAAAAATAAGATTGGCTGAAAAGCCACTTACAAACAATCATATCGGCTGGCTCCAAACATGAAGAAATCATTTCTAAAAATTCTGTCTGTATCTGCGTTGTCCCTTGCTTTAATGGCATGTTCAACCAAGACAGAGAAAACACCTAAGTTTTTGCAAGGTAATGATGTTGAATCCTCAGATTGGCAGGTTTTTGAGGGAGATAGAAGGACTTACGAGCGCGTCGCTAAGATTGTCGATTTATATGCTAATCGTATTTTTAATGAAAGTGATGCGCGAGGTATGGCGATTATTGTTATCGATAATAACCAAACGTTATCTCGTTATTATGGGGAAACTGCACCGGGTAATGGAAAAAAACCCGGCCCAAATTCATTAATTCGCATAGCATCAATTACAAAATTAATGACAAGCGAAATATTAATTAAGCTTGAACAAGACAAAAAACTGCTAATTACAGATCCACTACAACAGTATGCTTATCAAGGTGTTACCGTGCCTGATAACGCCAGTGGGCAGCCAATTCGCTTATATCATCTTGCTAGCCACACCAGTGGTTTGCCGCGTGAACAACCTGGTGGAAAATGGGGTCGCCCTGTGTTTATTTGGCCGACACAAGATAACCGCTGGACATGGCTAAAAACAGGCAAGTTAGATGCAACACCAGGAACAGAAGCCTCCTATTCCAACCTTGCTTACGACTTATTAGCTGACGCGATGATAAAAGCCACTGGACAGCTATACCCGCAATTATTTAGCCACTATGTCACCTCACCTGCAAAAATGACAGAAACCACCTATACCCCAAGTAATGCGCAATGCGCCCGTTTAATGGAAGGGACTAAACCAAGTCCTTGTCATAACACCCTTGCGGCGGCTGGCAGTGGCGGTGTGTACTCAACCCCTGCGGATATGCAAAAGTGGATGCAACAGTTTTTATCCACTGATACTAACCTGCGTAAAGCTACAGCTGCGCGAGAACAGGGTATTTATTTCCCTCGTGAAAAGCTGTTAGAAATTAAAGGAATGGATGTTGCGGGTCATGCTGATGGGTTAGGCCTTGGTTGGGTGTATATGAAACCGAAAAATGGCATTCCTGGCATTTACCAAAAAACAGGTGGTGGTGGTGGGTTTAATACCTATATGGCGATGATTCCACAACAAAATATTGGGGTATTTGTGGTGATGACGCGCAAGGATAGCAGCAAATTTAGTAAGTTAACTATTGGCGTCAATGACCTGGTCGCATCCCTCTCATCTAACCATGCGTATGGAAAACATTGAAAGGGTACCGTCGACGCTTTAAAAGCAATGGCGAGCTATACCCCTACCCTAAAACGCGGATTTACCCGAGTTATCACATTAATTGCAACAACAGCCTGAATATTCAGGCTGTTTTTAATAATTTTTCTATTTATTTTTAAAATCAATTTTTTCAAGTTCTCGATAATCTTTTAGGCTATTAATTCATACATTGAGAACTAAAATGAAAACTAAAAATAATGTAGCTTCCTCTGATTGTCACACTGCACAACATGACAAGATAAGCCAAGTTGAGCTCAATCACATCTTAAATAACATTAAAAATCATCGTATTCAAAATCAAAAAAATATAGGAAATAGTTGTGTTAGCACCCAATTAATTCACAAGTATTCGGATGTTATAGAGCTCAAAGAGTATAGAAATGAAGAAAGAAGAATTTATCGAGATGAGTGCAATGCTGCCTTCAAATTTACTCGAGATAACTGTATGAAAGGTAGTTTTTTTTCCCTTGCTCAGCAGTTAGCAAATCAAAGTGGTGAAAATATTTTGGCAATGGATGATAAACTCAACAGCACCTTTTCCAAAAAAAAATTATTTAGGCCACAACCGCCATTTATCGCCTTTATCAGCGCGCTAGGTTATACCCTGTTTGGTCGAGCATAAAGCACCACTCCCAAATATAAAAGCTAAATGACGTGTAGATTATGCTGTTGCTCGAAAACCTAGACAGCCTATTTTATCAGGTGGCTATTCCATCCTTGGTATCACTTTATACAATTTTCCCTTCTGATTAAAAGCTATTCTTATTTTCTCTCTATCTCGTAAATATAGGAATGAAGATGAATATAGCTTCGCTTTTCTCGCATTTTATACGACGTCCCTGCACGATTGGGCGGGGTATGGATTCAGAATTAAATCAACAATTGCGTAAAATTCATAATCACTTAGTAATTCTTTCTATCCGTCAAGAAACAGAAAAAACAAAAAAATATAATCAACCAACATATAACCTCCCCCACAAAGCACGGAATGAACTCATAAAAAAAGAATGGGCGAATGCCTACCAACTTCGCCAATCATACACCGCAAATGGCGGCAGATTTTCTTATGCCCAGTATCTAGCCAATAAGAGTCGATGCAATATTATTGGCGTTAAAGGTGAATATATTGCTGCATTAGAAGGAAATAAGCGGCAATACTTTATTTTTCGCCCTCAAAATAAACCGTTGGGAATTCTCAGTAATTTGGGTAATTTTTTACTCGCTAAATGATACAAAAAAGGCTGTGATATTCGAATATCACAGCCCCTTAATTGCCAGTAAAACGATTATTTTCGTTTGACTAACAACACAATACTCACTATCAAGAACAGGATGCTTGGCAATGCAGCTGCAATTATCGGAGGTACTGAATAAACTAAGCTCCAGTTACCAAACCCTTGGTTTAAAACATAAAATAAGAAACCGCCGACAATCCCCGATACGACTCGCACACCCATGGGTACGGTACGTAATGGCCCAAAAATAAAGGAGACCGCCATTAACATCATGACCGCCGCAGATAACGGAGCTAAGATTTTTTTCCACAAACTCAGCTCATATACCGCCGCCACTTGGCCGCTCTCTTTAAGGTATGAGACGTATTGATACAGTCCGCGGATTGATAACGAATCCGCATTCAGAGAGACAATTCCCAGTTTTTCAGGGGTCAGATTCGTTTTCCAATCAACACTAAGTCGTTGTGAACCTGTGATTTTTTTCTCACTGCTTAAAATTGACTCATCCACTTGAGATAACACCCACTGCTGATTAGCGGTATCATACTCACCACTTGAAGCAAACATCACCGATTTTAATTTTTGTTGTTCATCAAAGCGATAAACAGAGATGTCTTGGATCGATGTTGAATTGTTAATGCGCTGAATATGGATGAAGTCACGACCATCTTTCGCCCACATTCCTTCATCTGTCACGACTAACGAGTTACCGACAATTTTTTCTGCACGGTAATTTCGCGCCCATTGCTCACCCGCGGGCGCAACCCACTCGCCAATAAACATCGCGACAATCACCAGAGGAATAGCCGTTTTCATGACAGACAAGGCGATTTGCAAGCGTGTAAAACCAGAGGCTTGCATAACGACTAATTCACTACGCGAGGCCAATGCGCCAAGTCCCATTAAAGCACCTAGTAACGCAGCCATCGGAAAGAAAATGTCGATGTCTTTTGGTACGGTCAAGAGGGTGAACACCCCTGCACTCAACGCAGTGTAATCACCATCACCGACTTTGCGAAGCTGCTCGACAAATTTAATGATCCCAGACAGCGAAACCAATAAAAATAGCGTCACCAAAATGGAATTTAGGATGGTTCGCCCGATATATCTATCTAAAACTCCAAACATCAAGCTGCCCCTTTACTCAATTTAAGACGCATACGGCGCATTGGGACTGTGTTCCACGCATTGAGGATCACCGCCAAGACCAAGTAGCCTAAATTCACCGCCCACATAGTATAACGCGGGTCAATATCACCCTTATCTGCACTATTACGTAAGGTACTTTGCAGCAAGAAGAAAATTAAATACAGCAACATTGCAGGCAACATACTGAGCACGCGCCCTTGACGCGGGTTCACTTCACTTAATGGCACCACCATCAAGGCCATGACCACCACAGAGAAAACAATCGTCAAGCGCCAGTGAAACTCTGCATTGACTTCTGGGGTATTTTCCTCCCACAGTTGCAGCATATTTTTTTGCTCAACACGGTCATTACGTGTTTCACCTGATTGATGATCCACAATTGCTTGATAATTCACAAAATCTGTAATACGAAAATCTCGCAGCAATGCCGTTCCTTCGTAGCGAGTTCCTTCATTAAGAACAACCACTTGGCGACCGTCTGGATCTTCTTTCATATAGCCGCTATCTGCCACGACAACTGAAGGGCGCTGTTCGTTCGCCGCACGTAACTGGGCGAGGAAAACATTTTTAAAGTTGCTTCCTTTAACATCACCAATATACAGCACATAGTTGCCATCTTTTGTGGTTTTAAATTGCCCTTCCACCATTGCCGCAAGCCCTGGATTTGCTTTTGCATCCGCAAGCACTTGTTCTTGATATTGCGATGACCATGGCAACATCCATGTAATATTGGCAATCGCGACCATGGCGGTGATCGCGGCAAGAACTAACGCGGCTTTAATTAACACACTTTTGCCCAAGCCACAGGCATGCATCACCGTAATTTCGCTTTCAGTGTAAAGTTTACTGTATGTCATCAATAGCCCAAGAAATAGGCTTAAAGGCAAGATAAGCTGCGCCATTTCAGGCACACCTAACCCCAACAAAGGAAGTACTAAGTTTGAGGGAATATTGCCCTGAACAGCTGCGCCCAGAATGTCTATCGACTTCTGGCTAAAAAAGATTAGCATCAATACAAAAAGTATGGCTAACTGACTTTTCAGGGTTTCCCGTACCAAATATCTAATAATGATCACGCTTATTACGCCTGTGAAAACTTGTCTTTTGGGAAGAAAATGGCTAAGTTCGTTAAATGTCTGCCATTTACTAACATATACTCTGGTTTATTGTATGGCTAGAATGATATAAAAGCATTCTCTATACTGATTGAAATATCAGAACATGCTTAATATTCGTGAAACCAGATATACTTGCCATACTTCACGTTGTTTCGCGATAAACAGCATACAACGTGAGTTATTTCGCGTATAGATGGTTAGTTTAACATAAAGAGTTTATTCTCTATGAGGTAGATCATGCGAAACGCTAATTTTAGCGGGAGCATCGGCCTTTGTCTTTAAGATTCAGGAGAACGCATGGAGTTTAGTGTAAAAAGTGGTAGCCCGGAGAAACAACGCAGCGCATGTATCGTTGTCGGTGTCTTTGAACCACGCCGTCTGTCCCCAATTGCTGAACAGTTGGACAAAATCAGTGACGGATATATCAGCGCCCTGCTGCGCCGTGGCGAACTTGAAGGTAAAGTAGGTCAATCCCTGCTACTCCATCATGTGCCTAACGTTCTGTCTGAACGCATTCTACTTATCGGTTGCGGTAAAGAACGCGAGTTAGACGAGCGCCAATTTAAACAAATTATTCAGAAAACAATTAGTACTCTGAATGAAACAGGCTCAATGGAAGCTGTGTGCTTCCTAACTGAATTACATGTAAAAGGCCGCAATAACTACTGGAAAGTCCGTCAAGCCGTCGAAACTGCAAAAGAATCGCTGTATGTGTTTGATCAACTGAAAAGTAATAAAACAGAACATCGCCGTCCACTGCGTAAATTGGTGTTTAATGTACCAACTCGCCGTGAACTGACCAGCGGTGAGCGTGCAATTTCTCACGGTCTGGCTATCGCCTCGGGTGTTAAAGCCGCTAAAGACTTGAGCAATATGCCGCCAAACATCTGTAATGCGGGTTATTTAGCGTCTCAAGCACGCCAATTAGCAGACCTTTCAGACAGCAAACTGACCACTCGCGTGATCGGTGAAGAACAAATGAAAGAATTGGGTATGAATGCCTATCTCGCAGTGGGTCAAGGTTCACAGAATGAATCCCTGATGTCCATCATGGAGTATAAAGGCAATCCAGACCCAGAGAGCAAACCAATCGTTCTGTTAGGCAAAGGCTTAACCTTTGACTCAGGCGGTATTTCAATCAAACCTGCCGATGGCATGGATGAAATGAAATACGATATGTGTGGTGCCGCATCTGTTTACGGTGTGATGCGCTTCATCACTGAGTTACAGTTGCCTATCAACGTGATTGGGGTACTGGCTGGCTGTGAAAACATGCCAGGTGGCCGTGCTTATCGCCCTGGTGATATTCTCACAACCATGTCAGGCCAAACGGTTGAGGTGTTAAATACCGATGCGGAAGGTCGTTTAGTGTTATGTGATGCGCTGACCTACGTTGAGCGTTTTGACCCAGAATTGGTTATCGATATCGCAACCCTAACAGGTGCGTGTGTGATTGCTTTAGGTAGCCACTACACCGGTTTGATGTCGAATCATAATCCTCTGGCGCATGAGCTGTTAAATGCCTCTGAGCAAGCAGGTGACAGAGCATGGCGCTTACCGTTAGCGGATGAGTATTTTGACCAAATCACGCCGAACTTTGCGGATTTAGCGAATACGGGTGGGCGTCCGGCGGGTGCGATCACTGCGGGCTGCTTCCTGTCTCGTTTTGCGACCAAATATAACTGGGCGCACCTCGATATCGCAGGAACAGCATGGCGTTCAGGCGCAGCGAAAGGGGCAACAGGTCGCCCTGTTTCCATGTTAGCGCAGTTCTTATTGAACCGTGCTGGCTTAAATGGTGACGAATAATCCCGTTTAGGTGAAATCGCTGTACTTCGTCCATAAAAATATCCCGATGAGCAATAGCGATTCGGGATATTGTTTTTTTGGTTTTCGCTACACGCATAAAGCCATTTTGAGGCAGCCACAAAAAAGGATATAATTCAGCATAGATATCATCTTGCGCTAGGCGACTTAAAAAGTGTCGCCAACAT
>NZ_JAMPQD010000016.1:0-216904 GCF_028482245.1 Providencia sp. PROV129
TGACGTATATTACGTTTTTCTTTTAGAAAGTCAAGTGTTTATTTTCAACTTTTTCTTTCTTCACCTCTGTTATCACTGGGTTTCCCCTTTTCGCCGAATCGGTTTGTCGTGACAACGGATGCGCATTATAGGGAGTCAGAAAAATCTGGCAACCCCTTTTTTGCATTTTTTTTTCGTTCGCTCAGCTTTTCAGCAAATTTAAGTTAAAGCGCTAGTTTTTCCAGCGAAATAAACCCTTCAGTTTCAAGTACAGGCCTTAAATCTTGCACAGCATCATTCATTAAGAGGCAATAAGCGAAGTCTTCTTCGTTAGAATCATGAATTTCTGCCTGATTGTTTATCAGCCAAACGGCTCTTCTAGCGATAGCAGAACCTGAATCTATAAACCTTGTTCCATCTGGTAAGACTTTTTCGAGTTCTTCTATTAATAGAGGGAAATGGGTACAGCCTAAAATAACCGTGTCTGGCGGTTCAGGCATTCTGATCCACGACCTTACCGTTTGAGCTACTTCATCTAACGGTAAAGTTTCCCCATGTAACTTTCTTTCTGCCAATTGGACTAATTCAGCAGAGCCCAGCGAAACCACTTTGCAGTCCGTAGCGAAACGGTCAATTAATTCTTTCGTGTACTCGCGATTCACAGTGCCTTTCGTGGCTAATAAACCGACCACGCCATTACGCGTGAGTTTAGTAGCAGGCTTGATTGCAGGAACCACACCGACTACAGGGAAAGTAAAGTGCGCTCTTAGATTAGGCAAACTGACGGTACTTGCAGTATTACATGCAATGATCGCAATTGTTAAAGGATGCTTTGCTGCTATTGCATTAACAATTTGATAGACCCTATCAATAATAAACTCTTCACTTTTTTCACCATACGGAAAAGCTTCGTTATCGAATGCATATATATAGTGCGCATTCGGGATCAGTTTTTTAACTTCGCGATAGACAGATAACCCGCCCACTCCTGAGTCAAACACAAGAATGGTCGGGCGAACAGATAAGGTGTTATCAGAAGTTGTAGCTTCCGGTAAGGAAATATTCTCTTCCAGCGGTGCGATAACCATACGCGGTCTCATAGTCTTTATCGAACATATTAGCTATTTTACCACGAATTGTGAGATGTGAAGTGATTGGATATGCAGCTGTGAGATCCCAAAGGCTAACGCCGCCGAGTTTTAGCCTTTTATAATCACCTGTACTGACATCATATTGACCGAAGTCTTTATCATATCTAGAGCCAATATATTGATAAGTTAACCCCCAATCTACATTGGCAACATTCCAATCTAATTGATACTTGATTTGCTGCTTAGCACGACGAAGTAGCACTTTATTAGTTTTATCATCACGCGGATCTGTATATTGATAAGTTAATTGATGATGGAAAATACCAGTGTCCATATCACCAGTCCATTCAATACCTTTTATTGTAGCTTCACCAACATTTCGCCACCCCCAATTTGTTGCATTTGTAGCATCGATAAGATTAGTTATTTCATTTTTATAAGCGACAAATTGCCAATTTAATGGACCAGTTAGCCCTTTTACTCCACCTTCCCATTGTTTACTTTCTTCTGGCTTCAAGTTTGAATTACCATAGGGTGCTGAAGAATATAACTGGCTAATATTTGGCGCTTTATATGCTGTAGCATAAGACCCAATCAATTGGTAACCGTCTATAAACTCCCATCCAGCTCCTGCTTGCCAAGTTGTATGTAAGCCAAATTCTGAATGATGTTCAGACCTTATAGCACCTTCTAGAGTAAAATCAGAAATAGCTTGCTGAGATGTTAAATATATTCCTGTATTATTGATTGATTCATTATTAGGTAACGAAGAGGTTCCTGCTTCAATGGTTTGCTTCTGATAATCAACACCCGCAGCTATTGAACCATGCTGTAATTGGTAATTATTTCCCCATTGAATATTGTACTGTTTTGAATCATCGGCTCTAGAATATTTGCCATACTGGCCATAACGAGGGTCATAGTTATAGTCTTTTACATGACTATAACTTCCCATCAATGACGTAGAATATGCATCTTGATGATATTTAACCCCTGTCTCATAGGTTCGGCTATATAGTTTTCTTTTATCAACAAGATAATTATTTCCACTTATAAAATCTTTACTATAGTAAGCATCATAATCAGTTCGATTATCATAGCCATACGCTCTCGCATAAGCTGATACTGTAGAAGATAATTGGTGCTCAACACCTAACCATAACGTCTTATTAAGGAAACCATCTTTATCAGGCTGTCGATGCCCCCCTGTATTCCCTCTTGCCTCTACATCAAAGCCTGTCGTATGCGTATAAGCCGCAGCGGCAGTTACGGTTGTATTTTCACCAATCTTTTGCTGAGTCGAACCGTTATAGTTTTGGTAACTGTGTGAGCCAATACCTGCATTTAAAGTTGTGCCATCGTTATCACGGCGAGTAATAATATTTACTACTCCACCTACCGCATCAGAACCATAAACCGCTGAACGGGCGCCGCGAATATATTCAATGCGTTGCACCAGTGAGATAGGAATTTGGCTCATATCTGATGAACCCGAAATACCTGCTTGATTTAAACGGACACCATCAATTAGCACTAGAACATGGCGAGACTCTGTTCCCCTAATAAAAAGGGAACTTTGCTGCCCCATTCCCCCATTTTGCGCAATATCCACTCCTGGTAAACGCCTTAACACATCAATCACGGTATTTGACTGCCAATGATCAATATCTTCACGAGTGACTACTGTCACGGGCGCTAATATAGAAGAAATGGGTTGTTCGAAACGATTGGCTGATACGACAACTTCGTCAGCTTTATTATTTGCACTTGCCAGAGAAGAAACACCGCATAACACTGCCACAGCAGCGGCCGATAACGGCAGCAACTTGTTATTATTCATTATGATTACACTCGGAAAATCAATTAAATTAAAATTCCGCGAAGTTGAATAAAAGGTTCGCGCTGATATTCAACAAAGCGATAAGACGTGTGGCAGGTATCGGACTCATAAGTTCCAAAGCGTTATTTCTATAATAAAAGAAACAGAAAAATGCTTGTATATATCCTAAATAATTCAAGTTACATGTAGGCGGCAAGCGAAGATATCCCTAGAAGCATACTGAAGTATGTGACTAGGGTAGCTGAGCGATGCTAACACCCATGTAGCTTGAAGAATAACGGGGATACCTTAATTACCGTTGCGCGTCAGTCTTGGATTTCAACCAAATTCCCTCAACCACACACTGTTATCGTAAGTTGAATAGTTATGAGTGTCTACGGATCGATAATGAAAACTGGACATCTTCGCCGCATTCCCTACAATTTCGCCCCTGATATGAATTTTTTACTGTTTTATGGGGCCAAGTATGCCAAACACGTTGCACACCAAAGACTACGAACTGCAACTCGCAGAGAAAACTGACCGTTTAAAGGCTATGATGGCCCCGTTTAACGCACCTGAACCTGAAATTTTTTCATCTCCAACCTCGCATTACCGGATGCGGGCAGAGTTCAGAGTTTGGCATGATAATGATGATTTGTTTCATATCATGTTTGATAAAGAGACCAAAGAACGTATCCGTGTTGACCAATTCCCAGTGGCGAGTCAATTAATTAATGACATGATGGCTGAATTGCTACCATTAATTAAACAGAATGAATTACTACGCCATAAGTTATTCCAAATCGACTATTTGTCGACACTGAGCAACAAACTGATCGTTTCACTGCTTTACCATAAAAAATTAGGTGATGAATGGACCGCTGAGGCGAAAAGTTTAAAAGCCACATTGGTGGAAAAAGGCTTTGACCTGCAGTTAATCGGCCGCGCCTCAAAAACTAAAATCATGCTTGATAATGATTATGTAGATGAAGTGCTACCTGTAAATGGTAAGGATATGGTTTATCGCCAAGTTGAAAATAGCTTCACGCAGCCGAATGCACAGGTCAATATTAAAATGCTGGAATGGGCAATTGCCGCAACGCAAAATTCAACGGGTGACTTATTAGAATTGTATTGCGGAAATGGAAACTTTTCCTTGGCATTAGCACAAAACTTTGAACGTGTTTTAGCCACTGAAATTGCTAAACCTTCCGTTGCTGCAGCGCAATATAATATAGAAGCAAACAACATTAATAATGTGCAAATTATCCGAATGTCTGCTGAAGATTTTACCCAAGCAATGCAAGGGGCACGTGAATTTAGACGTTTGGAAGGTATTACACTAACGGATTACCAATGTAATACGATTTTTGTTGACCCACCACGTAGTGGTTTAGATGATAAAACCGTAGAACTTGTCCAGGGGTACGACCATATTTTGTATATTTCCTGTAACCCAGAAACCCTTTGCGATAATTTAGTTGAGCTGACAAAAACGCATAAAATTGAGAAGCTAGCCTTGTTCGACCAATTCCCTTATACCCATCATATGGAAAGTGGTGTTTTATTAACGCGTCGCTAATTTTTAAATATAATCATAATCCATATAAGAACGCCGCAATATCCTGCGGCGTTTTAGTCTAAATACGTTTTTTAAACTTCGTTTTCAGTTTCTTGTTCAAGTGCTAGCTCAGCTTTTTCTTTCTTACGCGCTTTCCAGCTTGCATACATCCATAACGCTAGAATCACGATAAACGTCGCTGGAATAAAGTTAGAACCAATTTCAGGGTTCTGAACGCGTAAAATCGCGGCATAACCAAAGATCCCAATGAAAAAGCTGCCTGCAACAAATTTAGGGAGTCCGATTGGCATCGCTTGGTGTAAGTAGCGTTGGTGTAAACAATACGCAGCCAATACTAAGGTCAAAATTGGAAAAAATGAAAAGTCGACTAGCGAGTTGAACAACGTTGAAAAGGTTCCATGGGTTGCAAGTCCGATAACAAAGGCGAGCAATAGTGTACTTCTTTCATAACTTTTTTGATCCGTCATTGATTCTCCTTATTATTTAGTAAGGTCTGGGTCAGTTTGATTTTGTTTTTCCTGTTCACGGCGGTACCAATAGTAGGCGCCTTTAGCAATCATTCTTAACTGTAATACCAGCCGTTCTTCAAGATGTCTGCGTTTTTCTTCGTCAATATCAAGCGCTTCTGCGCCTGCACTAAAGACTATCGTTACCATCGCTTCAGCCTGCATCTCAGTAAAATGGCGAGGCATGCGACTTTCAAGTTCAAGGTAATCAGCTAATTCCGCAATAAAATGTTGAATTTCCCTTGCAACGGCAGCACGAAACTCAGCTGATGTGCCTGAACGCTCACGCAATAATAACCTAAAGGCATTGGGGTTATTACCAATAAACTCCATAAAAGTTGAGACTGATGTGCGGATCACACTCCCACCTTTTGCGATACGCTGCCTCGCTTGTCGCATCAGTTGACGTAACATCAAGCCACTTTCATCGACCATTGTTAGGCCGAGTTCATCAACGTCTTTGAAATGACGATAAAATGACGTTGGTGCAATGCCTGCTTCTCGAGCAACTTCACGTAAACTTAAGCTCGTAAAACTCCGTTCAGCGCTTAATTGGCTAAATGCGGCTTCGACGAGTGAACGCCGAGTTTTTTCTTTTTGTTTTGCTCTAACGCCAATAGTGTTACTCACGGTGATCCTAATTTCTATGTCATTAAATATTAATGAACGCATTATTGAAGGTTAATAATAAGCAAGAGTTCACCTTCTAGCATACCTGAAATTTCTTAATCTGGTTTAGAGAAAAATCGACTCTTACTGCAAATTAGCAATTTTCAGAATTTCGCATATTACCGACACCGCTTTCTTATATAGAGAAATGTTCTCACTTCCTTCTACCCTACCTGAACCCTAAAAAATAGATTCACCAAAAATGCACTTTATTTTTTGCTTTTCCCAAATGTGCTTTCTTCTCGAATTTCAGATTGAAGTAAATCAGTGAAAGAGATTCACGACGTTTTAATTAGAAAGACAAAGGGAACGGGAAATTAGGCGAAATAACCAACTAATGATAACATCTTGTTGTCATTTTGTTTTAGAGCAGGTCTTACCTCATGCAACTTACCCATTTTGATGCAATAGTTATTGGTTCTGGTCCTGGTGGCGAAGGCGCCGCGATGGGGCTGGTAAAACAAGGAAAAAACGTTGCTGTTATAGAACGTTATAATAATGTCGGCGGAGGCTGTACCCACTGGGGAACCATTCCCTCTAAAGCCCTCCGTCATGCTGTTAGTCGTATTATCGAATTCAATCAAAACCCCCTTTATAGCGATAACTCCCGTAGCTTAAGCTCCTCTTTCTCTGAAATTCTGCAACATGCGGAAACGGTCATTAGCCAACAAACTCGCATGCGCCAAGGGTTTTATGAGCGAAACGGTTGCCAGATGTTTTCGGGTGAAGCCACGTTTATTGATGATCAACATGTTAGTGTACGTTACGCCGATGGAAGCTGTGATGTTTTAAGTGCCGATAAGATAGTAATAGCAACGGGTTCACGCCCTTATTGCCCTTCGGATGTCGATTTCAACCATTCGCGAATTTATAACAGCGATACAATCCTCAACCTTACCCATGAACCTCGCCATGTTATTATTTATGGTGCAGGTGTTATTGGTTGTGAATACGCCTCAATCTTTCGCGGATTAGGTGTGAAAGTAGACTTAATCAATACGCGAGATCATTTATTAGCCTTCCTCGACCAAGAAATGTCTGATGCATTGTCTTACCATTTTTGGAATAGTGGCGTTGTCATTCGCCATAATGAAGAATATGAAAAAATCGAAGGTGTCGATGATGGTGTTATTGTTCACTTGAAATCTGGCAAGAAAGTGAAAGCTGACTGCCTATTATATGCCAACGGAAGAACGGGTAATACAGATGGCTTAGGCCTTGCAAATGTTGGCATTGACGCAGATGGCCGTGGCCTTGTTAAGGTGAATAAAGCTTACCGCACAACGAATGAACATATCTATGCTGTCGGTGATGTGATTGGTTACCCAAGTCTCGCTTCTGCGGCTTATGACCAAGGCCGAATTGCAGCACGTGCAATCGGTGGTAGTCTTGGTGATGCGCATTTAGTGGAAGATATTCCAACGGGCATTTATACCATTCCTGAAATAAGCTCTGTGGGTAAAACCGAACAAGAACTTACTGCAATGAAAGTGCCTTATGAAGTCGGCCGTGCACAATTCAAACATTTAGCACGTGCGCAAATTGCGGGAATGAATGTCGGTAGTTTGAAAATCTTATTTCATCGTGAAACATTGCAAATATTAGGTATTCACTGTTTCGGCGAAAGAGCGGCTGAAATTATACATATCGGCCAAGCGATTATGGAACAAAAAGGTGAAGGCAATACTATCGAATATTTTGTGAATACGACGTTCAATTACCCAACGATGGCAGAGGCTTTTCGCGTTGCGGCATTAAATGGTTTAAATCGACTATTTTAATTGCCTGTCTTGATGGTTGCCTCTTTTTGGCAACCATCATATCAATCTACTAAACGTTTATTTTAGCGCTTTATTCCTAAACTCTGTTTTTATAATAATTATCCATTGAGTTATAAATAGTTTCAGCTAATTGTTCATAGCGACCACGTAAAGGTGAACCTGGGCGATATACCAGAACAATTGTCCGCTTAGGTTCAGGCTCAATACAATTTAAGTAACACACGCCATCACGACACGCTTCATTTGGCACCGCCAAATCAGGTAAAAGTGTAATGCCACTTCCCGCTGCAACCATATTTCTTAATGTCTCTAAACTGGTTGCCCTAAAATGCGTATCTTCTTTTGCACCTGCTTGAAAACAAAAACCCATTGCTTGGTCACGTAAGCAATGCCCATCTTCTAACATTAATAATTTTTCACCTGACAGCTCCCCCATTTCAATGGTGTCACGGTCATGCCATGGATGGCTTTCATAAATAGCCAGTTTCATTGGTTCTTCAAATAAAGGCACAACAATAAATGGCGCTGTTTCTTTCACATCAGCCAAAATTGCACAATCTAATTTGCCGCTATCTAATTGAGCTAATAGTTGCTGAGTTTGTGCTTCATGTAAGTAAATTTCTAACTTAGGATGAGCTTGGTGTAATTGTGGGATGATATGAGGTAATAAGTAAGGTGCGACCGTTGGTATTAGGCCTATATGCAGTGGGCCAGACATGCTTTCCCCTTGCAGAGCAGCCATTTCTTGCAACACTTTTATTTCTCGCAAAATAGTTCGAGCCTGTTCAACAAGTAATAAACCTTGCTGGGTAAAAAGAACTTTACGGCTCGTTCTTTCTAATAACATGACGCCGAGCTCTTCTTCTAATTTACGAATTTGACCGCTTAATGTTGGTTGGCTGACATGACAAGAATCCGCGGCGCGTCTAAAGTGTTTATGTTCGGCGAGTGCAACGAGGTACTCTAAATCTCGAATATTCATATTTCTTTTCCTTTCGTGAATTCTTTGTCAAACCAAAGATAGATAATACCAATCACTATATCGATATTGTTCTGTTTTATCTATTAATAAATTAATAAATATCGCCATACTTCACTTTTCATACAATTTCATGCAATAAAATGAAATAATTTGCAATATTTAGAAATAAAATTGTATCCCATGTTTTTGATTGGTGATATTGATGACAACTCAAAAATAATTAAATTTATTAACCATACAGTTTTCGAGATAAAGACCCAAATAGATGTAATATTCGTGTTTTTATAATATGTAACTCGTATCTTTTATTCTTAAAACGTACAAAACAATTAAATTATTTTTGTCGAAAAAAAGCAACCATTGGCTTACTAGAAGTATTTATTAGATGGACACGCTAATATGAAGACTGAGTATATCGATATTAATAAACTGGCATATACAACTAAAGCCTCAATACTTTCAAATCACCTTGGAAGTTATGAATTCGAATGGCTGAGAAGTGATCATAAAGAAGGGCTCGTTAAAATTAGATATCAATAAACTAAAAAGAGTGTTTCGAAAGGGCTCTAATAAAGAGCCCTTCAGACTGCTGACAAACCGATTAGGTTTGACTGCAGGTTGAATAGGTTTTGAAAATAAATTAGGAAAATCAATTTATTGATTTTCGGCTGATAACACAAAGCAGGAAAAACCACGTTTTATCCTGCTTTGTCAACAACCTCAAGGGCTCTAATAAAGAGCCCTTTCTCAGATTGAGGGTCACCATAAACCTTATTGTTTTATTTAGTATCCCTCTAAACGTTAATAAATTACCTAGATAAAGTTATATTTATTTTCATGGTTGAAATATTTTGTTATGTTTTCTTTCACTCACCGTTAAACTTTGTAAGATTTTATATAAAAATAAATGTAAAATCACGATTCCTTTCTGTTAAATCCCCACAAAAAGTTATTACACGCTTATAACCCTACTCCGTTCGCTAGAAGATCAAACCAACCAAAAGCACACCAAGAAAGCATAAAACCATAAAATTATGCAAAAATAGCAATTAATTAGAATTTTACACCGCTTAAAACCCAAAGGGCAATTTAATAAACTAATGTAATCACGTTAGTTATCTTTATATTTTTAAACATTTCATTTTTTTGATTTACACATTTCTGGCATTTTTTTAATTATAATTCCTTCCCTCAAAACATCAGGGAATATTAATCACGAATTATTATTTTTAATCTATATAAGACATCTTCAATTTAAACATACAGCAAGTTGATTCACTAAAAATCAATGACGGAATACTATTATGAAAAATTCACTATTAATGTTAAAAAAATCATGTATTTGCTCATTAACCAGCTTATTTCTTGTAGCCGCTTTTACATCAATGAATGTGAATGCCAGCAATGATGAACACACCGGTATTATTCAATTTTCGGGTGCCATTGTATTTCCATCATGCATCAATGAAATCAATGAAAAAAATATCAAAATGAAATGTTTGAATAGCCAATCGGATATGGTTACTAATAAAATAGACTTAAATGATGTAACAAATATCCAAGGGTGGAAAGTCATCAATGATGGTAGGGGTGAGTATTCATATAATTGGGTAAATGAGGATAAACAGATGGGAATGCTGACGATTAAATATATTTAATCAGAAACACGTTATGGGAATAGGGGTAGTCATACTACCCCCCATTTTAATATTCAACTCGCTATCACAGCCCCAATCGACTCTTCGCTTCCACTATCGCTTTCGCCACTTGTTTCTGAGATACCCCACCTTTTGCAAGCCGTTTATCTAAACATGATTGCAGCGAGAGAACCTCATATACATCTAATTGAATTGTTTCACTGAATTTCTGCAGATCGCTTAACGCCATTTCCTCTAACGCTTTACCTTGTGCTATTGCAGTCACCACCACTTCACCCACAATATGGTGTGCTTCACGGAATGGAACACCTTTCGCCACTAGATAATCCGCCAGCTCCGTTGCATTTGCATAACCTTGTTTTGCTGCCTCTTCACAACGCGGACGACGAATTTGAATACCATCAAGAACCAGCGCAGCCATGTGTATGCAATCTAACCAAGTATCTAATGCATCAAACAGGCCTTCTTTGTCTTCTTGCATATCTTTGTTATATGCAAGGGGCAATCCTTTGAGTGTCATCATCATGCCAGTAAGAGCGCCTTGGACACGACCACATTTTCCACGGATCAATTCCAGTGCATCAGGGTTTTTCTTTTGTGGCATTAATGAAGAACCTGACGTTACTTTGTCAGATAACTCAACAAAACCCGCCTCCCCACTATTAAAGAAAATTAAATCCTCAGCGAAACGAGATAAATGCACCATACCAATGCTGGCATCAGATAGCAGTTCGAGAACGTGGTCTCTATCAGAAACGGTATCAAGGCTGTTACGCGTTGCCGATGAAAAACCTAACCAAGAAGCCAACTGCTCACGGTCAATATCGTACGCTGTGCCCGCTAATGCCCCGCAACCTAATGGACTAACATCCAAACGTTTTAAGGTATCTTTTAAGCGGCTTTCATCACGCGCTAACATTTCACCATAGGCTAAACACCAATGAGCAAATGTCACTGGTTGCGCTCGTTGTAAATGGGTATAGCCTGGCATCACGGCATCTTGATTATTTTCTGCAGTGATCACTAACGCTTTCTGTAGCTCAGTGACTGCTTCAAGTAATAATGCGACTTGGTCTTTACACCACAGTTTTAAATCTGTCGCCACTTGGTCATTACGGCTACGTCCTGTATGCAGCTTTTTACCCAAATCACCAACTTTATCAATCAGCTTACCTTCAACCCAACTGTGAATATCTTCCGCATCGCTTTGCAAAATAATGTCAGGGTTATCTTGAACTTCTTTTAATAATGTATTTAACGCTTGTTCTAAAGATTGCTGTTCGCTCTCTGTCAACACCCCGACGGTGACCAATGATTTTGACCATGCGACTGAACCGATAATATCTTGTTGCGCCAAGCGATAATCGAAACGCAATGAATCATTAAATTGTTTAAACCGCTGATCTGCCTGCTGACTAAAACGTCCACCCCAAAGTGCCATAACGGATCCCTACCTGATTGATAAAATAAGTTTTTAACCCCCGACAGCTGTGTAACTGCCGGGTTACTGCGATTAGCTTTATTTTGCTTTGTTTTGTTCTTTCAGCGCACGAATACGTGAGGACAGGGAATAAAGACGGATAAACCCACCAGCGTGGCTGTGGTCGTAAACTTCATCTTCACCAAATGTCGCAAATTCTTCAGAGTACAAACTCTTATCCGCTTTTTTCTGAATCGCTGTTACTTGGCCTTTATACAGTTTCAGTACCACTTCACCCGTGACGTCTTGTGCTAATGACTCTGCCGCTGCTTGTAATGAATGACGTAATGGCGCGAACCAACGGCCATCATAGACCACATACGACATTTCTAAACCTAGCTGCTCACGCCATTTGTAGCTGTCACGGTCTAATACTAATTGCTCAATCCCACGCAGCGCAGCCATCATAATGGTGCCTCCTGGGGTTTCATAGCAACCACGAGATTTCATACCGACTAAACGGTTTTCAACGATGTCGATACGGCCAACACCGTGTTTCGCACCCAGCGTGTTCAGTGCTTCTAAACACCCTAGAGGAGACAATGCCTTACCGTTAACAGAAACCACTTCGCCTTGTTTCACACCAACAGTCACCAGTTCCGCTTCATCTGGCGCATCTTGCGGATCAACAGTCCATACCCAGCAATCTTGGTTGGCTGCATTCCATGTGCTTTCTAATACGCCACCTTCAGTGGAAATATGCCATGCGTTTTCATCACGGCTATAGATTTTTTCAAGACTCGCTGTTGTCGGGATATTACGCTCTTTCAGGTAATCGAGCAGCGCTTCACGAGAACGCAAATCCCACTCACGCCATGGTGCAACCACTTGCAGTTGCGGTGCTAACGCCGTATAGGTGCTTTCGAAACGCACTTGGTCGTTTCCTTTACCCGTTGCACCGTGAGCAACGGCATCCGCACCCACTTTTAATGCGATTTCAACTTGTGCTTTCGCAATAATTGGGCGAGCCATTGATGTGCCTAATAAATAGCTACCTTCATATAACGCACCCGTTTTTAATACTGGATAGATATATTCTTTGATGAACTCTTCACGTAAATCAACGACATAGCATTCTGATGCGCCTGATTGCAGTGCTTTTTTCTCAACACCAACGAGATCTTCCCTGTCTTGTCCCACATCGGCAACGAATGCAACCACTTCACAACCGTCATAGTTTTCTTTCAACCATGGAATAATTGCCGAGGTATCTAAACCACCAGAGTATGCTAATACAATCTTTTTAATGCCCTTTTTCATAACGTACCTATCCGCTCAATTAATTTTTTATGTGTATGGCTCGATTACGATGCCAAGATCCGAGTTCCGATTGCTGTACCATTAAACAGCTCAGGAAGTTGTTCTGCGTGACGCCAACTTGCAATATCGACGGAGCGTTGTAGTGCGTTAGCTGCGTCTAATGCAGCATTCACCTTAACAATCATTCCATCTGTAATAATTCCTTGGTCGATGAGTTTCTGCGCTTTTTGCGTGGTCATCTCATCAATTTTTTGGCCTTTACCATCTAAAATGCCACTGACATCCGATAATAAAACCAGATCGGCATTGAGTGCTTGGGCTACAGCGGTTGCGGCTTGGTCTGCATTCACATTCATCAGCTCACCTTGTGCAGTGATCCCAATAGAACTGATGATTGGCAAATAACCCGCACTAAGCAGCAATTTTAATAGTTTGGCGTCACCTGGTTTTGCATTCCCAACATGACCCAGTTCGTCATTTAACTGTGTGACAACCGCACTTTGTCCGTCACCGAGTGATAACCCCACCGCGGGCAACTGGTGTTTGATGCTCCATGCCAGTAAGGTTTTATTTGCCGTACCCGCTAAAGCCCCCGTAATAATGTCAATTTGATCCGCGGGTGTGACACGCAGTCCTTGCTTTTTCACCACAGGAAGTTGCAGTTTCTGCATTAATTCATCAACTAGACAGCCTCCACCATGGACAATTACCAGCTCACGCTTATGCGTTTGGCGGTAAGTTTGAATGGCAGTAAAAAGTTTTTCTAACGCTTCGGTACTATCGAGTAACACACCGCCCAATTTAATCACTAAGGGTTGCATGGGTTGTCCTTATTAAAGTAATGACTGAGTTTCATTGAAACCAAAACGAATATTCATGCACTGTACAGCCTGTGCAGCGGCACCTTTTAGTAGGTTATCTTCTGTACCGACTAAAATCAGGTGTTCCCCTTTCAATACATAACCGATATCACAAAACGGTGTGCCGACCACCGATTTCAATGCAGGAACGCCTTTATCATATAAACGCACCAATGGTTTGTTTTGATATGCTTCTTTAAACGTTTCGCCAATTTTCTCTGCCGTAACACCTGCTTTCACCTTGCATGTAATAGTGGCAAGGATCCCCCTTGAGAAGTTGCCCAGATGCGGCGTGAAAATCACTTCTTGCCCTAAATGTGTGGAGATTTCAGGTTGATGGCGATGGGTGAAAATACCGTATGGCTGCAAGCTCACTTCACAGAAGCTATTTGTCATTGAGGCCTTACGCCCTGCCCCTGACACACCACTGGTTGCATTGATAACAGGCCACATGTTGTTATCTAATAATTTTGCGTCAATTAACGGCTTTAACGCGAGCTGTGAAACAGTTGGGTAACAGCCTGGCACTGCAACTAATTGAGCTTGACGAATTTTATCGGCTTGCCATTCTGCCAAACCGTAAACTGCTTGCATTAACCATTCGGTATTTGTATGTTCAAAGCCATAGTATTGCGTGTAGAACGCAGGATCTTGAACGCGGTAAGCACCCGACAAATCAAATACCACACAGCCTGCCTCAAGGAATTGCGGAGCGATATCGTGGCTGACTTCGTGCGCCGTGGCGAGGAAAACAACATCAATACCTTTTGCCACCTCAGCCACATCAGTTAATGGCTGTACAGGAAGGTCAATAATGCCTTTATACTGAGGATATAAATCAGAAAAACATTTATTTGCATCGGCACTTTGCTTCGATACCATCAACCCTTGAAGGTTAATTTCAGGATGACGTTGCAAATAAGCGGCTAATTCTGCTCCAGTATAGCCACTAGCCCCGATAATGAGTGTGTTCAACATGTGCTTTCTACCTTGTACTCGTGACTCAAACAGTTTAATGTGTATTTTTATTCAAATAAAGTGCATGAATATTGATACTATTATGGATTAAGGCTGTCAACAGTGAATATTAAATTACCTGCATTTATTGAGATTTATCGTCAATTAATTGCCACTCCATCGATTAGTGCAACTGATTCTCATTTGGATCAAAGCAATAAAGCCCTTGTGGAACTCCTTGGTGGATGGTTAGAGACTCTGGGGTTTTCGGTCAATATTCAGCCCGTACCGGAAACACGTGATAAATATAACCTGCTGGCTTCCATTGGAGAGGGTAATGGCGGCCTGATGCTATGTGGGCATACCGATACTGTGCCTTTTGATGATGGACGTTGGAGTAAAAACCCTTTCGAGCTTACTGAACATGATGGTAAGCTTTACGGTCTTGGTACTGCTGACATGAAAGGCTTTTTTGCTTTTATTGTCGATGCATTGCGCGATATGGATCTTGCCAAACTCAAGCGCCCTCTGCATATCCTTGCGACTGCCGATGAAGAAACCTCGATGGCAGGAGCCCGTTACTTTGCAGCGAATACAGCACTGCGCCCTGATTTTGCCATTATCGGTGAGCCAACCTCATTACAACCGATACGTGCACATAAAGGCCATTTATCTAACGCTATCCGCATTACGGGGCAATCGGGACATTCAAGTGACCCTGAGCGTGGTGTAAATGCCATTGAGCTGATGCATGAGTCGATTTCTCATTTAATGACGCTGCGTAACACATTGAAAGAGCGTTTTAATAACCCAGCTTTCGTGATCCCTTATCCCACCATGAACTTTGGTCATATTCATGGCGGTGATGCGGCGAACCGTATTTGTGGTTGCTGTGAATTACATATGGATATTCGCCCATTACCAGGGCTGACATTGCAAGATTTGGATGAGCTATTGAATGATGCACTCGAACCTGTGCGGGCAAGATGGCCAGGTCGTTTGGCGATTGAGTCAATGCACCCACCGATCCCAGGTTATGAATGCCCGACAGACCACAAAATGGTCGCCGTGATTGAGCAGTTACTGGGTCAAAAAGCGGATACCGTGAACTACTGTACCGAAGCACCATTTATTCAAGAACTTTGCCCTACTTTAGTCCTCGGCCCAGGTTCTATTGAACAAGCTCATCAACCCGATGAATTTATCGATATGCGCTTTATCGAACCTACTCGCCAATTAATTAGCCAAATGATTGAGCATTTCTGTTTCACCGAATAAATCTAACTAGCCACTCATATAAACGCGACGCTGAAAAGAGTCGCGTTTTTTTATCATGAATTTTTTTCCTGTTCTGACTGAAAAAACATCAGCGACATAATTTAATTTAAGTATTGACTATTGATACCGATCTGGTAATTTCTATTTAGACGTCTAAACGTATAGATGCATACATGGATATAATAATTTACAAAGATAATAGTTAGTCTGCTAATTGCGAGGTTACAGGGTATGAGTTTTTTTCACGCGAATCAGCGCGAGGCGCTAAATCAAAATTTAGCTGAATTAGATGGCCAAATTAATGTTTCATTCGAATTTTTCCCACCTCGCAGTGAAGAGATGGAGCAGACGCTTTGGAAATCCATCGATCGGCTCAAAAACCTGAAACCTAAATTTGTCTCTGTTACCTATGGCGCTAACTCAGGCGAACGGGACAGAACCCATAGCATCATTAAAGATATCAAAGACAAAACTGGCTTAGTAGCTGCACCACACTTAACCTGTATTGACGCAAGTAAAGATGAATTAAAATCTATCGCTCGTGACTATTGGAATAATGGTATTCGCCATATTGTTGCCTTACGAGGTGATTTTCCCGATAGCAGCCATAAACCTGATATGTATGCGACAGATTTGGTTGAGTTATTAAAAGGCGAGGCCGATTTTGATATTTCAGTCGCGGCTTACCCTGAAGTTCACCCTGAAGCCAAAAGCGCACAAGCTGACTTAATTAACCTGAAAAAGAAAATTGATGCAGGGGCTAATCGCGCTATCACCCAATTTTTCTTTGATGTCGAAAGCTATTTACGTTTTCGTGACCGCTGCGTAGCAACGGGTATTGATGTGGAAATAGTGCCAGGAATTTTGCCTGTGTCCAATTTCCGCCAATTAGAGCGTTTTGCCAAACTGACCAACGTGCGCATCCCTGCGTGGATGAGCAGAATGTATGAAGGGTTAGATGATGACCCAGAAAGCCGCAACCTTGTTGGGGCATCCATCGCGATGGACATGGTGAAGATCCTCAGCCGCGAAGGCGTGAAAGATTTTCATTTTTACACACTGAACCGTTCTGAGCTCACCTATGCCATCTGCCATACTTTAGGGGTTAGGCCTTAATCCCTCATTGTCGTGATGCGTTTTTGATAATACATCACGGCATTGCTTGCTTTATGAAAGCGTTCTAATTCCACTTAGTTATACTCATTGAACATGATGAGCGGAGCTCAATCACTCAGCGAGTATTTATCCTTAAAAAGTACCGTACCTTACTACGATATGCCACCTTGGAAAGAGGGCGTTGCTGAAGGCATAATCAAGCACGCAAAAAAATACGGTACTGAAGATGCCATGACGTCTAAAATCAGTGGTTACACACTTGATGGCGATATTAGGGCTTCCTATTTAAATGCGGCCCAGTATATTCCACCAACCCTAAACCAATTAAATTAGCTAAAGAAGAAGCAACTAATAAGGAGATTGCTAGTTTAAAATCCGACGATGAAATCCGTGAATTCATTACACCAAAAAATGAATGGGAAAAATGGGATCAATGGAAAGCAAATCAATAAAAAGTAAAAAGGTTACCTTAATAGGTAACCTTTCAATTCTCAGCTAAATCGGTAACTCGCTACTAACCTGTATTACGCATTCCTGCCGCAACACCAGCAATAGTCACCATCAGTGCTTGTTCAACACGTGGATCTGGGTGTTCTTGTTGGCGAGAACGGTGCAGCAATTCTGCCTGCAACACGTTAAGTGGATCGGTATATACGTTACGCAGGGCGATAGACTCGGCAATCCACGGTAAATCCGCCATAAGTGCTTCGTCTTTCGATACCGCCAGCACACTCTTAATATCATCCGATAACTGGTCACGCAGTTTTTGCCCCAATGGCCACAAACGCTCTTCCACTAAACGGTGATCATAGTATTCCGCCAGCCACAGGTCAGCTTTGGCATACACCATCTCTAACATCGCAATTCGCGTATTAAAGAACGGCCATTGCTGCCACATTTCATCGAGCACAGATTGCTTGCCCTCTTGCTCAATTACATGTTTCAGTGCCGCCCCAGCACCTAACCATGCAGGGAGCATTAAGCGGTTTTGCGTCCAGGCAAAAATCCATGGAATTGCACGCAAGGTTTCCACACCACCCGTCGGGCGACGTTTTGCTGGACGTGAGCCTAATGGTAATTTACCCAGTTCTTGCTCGGGGGTTGCAGCACGGAAGTAAGGGACAAAGTCTGGCTGCTCACGCACATAGTCTCGGTACATAGTACAAGAAACGTCAGACAGCGAATCCATGACAGATTTCCACTCATTTTTTGGCTCTGGTGGTGGTAATAAATTCGCTTCTAAAATCGCACTTGCATACAACGCAAGGCTGCTAATGGTGACTTGTGGTAGACCGAATTTAAAGCGGATCATTTCCCCTTGTTCAGTCACGCGTAAGCCACCCTTTAAACTTCCTGGTGGTTGAGACAGTAATGCAGAATGTGCTGGTGCACCGCCGCGACCGATGGTACCACCACGGCCATGGAATAACGTCAGCGTAACACCTTCTTTTTCACACAGTTTAATTAACGCATCTTGCGCACGATATTGCGCCCATGATGCGGCCATCACACCCGCATCTTTCGCGGAGTCTGAGTAACCAATCATCACCATTTGGCGGTCATCGATAAGCTCACGATACCAGTCAATGCTTAACAGTTTTGTCATGACGCTTTGTGCGTTATTTAAGTCCTCAAGGGTTTCAAATAACGGAGCAACAGGCAGTCGAATAGAAGCACCCGCCTCTTTGAGCAATAATTTGACTGCTAAAACATCTGAAGGGACTTTTGCCATTGAAATCACGTAGGCTGCGATGGAATCATTCTTCGCTTTCGCAATCACGCGGCACGTTTCAAACACTTCTTGGGTTTCAGCACTTGGTTGCCAATCTTGCGGGATCAATGGACGGCGGGACTGCAATTCTGTTAATAAAAATTGCTGCTTTTCTTCCTCAGACCACTGTGCATAATCGCCTAATCCCAAATACTGAGTAAGTTCTGCAATCGCATCGGTATGACGTGTGCTTTCTTGGCGCACATCGATACGCACCAGTTGTAAACCAAAGCTGCGAATACGGCGTAAGGTATCTAACAACTGACCATTGGCAATAATTTTCATATTGCAGGCAATCAATGATTGATAACAGGCGTATAGCGGGTCCCATAATTGGGCGTTATCCGTTAACAGATCTGCAGGTGGCAGAACTTGTTCGCCTTTCACACGACGTTCTAAATATTCTAACGTAGAGAATAATTGACTACGCAGGTTTTTTGCGATCTGACGATAAGGTTCGTCAACATCGTCTCCCCCTGCTAACGCACGCAGCTCAGGTGTGGCTTCCGTCATGGATAACTCAGAGACTAGAACCTGAATATCTTTGAGGAATAAATCTGCCGCTTTCCAACGGCTTAATAGCAAGACGTGGCGAGTGACATCTGCTGTTACGTTTGGGTTACCATCCCGGTCGCCACCCATCCATGATGTAAAACGGATTGGGTTAGCTTCGACAGGAAGAACAGCCCCAATAGACTCTTCCAGTTGCTCGTTAAACTCGCGTAAAAACGCAGGAACCCCTTCCCACAACGAATTTTCTACAACCGCAAATCCCCATTTTGCTTCATCAATTGGCGTTGGGCGAATTTTACGGATTTCGTCCGTATGCCAGGATTGAGCCACTAATTGGCGCAGACGGCGCATGATGTTATTACGTTCATAGTCGGCAATATCATCGTGATCGAGTTGTGATAAGCAATTATTTACCTCGACCAATTTGTGGATCAGAGTACGACGCGCAATCTCAGTTGGGTGCGCGGTTAACACCAGCTCAATGGATAACTGCTCCACCGCTTTTTGGATATCGTTATCGGTAAAACTTTTGTCTTTTAAGCGGCTGAATAATTTTTTCAGTGCCACTGGGTTGCTTGCCGCTTCCCCGTGTGGAGAAATACTGTGGTACTGCTCAGCCACGTTAGTCAGGTT
Organism: Providencia sp. PROV129; assembly: GCF_028482245.1. Taxonomy (NCBI): domain Bacteria; kingdom Pseudomonadati; phylum Pseudomonadota; class Gammaproteobacteria; order Enterobacterales; family Morganellaceae; genus Providencia; species Providencia sp. PROV129. The sequence continues at coordinate 19,939 of NZ_JAMPQD010000016.1, forward strand.
TAAAAATTGGTTAAATGCCCTTGCAACGGGAAGCAATTCATCATTCGAAAGGTTTTGTAATGTCATCAACAATTTTTGGCGTTGAACTTCATTACCTGCACGGGAGGATTTGGAAAGCTTACGAATGGATTCAACTTTATCAAGTATGTCCTCGCCTAGTGCTTCCTTGATGGTATCGCCGAGTAGCTTACCCAGCATACTGACATTACTGCGCATTGCGGAATATTGCTGATTCATGAGACTCCTGACCTTGTGCTTCTGGCAGAATGCATCCCCGCACTAAGCACGGTTAACAGACTGCGACCTGTTTCCTGTAACAAAATTTCAGTCGGCTGCGTTAGAGTTGTCGTTTTGTGATGCAGCCCGCTAAATTTACCCTTGAGTGTATATTCATATCAGAAAAAAATGGCTTTGGGGGATTTTTCTGAAATTTAATTACAGCCTTATTTTTATTAATTTTTCTTATTTAAGTATTGTTTCAGCGCAATATATCGTCGATTCAGCACTTTTAAGACATGAATAATGTTGAAGAATTAAATCATCAGAATAAAAAAAGGGAAAAAATGGCGAGAATTAAAAAATTTCATGGATGCATTGGCGCTCTTTATAAAAATAAGAGCACCAATACAAACAAAAAATAACTACAGCAATTGAGATAATCGGTTTAAATCCGATTGAATTGCCCCAGCAGTGACATCGCGTCCAGCACCAGGGCCGCGGATGACTAATGGGTTATCACGATACCAACGACTTTCGATAGCAAATACATTATCGCCTGGCAATAATGAGGCCAATGGGTGGTCTGGTTTTACCGCTTCCACACCCACTTTCGCTTTCCCTTTCACTGCATCAAACCGAGCCACATAACGCAGCACTAACCCTAGTTCTTGTGCCGCTTCTAAACGCTGTTGCATTTGCTCGTTGATCACCGCGCTGTTTTCGAAAAACTCATCCAAAGAACCTGTCTGTGCTTGTTTTGGTACTAATGATTCAACACGTACTTCATCGGGTTCAATATCATAACCCGCCTCACGTGCTAAAATAATCAATTTACGCATCACATCTTGCCCAGAAAGGTCAATTCGTGGGTCAGGTTCAGTTAAACCCTGCTGCCACGCTTGCTCGACAAGTTCGCTAAACGGTACTGAGCCATCAAATTGCAAAAATAACCAAGACAACGTCCCCGAGAAAATACCGCTAATCGCCAGTATTCCATCTCCACTTTCTTTCAAGTCACGCACTGTGTAGTTGATGGGTAACCCTGCACCTACAGTCGCGTTATACAACCAGTGGCGACCTGTTTTTGAAAAGGCGTCACGAATTTGGCGATATTGCTCTGTTTGTGCCGCCCCAGCGATTTTGTTGGCACTGATCACATGGAAGCCATAACTGGCAAAATCTATATAGCTTTCAGCTAATGCCTCACTGGCTGTAACATCTAAAACCACTAAGTCATCATAAGGATGGGAACGCATCCAAAGAAATAAGTTGTCGTCTGCATGTTCAATGGCTTCATCGTCAAAAAAGGCTAATGCACGACTTGGGTCGATACCTTGATAATTCAATAAGCTGCGACGACTATCCACCACACCTGCCAACACAAAATCGAAATCACTGCGAGCAGAGATATTCGGTTGTTCTGCCGCGAAAAGCTCTAACCAACGTGCGCCAATATTCCCTTTACCAAATAACACTAAGCCAATACGTTTTTCGGCGCGGAACAAGCTTTGGTGCATACCTTGGATCAGGTGCTCAGTTTGATTAGTTCGCAGCACTGCAACCAAACTAATGGCATCTTCTGAATGCCAAATGAATTCGACAGGCTGGCCTTTAAGCTCTTCATAGAAACGATGGCTATGTAGTGGTTTTTTGCAAACACCTGCGCCAACTAAAGCGACTAAAGAAAAGCCTTCCCGTAACGATAATGCCCCTGGTAAAGCCGCTTCTTCGAGAACATTTAGCGCACTTTCGACAATTTCAGAGGTATAACACAATTGAATTAACGCACGGTCATCGTGAATTCCCCGCGCAAGTGGACGTAACTGAACGCGTTTGAGCAGTAAGTCCACATCTTTGCAAATTTGTTTGAAATCACGACCTGCTGCAATACGCAGCTCAATCAAACAGACATCATCATGGCTTGTGACAATTTTTGCCCCTGCACCAGAGGCTAAAACGCGTTCAATTTTTGTAGAGCCCTGCTCTGGCTGGTAACTACACCTAAGTTGCAAATCAATATTGCTTACAGAAACAGGCTGTAAAGTACGTGTATGTAAAACAGGAGCCGCTAAACGCGCTAATTCACTTGCTTCATCAAGGCGCAATAAGGGCAGCAAACAGGCATCTTTCACTTTACGAGGGTCCGCACTGTACACCCCTGCAACATCACTCCAAATTGTGACTTTTGCCACATCTGCCAATGCTCCCACTTGGGTCGCCGAATAATCACTCCCATTGCGCCCCAATAGAACTGTTTCACCCTGCTGATTACGCGAGATAAACCCAGTCACAACAATACGGCGATTAGGTAATTGCGTTAACTGCTGCTGTAATAAATAGCGTGATTTTATTTCATCAACTTGTGGCTGTGCAGCACGTTCAGCGCGTAGAAATAGACGTGCATCTAACCAAGCACTTGGCATGCCAGTTTGTGTGAGTACTTCCGCCATTAAGCGTGCCGACCAAATTTCACCATGGCCAACCACTTCCGCATAAACCGCATCATTAACGGGATGATCAAGCAAAGCGCTTAAACGCTCTAAGTCTTGAACAAATAACCGCCCTAAAGTCTCTGCCTGTTTTTCTGGTAAAAGATTTTCAATTAGCTCAAGCTGATAACGACGTAAAGATTGCTGTACCTGATGAGCCGAAATACGGTCACTTTGGCTCAATTTCAACCAATTAATCAATTGATTAGTTGTACTGCCAGCTGCAGAAACCACCATTAAATCATCGGGTTGGCTATAGTTTGCCATAATAGCTGCGACCCGCTGATAACACTTTGCATCCGCTAAACTACTTCCCCCAAACTTATGTAACTGACGGTGACAAGGAGCCACCTCAACCGCTGTTAGTACACTCATCAAAAAACTCCGCTAACGTTGTGCCGCAACCTTAAATGCTTGATCTAAATCTGCAATTAAATCCTGCACATCTTCAATCCCGACTGAAATACGCAATAAACTGTCTGTAATACCTGCCTCAAAACGCGCCTGTGCTGACATCCCTGCATGAGTCATTGTGGCTGTATGTGAAATCAATGTTTCTACCCCACCTAATGATTCCGCTAATGTAAACAGCTTTAGTGCACTCAAGAAATGACGTAATTGTGACTCATCACCTGCAAATTCAAAACTTAACATCGCCCCAAACCCTTTTTGTTGTTTGAGTGCAATTTCATGGCCTGGATGATCTTCCAGTGCAGGATAATACAATTTTTTGACCAAAGGCTGAGCTTTAAGATATTTTACGATTTCATGTGCATTTTGTTGTTGCTGTAAAATACGCGGGGACAAGGTTCGAATGCCCCTTAACAATAAATAGCTATCAAACGCCCCGCCTGTTACGCCAATATTATTGGCCCACCACGCTAATTCTATTGCCCATTTCTCTTCTTTTGCAATCACAACCCCTGCCACAATATCTGAGTGACCATTAAGATATTTTGTACAGGAATGCACAACAAAATCGGCACCGAGCGAGATAGGTTGCTGAAGTATCGGGCTCAAAAACGTGTTATCCACCACGACCAATGCGCCAACTTCATGGGCTAACTGAGTAATCTGCTGGATATCAAAAATTCTTAATAGCGGGTTACTTGGCGTTTCGATAAGAACTAATTTTGGTTTTTTCGCCAACGCCGCTTTTAATGCCGTTTCATCACTTTGGTCGACAAACTGAACTTGATATGCCCCGCGTTCATGCAGACTGTTAAATAAACGGTAGCTGCCGCCGTAACAATCATGTGGGGCGACTAATAAATCTCCTGGTCGCAAAAATACAGTACATATTAGGTGAAGCGCCGACATACCGCTATTTGTCATCACTGCTCCGCTACCACCTTCCAGCTGTGCCAATGTTTTTTGCACAATATCACGTCCTGGGTTGCCACGACGTGAATAATCATGAGCCCGAGGCTCATTAAAGTCAGTAAAATTATAGGTACTGGATAAATAAATGGGAGGCACTACGCAACCAAATTGTTGGTCTTCATTTAATCCATTATGAATTGCGATGGTTGACGGCTTGTAAGTCATAAACGCTTCTCCTGAACAGTGATAGACCAAATCATACCCATTGGATGTTTAGACGTCAACATATCTAGACGTCTAAACCTCTTTACGTTTATATCAAGTAATGGAATAATCAGCCTTAATAATTATGTGTTAATTGATAGTCAATCGCATAAGTAGGCTTAGATCGTTAATTTTACGCAATATTTTGTGTTAAACTACATTAAGTCGCGCCTAACATATATGCAGGCATTCTCGATTTAGAGCTTAGAATAAGTTTCTATTAAAAAGAATATGCATATTATTTTTTATTATTACTGAAAATATCCAAGGTATCTCATGGCTGAATGGAATGGTGAATATGTCAGTCCGTATGCTGAACATGGCAAAAAGAGTGAGCAAGTAAAAAAAATTACAGTATCTATTCCGTTAAAGGTACTCAAAATTTTAACTGACGAACGTACTCGCCGTCAGATTAACAACTTACGTCATGCCACTAACAGTGAATTACTGTGTGAAGCATTTTTACATGCGTTCACTGGACAACCACTGCCAAATGATGAAGATCTGCGTAAAGAACGCAATGACGAGATCCCAGAAGCCGCAAAAGAAATTATGCGCGAATTGGGTATTGACCCAGAAACGTGGGAATATTAATTCTTACGAATTGCACTTACGCATTCCAAATACCCGTACTACGCCACAATCTCTGTGGCGTAGTGCCGTTTCCTAGATAAAAAATGGGCTAGATTCTTCTGAATTATTTTCAATTCAGAATCCCCCTCAGGCTTTATTCACTCCCACGCTCTACACTTTCGAGTATTAATCCATAGCCATAGCTAATAGTTAAAATCACGAAGGATAGTGCAATGAATAAATACAATCTGGCTTTAATTGGGCTACTAAGCGGTATGTTACTGGTCACCGCGGGGTGTGGGAATCGCCCATATGCGGAATTCCAAGACAATAAAGATGTCGCAGCACCCCAATCTTCAGCGAAAAAACTCGGGACAAAATGGGGGGAAGATGTCAATTCTGCGGTTACCACCGTTAATGCCACACGCTTAACCAACACGCCTTTTGATACTGCTGCTATCTATTACCGTGGCGAACGAGTTCCTAACCATCTTCAAACCATGAGCTATATCGCGTTATCTCCCGTCGAAATTCAGGTGACAGATGAACGTGGTCGTAAAATGCCAATGTACCGTAATAACCAAGGGCAATATATTTTGCCTGCTCAAGAAGGCCAACGTTACCAATTAACCATCAAAAATACCGATAGAAATCGGATTTATGAAGTGGTGACAAGCGTCGATGGCATTGATGTATTAAATGGCCGCGCAGGTTCTTATCAAAATAGTGGATATTTAATTCGCCCTAGAAGTGAAGTGACTATTGAAGGCTTCCGTAAAAGCCAAGACCAAGTCGCCGCATTCCGTTTTGCCGCTCCGCAAGAGTCCTATGTGAATCAAAATGCCCAAGGCGATGAACGAAATATTGGCGTCATTGGTTTTGCACTTTTTGAAGTCCGTGAAGAATTACCTGATTGTGAAGCCAATCCGTTCCCAGCAGATACGCAATACGCACCGGCTCCGTGCCGTAAGCGATAGATAATAAGCTATCGCTTCTTAGACGCGGATAAATCTGATGTCAGTTATAACGACGATGGCGATACACTCAAGTCTAAAGTATAAGTCCGTAGTAATGATGGCATGTTCGGCGTGCTTAACCGTTTCTAATTTATTCGGTTAAAAACAAGAAACGCCTATTTTAGGCATTAAAAAAGGGAAACTGAGTTTCCCTTTTTTTCGCATTTCACAAGTTCGATTATTTTTTAGAACCTGGGATGCTGAAACGTTGGTTGAAGCGATCAACACGACCACCAGTTGCAACATCACGCTGTTTACCAGTATAGAACGGGTGGCAGTTACCACAAACGTCCAGGTTCAGCGAGTGACCAGCAGTTGAATTAATTTTCATTACATTACCGCAAGAACAAGTTGCAGTAACTTCTTCGTATTTAGGGTGAATACCTTTTTTCATGGGAGAACCTCTATTAAGGCCGTGTCGCCATTCCAGCCCTAACGCCGGACACCACACGTCGTGTTGATTGAATTTACGTATTGGTAAAATTAAGTACCAAAGGCGGCGGATCATACAGAAATTCTGTTTATCGCGCAATGAAAACCGAGTAAATTTTGTGATACTCTAGTGAAATATTATTGTTATCATCGCATAAAAAATAGACGGAAACCCAGTTATGATCGTCGTTCAGGTGGCTTTACCTGTTCCTTTAAACCGCACTTTTGATTATCGACTGCCAGATAACATGCCACTTCCTGTTGTGGGGAGCCGTGTGATGGTACCATTTGGTAAACGCCAAGCCCTTGGTATTGTGGTCAAACATAGCGATAAAAGTGAGTTTACAGAAGATCAGCTAAAAACTATCGAACTGGTTCTCGACACACAAACACTGTTTCCTGATGATGTGTGGCAGCTCTTACTGTGGTCTTCTCAATATTACCATTACCCGATAGGCGAGGTTCTCTTTCATGCCTTACCAATATTACTGCGCCAAGGGAAAGCCGCTGAATTTACGCCAATCTGGCAATGGCAAGTCACTAAAACGGGGTGCGCTGCCGATCTCAATGAATTTAAACGATCGCCCAAACAGCAACAAGCGCTAGCACTCCTCAAACGCCGCGCGGTTTATCGCCATCAAGTTAGTGAGCTTGAAATCAGTGAAAGCGCGCTACAATCCCTTAAAAAGAAAGAGTATGTCGAACTACATCCTGTGCAACCGACTGCCGAAAAATGGCAATCCACTTTTGAAGTGTGCGGTGAACGGTTACGTCTTAATAGTGAACAAGCTACAGCTGTCGGGGCGATACGTGCTCAAGACGATGAGTTTTCGCCTTGGTTACTAGCAGGTATCACGGGCTCAGGGAAAACAGAAGTCTATTTGAGTGTGCTAGAAAATGTGCTGGCACAAGGAAAACAAGCGCTCGTCCTGGTGCCTGAAATTGGTTTAACGCCACAAACGATTAACCGCTTTCGCGAACGGTTTAAAGCCCCTGTGGATGTGCTACATTCCGCTCTTAATGATAGCGAACGCTTAGCCGTCTGGTTACGCGCTAAATTAGGCCAAACCGCCATTATCATTGGTACGCGCTCTGCCCTTTTTACGCCATTTGCCAACCTCGGCATCATTATTATTGATGAAGAACACGACAATTCATACAAACAACAGGATGGCTGGCGTTATCACGCACGGGATTTGGCCGTTTTTAGAGCGAAAAAAAATAACATCCCAATAGTGATGGGCACTGCAACCCCTTCACTCGAAACCTTACTCAATGTGAAGCAACAAAAATATCGCCAACTAAATCTGACTATCCGCGCAGGAAATGCACGCCCTGCTACACAGCATTTAATTGATTTAAAAGGCCAACCGTTGAAGTTTGGTCTTTCACACTTGCTTATCCAACACATTAAAGAGCATCTAGCACAAAATAATCAGGTGATTTTGTTTTTAAATCGCCGCGGCTACTCCCCTGCGCTGATTTGCCATGAATGTGGTTGGATTGCTGAGTGCCAACGCTGCGACCACTACTATACGTTGCACCAAAACTTCCACCAGTTACGCTGCCACCACTGTGATAGCCAGCGCCCCGTTCCTCGCCAATGCCCACAATGCGGCTCAACCCATTTGGTTCCCGTTGGCATGGGAACGGAACAACTCGAAGAAGAGATATCGGAGCTATTCCCTAATACCCCTGTCACACGCATTGACCGAGATACAACAAGCCGTAAAGGGGAACTTGAACAACACTTGAACCAAGTCCACGAGGGCGGAGCTCGCATTTTAATTGGTACGCAAATGTTAGCCAAAGGCCATCATTTTCCTGATGTTACGCTAGTCGCATTACTGGATGTCGATGGTGCCCTCTTTTCCAGTGATTTTCGCGCCGCAGAGCGTTTTGCTCAACTGTATGTGCAGGTTTCAGGTCGTGCAGGTCGTGCGGGTAAACAAGGGGAAGTACTTTTACAAACTCACCACCCTGAACACCCTTTACTATTAACCTTATTGGAAAACGGCTATAACGCATTTACTCAAGAAGCGATGGAAGAACGCCGTGTAGCAATGCTCCCACCTTATACCAACCATATTTTGATCCGCTCAGAAGATCATAATAACCAGGACTCACGACAGTTCTTACAAAATGTCCGTCAGTACATCACAGAGCACCCACAAAGCGATGCTAAGCTATGGATTTTAGGGCCATCTCCGTCAATTCAAGCAAAACGTGGCGGTCGTTTCCGCTGGCAACTGCTGTTACAGCACCCTTCTCGCCCTTATTTACAACAATTTATGGCGCAGTTACTCCCTGAAATTCTTAAGCAGCCAGAAAGTCGCAAAGTAAAATGGAATGTAGATGTCGACCCAACAGATGGCTAAAGCATGACCGAAATTTAAAGGGGTATTTTATTTTACCCTGATTATTCTATCAGTCGTTCTTCGTCTCTTGGCGTTCAGTTTATTGATATTATGAGCTATCTACTTTTTTGCATAAATATCATTTTTTGTGTGAATTTCGAACAGATTGAGTTTCACCTATCTTTTTGCATCCTAAATTATTTTTGAAATTTGCGAAGCAGCTCTAAAAAATGACGCATGTCACACTTTTTATGCAAACTAGGTAACAGATATTATTGAGAATCCAATTAGAATAACTTCTAATCATAAATAATGACGTGCTTGCGCCATTCAAAAAAAAGCAAACGATTAAATCAATCTAAGGAAGGCGTTGTGGAAAGTAAAAAACACAATAACACAGCAACAATGAAAGATGTTGCTAGTGCCGCGGGCGTTTCGACAGCGACGGTCTCCAGAACATTAATGAACCCTGAAAAGGTCTCCTTACAGACCCGCCAAAAAGTCGAACAAGCGGTTATGGATGTTGGCTACTATCCTCATAACTTAGCAAGAAGCTATAAACGCAATGAATCAAAAACCATTCTGGTGTTAGTTCCCAATATTCGTGACCCGTTTTTTAGTGACGTGGTCTGTGGCATTGAAGAAATTGCCGCACAAGAAGGCTACTTTGTGTTGATTGGTGACTGCAAACACCAAGAAAAACAGGAAAATGCTTTTATTAATCTAATAATCACCAAACAAATCGATGGCATGGTGTTATTAGGCTCAAATATCCCGTTCGATATTTCGACTGAAGAACAAAAAAACTTACCCCCTATTGTGATGGCGAATGAATTCGCCCCTGAATTAAAACTACCGACTGTACACATTGACAACTTAACAGCAGCATTTAATGCCACCCATTACCTTCAAAAACAAGGCCACAAGCTGATTGCGTGTATTGCAGGGCCATCGCATATGCCACTTAGCCAGTATCGTTTAGAGGGCTACAAAAAAGCGATGTTGAGGACAGGGGAAAAATTGCGTGATGACTATATTATTCGTGGCGACTTTACACATGAGGGTGGCGCTGAAGCCGTGAAAACACTGTTATCTCTCCCTGAACCACCAACTGCGATTTTTTGCCACAGTGATATCATGGCTATTGGCGCAATGTGGCAAGCCAAAAAGATGGGGTTAACTCTGCCAGATGATTTATCTTTTGTTGGATTTGATAATTTAGAACAAGCAAAATATACCTTACCTGCGTTAACAACAATTAACCAACCTCGCGCGGAAATTGGCCATCATGCAATGCAATTGCTACTTGAACAAATCCATGGCAACAACGTTACACCAGGTTCACGTCTCCTAGATTCTGATTTAATCATCAGAGAGAGCACAAAAGCGCCTAAAAGCTAGTCAAAATTGTTCAGGTTAAGTAACATGTTAATCCAGATGATGACTAACGATTGATAACTAGTGAATTAATAGCGTGGCACAAAAAGATTATGTAGCTCGTGGGCGGTCATCCGCCCGTAAAAAAGGCAAAGGGAAATCAAAAAAAGCACAAGGTCTACCAATGACCACGCTGGTTGTTGCGGTGGCAATTGTTGTGCTATTTGTTGGTGGCCTGTTTTATATCACCCACAACAAAAAGGATGCGCCGCAGCCGCAAGTTGTTACACCTTCAGCTCCTGCAGGCAGCACGCTTCCCCCCAAACCTGAAGAGCGCTGGCGCTATATTAAAGAATTAGAACGCCGTGGCGTTGATTTGCCAAATACCCAGCAACCTAGCTCGGGTAATAATATTCTGCGCCCTTCAGACTTAACCCCTGAACAACGCCAATTATTAGAGCAAATGGATTCAGATAGACGCCAACCCGTCACGAATTTGCAAGAAGTGCCGTCCAACGGCAAACCTGTTCCTCGTTCTCAAGTGATTATCAATGAGCCCGCTCAACCTATTGAGCCTGTTCAACGTAAACCCGTGGTGAATGCTGAGCCAAAACCAGAAACTCGCCCTACTGCGCCAATTGCCCCTGTACAACCTGCAACACCTGCGGAGCCAAAGCCCGCAAATAGCATGCAAAACATGTTGGTACAATGTGGCTCATTCCGTACCGCTGACCAAGCGGAGTCTGTTCGCGCCACTTTAGCTTTTGCAGGGATTGAAAGCCGCGTGACTGCAGGTGGTGGCTGGCATCGAATTGTTCTTGGCCCTTATTCCAAGTCAACTGCAGAGAAAATGCGTGACCGCGCAGCAGGTGTTGGCGTTTCAGGTTGTATTCTTCGTGCATCAGGGGGTTGAAAAACCCCATCCCCCACCCCATCTACTGTTTTAACGCACTCATGAGCGGTTGTTTTTATCTTTAACCTAATCCAAGTGATAGCTAATCAACAACTATCACTTGGGTTTTATCTCTTGAAAATAAAACTCAACTGCATTTTTTTGTAATAAAACCAGGGGCTAACTCATGACAACAATCGTAAGTGTTCGCCGTAATGGCCAGGTCGTAATTGGTGGTGATGGACAGGCGACGATGGGTAATACCGTCATGAAAGGCAATGTCCGCAAAGTTCGCCGTCTCTATAATGACAAAGTCATTGCCGGATTTGCCGGTGGCACCGCAGACGCATTCACGCTTTTTGAATTGTTCGAACGTAAACTCGAACTGCACCAAGGCCATTTAACCAAAGCGGCCGTAGAACTCGCTAAAGATTGGCGTACAGACCGTATGCTGCGCAAACTAGAAGCACTGCTTGCCGTAGCAGATGAACATACCTCCCTCATCATCACGGGTAATGGTGATGTCGTTCAGCCAGAAAATGATTTAATCGCTATTGGCTCTGGTGGCCCATATGCACAATCTGCTGCACGCGCACTGTTAGAAAATACAGATTTAAGCGCAAAAGAAATTGCTGAAAAAGCACTCGCCATTGCAGGCGATATCTGTATTTACACCAACCATAATGTCAACTTTGAAGAAATTTCTTCAAAATCATAAGGATTGTTAGCATGTCCGAAATGACTCCACGCGAAATTGTCAGCGAACTCGACAATCATATTATTGGCCAAAATAAAGCCAAACGTTCTGTTGCCATTGCTCTGCGTAACCGCTGGCGCCGCATGCAGTTAAACGAAGTGTTACGCCATGAAGTCACGCCTAAAAATATTTTGATGATTGGCCCAACAGGGGTAGGTAAAACTGAAATTGCCCGCCGCTTAGCTAAATTAGCCAACGCGCCATTTATTAAAGTTGAAGCCACCAAATTTACTGAAGTAGGTTATGTGGGTAAAGAAGTCGACTCAATCATTCGTGATTTAACTGACTCCGCAGTAAAAATGGTGCGTTTGCAATCTATTGAAAAAAACCGCTACCGTGCGGAAGAAATGGCAGAAGAACGTATTCTGGACGTGTTGATCCCACCAGCAAAAAATAACTGGGGACAAACGGAGCCTGCAGATGAGCATTCGCCAGCACGCCAAACTTTCCGTAAAAAATTACGCGAAGGACAGTTAGACGATAAAGAAATTGAGATTGAAGTCGCTGCGTCACCGATGGGTGTTGAGATTATGGCACCTCCAGGTATGGAAGAGATGACCAACCAGCTGCAATCGATGTTCCAAAATCTCGCAGGGCAAAAACAAAAACCGCGTAAGATGAAAATCAAAGAAGCGTTCAAGTTGCTGGTGGAAGAAGAAGCCGCTAAGTTAGTTAACCCTGAAGAGTTAAAAGAACAAGCCATCGAAGCCGTTGAGCAAAACGGTATTGTGTTTATCGATGAGTTCGACAAAATCTGTAAACGCGGTGGGCAAAGTTCAGGTCCAGATGTCTCTCGTGAAGGGGTACAACGTGACTTACTGCCACTCATCGAGGGTTGTACCATTTCGACTAAACACGGTATGGTAAAAACCGACCATATCCTGTTTATTGCCTCTGGTGCCTTCCAAGTCTCTAGCCCATCGGATTTAATTCCTGAATTACAAGGCCGTTTGCCAATTCGCGTTGAATTGCAAGCGTTGACCACGGAAGATTTCGTGCGGATATTAACGGAGCCAAATGCCTCTTTAACGGAACAATATAAAGCACTGATGGCCACTGAAGGGGTAAATATTGAGTTCACTGCTGACGGTATTCGTAAGATTGCTGAGTCTGCATGGCAGGTCAATGAGTCTACCGAAAACATCGGTGCACGCCGCCTGCACACAGTGCTTGAGCGTTTAATGGAAGACATCTCTTTTGATGCAAGCGACCGTAATGGCCAAACCATCCAAATTGATGCGCAATACGTGAAACAGCACTTAGATGAGCTGGTTGCGGACGAAGACTTGAGTAGATTTATTTTATAATCTTATTAATTATCAGGTTTTCATGTATCCTTAATATACATCGACTAAAGTGCAGCTTTTATCGCTGCACTTTTTCTATGAAATATTCAGCCCATTGCATTGAATATACTCTGGTATTTCTTCATGCGGTGGGTTATTACATTTTTAAGAACGTATCTCAAAGAGTTTGAATTATAGGTAACTGCATGCAGCCGACATCCACAACAATAAGTCGTAAACAAGCTTGGATTGAAAGTCTTCGCCCTAAAACCCTGCCTCTTGGGGTTATCGCCATTGTCACTGGCTCTGCACTCACCTACCTGACAGGTCATTTCAAATGGCCAGTCGCCTTGCTTGCGCTAATTACAGCAGGCTTACTCCAGATTTTATCAAACCTCGCGAATGATTACGGCGATGCCGTAAAAGGGTCGGATACCGCTGAACGCATTGGGCCACTGCGCGGAATGCAAAAAGGGGTGATTACCCAAGCGGATATGAAAAAAGCGCTGAAACTCAATATTACCGCAGCCTGCCTATCAGGGTTATTACTGATTATTGTCGCCTGCGAAAAGCCTGAAGATGCCTTTGGCTTTCTTGCGCTAGGCCTCGTGGCGATTGTGGCCGCGATTACCTATACTGTGGGCAAAAAACCCTATGGTTATCTGGGGTTAGGTGATATCTCCGTCTTAATTTTCTTTGGTTGGCTAAGTGTGATTGGCACCTATTATTTGCAAGCGAATACATTCAACATCATCACCGTCTTACCTGCTACCGCATGTGGCCTACTTTCTGTCGCCGTATTAAATATCAACAATATGCGTGATATTGAGAACGACATCAAAGCAGGAAAAAATACCTTAGCGGTTCGTTTAGGGCCACAAGGTGCACGTATTTACCATGCCATTATTATTATTGTGGCTATTTTGTGTTTAGTGCTGTTCAAGTTGATTTACTTATCAGGCTGGAGTGGTTGGTTATTCTTATTCGCAGTCCCAATATTGCTCAATCACCTTCGCCGTGTCCTGACCGACCCCACCCCCGAAGGGATGCGCCCGCTTCTTGAGAACATGGTTAAAGCCGCCCTTGTGACGAACGTGTTATTCGCTGTTGGCGTGGTAATGAGTAAATAACCTGCGTTATTTGACCATTTTTTGACTTTTTCCGCCTATTTTTAGGCGGGGAATTTTGCCAAGTACAGATCAAAAGGGATATACTGGCATCCTCTTGCAGCAAAAAAAGACCTAAATCCTATGAAATATGATACTTCCGAACTCTGCGATATATACCAAGAAAGCGTTAACGTGGTAGAACCTCTTTTCTCCAACTTTGGTGGACGTACTTCATTTGGCGGTCAAATCATTACAGTGAAGTGCTTTGAAGATAACGGCCTCCTGTATGATTTGCTGGAAGAAGAAGGCGCTGGTCGTGTTCTGCTCGTTGATGGTGGCGGTTCTGTCCGTAAAGCACTAATCGATGCCGAAGTGGCAAGGTTAGCCGTCGATAACCACTGGGAAGGCATTGTAGTTTACGGTGCCGTGCGCCAAGTTGATGCCCTGATGGAACTTGACCTTGGGATCCAAGCTATCGCTGCGATGCCTGCGGGCTGCCCTGATGAAGGTATCGGCGAAAGCGATATCCGTGTTAATTTTGGTGGTGTTACGTTCTTCTCAGGTGATTATCTGTATGCGGATAATACTGGCATGATTTTGTCTGAAGAACCGCTCACCCAAGAAACTACAGAGAATGAATTCGACGAATAAGCCTCACCAAATTCAATAAAAAAAGGCAGATTCGAATATCTGCCTTTTTCTTTTTTGTTCTGCCTTCCGCTTTCTGTTTTTTCACTCACTTTTCACATATCTCAGAAAACATACTCCAAAATAATTCGAGTCACAGGTAGGCGGCAAGTGAAGGACATCCCGATGAGCATACATAAGTATGTAATTAGGGTATCCAAACGAAGCCAGCGCTCTACAACGTGAGGTATAACAAACATTTTTCTAAATAATTCGTGTTGTAGGTAGGCGGCAAGTCGATAAGACCCTAGGAGCATACATAAGTATGTGACTAGGGCGAAGAGACGAAGCCAACACCCCTACAACGCGAAGTATGACGAGAAATTACACTTCTTCCATCTTACCTAGCAAAGTCCGTAAACGCTCCTGCCAAGCTTGCTGTTCTTGCTTCAATTGTTCATTTTCACGCACGAGTGAATCGGTCCCTGATTTTGCAGTTTCTAACTCTTGGCTTAATGCACCGTTTTTATCTTTTAATTCGTCGATTTCCATCTGTAACAGGGTAATTGTATCAATCGCTTGTTGAACTTTGGATTCGAGCTTCTCAAATACTTCAAATGACATGTTTCTGGTCTCCCTTATCAGCTTTTACACGATTGTAAGTAGCATGATCCTCTGTGTCCAGCTCCTTCCATCTGAATCAGTACATTGTGATGATAAAAACACTGGTCTGATCACATAGCAAAGGTCGATTACATCACTATTTTTGTTTGTTTTTGTTCGCTTTAGTGATGTAACACACAATTTTCAATTTCGATATTTCTCGTTTATGTTCTTTAACGATAAATTTACAGATAAGGGTTTTCCATTAGAAAATCTTAACTTAAAAAAACATTACAATAATTTTCATTTTCGTAGGATAGAAACATATGAGCCAAATGACCTCAACATCACTCACTGGTCAGTGCATCTCGGAGTTTTTAGGGACTGCGCTACTTGTATTCTTTGGTTTAGGTTGTGTTGCCGCCGTCAGAATCGCAGGGGCACAACTTGGCCTCTGGGAAATTAGTGTTATCTGGGGATTCGGCGTCGCTTTAGCCGTTTATCTCACAGCAGGTATTTCAGGTGCCCACCTTAACCCTGCAGTTACCCTCGCTCTCTGGCTGTTTGCATGCTTTGATAAGCGCAAAGTTGTGCCGTACATCATTGCGCAAATGTTAGGTGGCTTTTGTGCCGCTGCACTCGTTTACGCCATGTATTCCCCTGTTTTTTTCGATTACGAACAAGTTCACCATATTATCCGCGGCACACAAGAAAGCTTATTTACCGCTGGGGTGTTCTCAACATATCCCGCTCCGCAAATTAGCGTCTTTCATGCATTCTTTATTGAAGTCGTCATCGCTGCCATCCTCGTTTGCTTAATCTTAGGCTTAACTGATGATGGTAACGGTGTGCCACGCGGCCCTCTCGCCCCCCTATTAATTGGTATCTTAATTGCGGTTATCGGCGGTTCATTTGGTCCACTGACAGGCTTTGCCCTCAACCCAGCACGTGATTTCGGCCCTAAAGTTGTCGCTTATCTCGCTGGATGGGGTGACATTGCCTTCACGGGTGGTCGAGACATTCCCTATTTCCTTGTCCCATTGACAGCGCCTATTGTCGGTGGTCTGCTAGGAGCCTTCGGTTATCGCAAATTAATCGGTCGCCACTTGCCTTGCATGGTATGTGAAGAAGAGACCAAAGCAGAAAAATTATCCGTCAAAAACCCAAAATCCTCGGAACAGGCTTAAATTATGACAACTGAAACCACCATTGAAAAAAAATATATCGTTGCACTTGATCAAGGCACAACCAGTTCTCGAGCTGTCGTACTCGACCACGATGCGAATATTGTGAGCATTTCACAACGTGAATTCACTCAGGTTTACCCTAAGCCTGGCTGGGTAGAGCACGACCCAATGGAAATTTGGGCATCACAAAGTTCCACATTGGTCGAAGTATTAGCTAAAGCAGATATTCGTACCGATGAAGTCGCAGGGATTGGTATCACCAACCAACGTGAAACAACCATTGTCTGGGAAAAAGAGACAGGTAAACCTATTTATAATGCGATTGTGTGGCAATGCCGCCGTACCGCTGATTTCTGTACTCATCTCAAGCAAAATGAAAAAGATTTAGAAGAGTATATTCGCCAAAATACAGGCCTTGTGGTTGACCCTTATTTTTCAGGAACAAAAGTTAAGTGGATTTTAGATAACGTCGAGGGTGCTCGCGAACGTGCTGAAAAAGGGGAATTGCTATTTGGTACCGTCGATACCTGGCTGGTCTGGAAAATGACCCAAGGCCGCGTACATGTGACTGATTACACCAATGCATCTCGTACCATGTTGTTTAATATTCGCAATTTAGAGTGGGATGACAAAATTCTCAAAGCATTGAATATCCCACGTGCCATGTTACCTGAAGTTCGCCCTTCTTCTGAAGTATATGGTCAAACCAACATTGGGGGTAAAGGTGGTACCCGTATTCCCATTTCGGGCATGGCAGGTGACCAACAAGCGGCACTGTATGGTCAGTTGTGCGTAAAACCAGGCATGGCCAAAAACACCTATGGAACAGGTTGTTTCTTGCTGTTAAATACAGGGGAAACCGCGGTTCGTTCTAACCATGGGCTGTTAACCACCATTGCTTGCGGGCCAAAAGGGGAAGTGAATTACGCCCTCGAAGGCGCAGTGTTCGTTGGTGGTGCATCCATTCAATGGCTGCGTGATGAACTAAAACTGATTGATGAATCCACAGACTCTGAATATTTCGCTACCAAAGTGAAAGACAGTAATGGCGTGTATGTGGTGCCTGCTTTCACTGGTTTAGGGGCTCCATACTGGGACCCATACGCACGTGGCGCGATTTTTGGATTAACGCGCGGTGCGAACCGTAACCACATCATTCGTGCAACGTTAGAATCTATCGCTTACCAAACCCGTGATGTGCTCGATGCGATGCAAGCCGATTCTGGCGAACGCCTAAAAGCACTGCGTGTTGATGGCGGTGCAGTGGCAAACAACTTCTTAATGCAGTTTCAATCTGACATCCTAGGCACGCCTGTTGAACGCCCTGAAGTACGTGAAAGCACTGCACTGGGTGCGGCTTACCTTGCTGGTCTAGCGGTTGGTTTTTGGAATAACCTGGATGAGCTGCAAAGCAAAGCGACTATTGAGCGCGTCTTTAAACCAGGTATTGAAACCACCGAGCGTAATTTCAAATACGAAGGCTGGAAAAAAGCCGTCGCACGGGCACAAGAGTGGGAGGATCGCGGCTAGCATTGCTGGTAGAAATAACCACATATCTTGCTAATTTTGTCTTATCTGAAGCAGTGCTAAAGCACTGCTTTTTTTATTTTAGGTTTATAAAAAACGACCTAGAATATTTTCTATAAATAATTACAAAATCAATACAACGGAAATTAATAGACTAATAATAAATTAGAAGACAGAAAGTTATTTACTTAAAATTCATAATCACAGTAACACGTCCTCATTTTACTTTAGGAATTTGGTTATGGATAACCGAGAGAAAAAAACATTTATTGTAACCAATCAATATTCGACAGATATTATTTCTAACTCAATACAATATAACGAAATACAACTGGGTTATTATAAAAATCGAGGCCGAGTGGCAAAGGTTAAAGCTCAAAGTCTCTATTTAAAAGGGCTACAAGATAACCCTCAAGAAACGGATAACGGGCAAGCTGCTTTTGACCTGATGAATTGGCTACTAAATAAGCCTCGCTTACCTGGAGACAAGCATGCTAGCTATCTATTAAGCACCTTACCTGAGTCCGAATTATCCGGGTTTAATTTCAACAAAAATCACAATTTATGGATTGATGAAACGCGTATTAAACAAACATGGCGAGATAATGAAATTCGATCTTCATCTCAAATTGTTGATATGTTGCAACCGAGCGGACAATGGCATCGCCACTATGGCACTATACTACTCTCAAGCGATGCAAATAATCTTCAAGTCATGATAATACGCCATTGGCTTGAGTTAAACGGCGGCGGGCTACTCATTATTGAAGATGATACCAAAGAGATGTCATCACATATTCAGCAGCTCCTTAGTGAATTAGAAATGATTAAACCGGCAATCATTTCAGAAAAAAAACCTGGCCTCTTGGTAAAAGGCTACCCACACGACAAGAATATTGAGCATTCAACTTCCCTTCTGCCTGGTTTAGCGACACTCAATCACCGACCAGCCGACCTTTCTACCCCCACAGATTGGATTTATGAAGGTATTCTTACTGTTCCTAACGATGAAATGACGATCATTTATCTAGATGCGGCGAACTATTCAGATGACCTTTTGTTAGAGCTTGGGCAACATTCTATTTTCATTAACAAAGACGAGTCATTTGGAGAGATCATTCTAGAAAACGCCAAAGCGGGTCAACAGCTTCCTTTTCGGATCACGACAACAACGCAAGGTAAATCCCCTCAAATACGTTTAGGTTGGGGATTTCCGAGTGTTGGTGAAATTGAAACTATTCCTGATAGTGCGATACATCACACGCAAGGCTCTCTCTTTGACATCCCCGCACCTTTTCCGCCATCTACACCTACTGAAACCATATTTACGACGTCAGCAAAATTTAATCCAGACGGATATGAACAGGTTATCTCCTTACCATCAGTATCAATAAACTCTTTCGCATTAACAGAAGAAACACGGAATAATAGCCATTACTTTACCATGGTCTTTACGTTATCTTCGCAAAACGTTCCCCTGCGACTTGATAATATCGAGATTTCCCCTCAAACATCATGGCATACATTAGCCTCAGAAATAGAAGCAAAAGCTAATCAGCAACTAGCAGTTCATGACCTAGCACCTATCTCAATCCGCTATTCTACTGGGAAGTTATTGATCCATAGTGAAGACCTATCCATTTCCCAATTTCAATTGAAAAACCAAAATCTCCACCCCATTCTTATTACAGAAAACTACAATGAGGCTAATAATAAACTTGTGGTTGGTGCTATTCATGGCTCTCTCCCTAACCACGAGGATATTGCCTATTATGAATTACTAGAGCAGCCGCTGTTTGGCCAAGTTGATGTCAATCGACAAACAGGGCAATGGCTATATCAACCTGATCGGCAATCAACATTTCAAGGGCATGATCAATTTGATATTGTCGCGATGATGAAAGATGGTTCGGTTTCACGACCGATGTCAATCCAATTACAATCTGAAAGTGCCCCTCAAGTCGCCATTCCTGGTCAAAAGATATTTACCCTTCCTGACCCTATTTATAACCAGCCAAACCGAACTTATCATTCCGTTCCACATGATATGCAATTACACAAAATACAATTGGCGCAAACGCATTTACTCTCCCCTGATGATAATTACTTTAGTCTCACCGCAAACCGTTGGGCTTTATTAAAAGTCGATATAACCAGTCATTCCGCAGCAAATGCCCCTGATATTATTGCCATCATTAAGGATAAAGAAGGTAATTTACTCGAGGAAATAACCTTAACAGGCCCTAAAAAGCTTCCTAGTGAAATACCTACCACAGAGAATAAACCAAGTATTGAAGCTCGTGATTTTCATCGAAATAGCTATACTGCCCCAATTAAAGGACAATGGGTACAGCCTGAAATGCAAATACAGATCATGGCTGGCGATATTCCGCTTACACAGCCATATACTGATGAGAACGGCATCTTTGTACCGAGTGTAAAAACAGTGGCTCCAATTAGAGCGCATATTACCCATACGTCGATGTATCGCGAGGGCCATGGTACCTACGACCATTCACCGCTAAGCTGGGGACTAGAAGCCGCTTCCAAACTACCAACTCACCAGTTTTCATTATTTAGTTATCCTTCCCTTACTCATCAGCCCAGTGTGTTTCCTTATAATAGTGAAAATAAGAAAAATGATATTGATTACTCATCGCTAGTACACCTCTTATACGATGCACCGTACACAATCCAAGAGCCTTACACATCACAAATTAGTTGGGCATACTTGCATGCTAAAAAAGATTGGCCAAATAGCTCATTATCTTCTGAGTTTTTTTATTCTGCTATTAAGCCATTTAATATAGAAGGCGGTACATTAGGAGTGATTGGATTAGGATCGCCAAAAGTGGGGGGAGGGATCACATCTACAGCCGTAATGTGGCATGAAATATTCGGCCATGGCCTTTCATTGCCGCATACTTCTAGTAAAACTTATCCTTATTCTGCGAAAAGCAATGGCGAAGCAATTGCATTCGACCAGTACCGTCAGCAATACACGACTTACCTTGATGAAGACCAGCATAGTGAAATTATGCCTGCTATGTACCCAGCTAATTATCCACATTATACCGAGCACTACGATGCATTCTTATTTCACTCAGCCTATTTTACCCATAAAGCTCAGGCGTTTTTAGCAAGGTTCACTCAAAGTGATACACCACCAAATTATTTACCTGTTTACCAACTTCATGGCACATTTCTTACCCAAGACGACGGTTCACAACATCCTTATAACCAGCTAAGAATAACGGAGACATTAGGTCCCCTTACTCAACAAAGTCCATATGACATGGGTTATCATCTTATTGCCACGTACGCTACCCCAACAGGGTTATTAACAGACACGATAGAAATCTCATTACAATATAGTGAACTCAATATCAATATTCCTAACAAAGGGGAGCTAGTCAGTATCGACATCATTAAAGATGTTGATAATACAGGATCAGCTGTCTACCAATACAAAAATCCAAGATCTCTAGCAAACCGTATGTTGATTAACTCTAATCAACATACATTGTCAGAAAACACACAGCTGGATAATTATTGGCAGGGAAGTAAGTTGTTTTGGTCCTTCAGTGAAAAAAGTTTCGCATTATGCGCTAAATGGGTAGATAAAGGGCGACTTCGCCAACAATATTTTTCCATCGAAACGCCGTTAAACCGTCAAGTTGACACTGATGAAAACTCATATAAGCCTATCAATCACTTAGAGATACCAGTAAATACGCAACAAACCTCACCCAAAGAGATGAATGTTACCTCAAATGTTCGATTACTTTCTGATGTACATATTTATCAAGAAATTGATGTTCGCGAACTAGGGCTATCAGAGCACGATACTTATTGGGTTACATTAAGTATTTATGATGAACAAGGTGATATCCAAGAGCACACACCACTAGAAGCTTGGTATATTTCAGTACAGGATGGGAATTTGACCATTAGAGGGGCAATAGACAGTACGCCAGATTTAAAGATTGCGGGGATTAAAATATATATCGACTCCCATTTACAAGATGGTATAGATGCCAGCGTTATATGGTTCCAACAAAATACTGAAGGCACTCTTGCAGAAAATCGTGAGTTTTTAAATTATGATCGTCCAATAGTGTTTAATGAACTCATTTCACATATAGCGGGAATGAGAGAAGAACAAGCAGAATTACACTATTCCCCCACTGTATGGAGTTCACCGAAACATTCAGTGCCACTAGTCGCTTAACATGAATAGCGCTTTCAGGCGATGCATTATCATCGCCTGAAAATTACCAATCAGACCATACGCTCAGTATGCCCCATACGACGAGCCAGCGGCAGCCAACACAAGAGTACAAGAACCGACATCAAGAACATCAGCAAGCCAAGACTAAATTGCCCATGTTGTGGCATTAATGAAGAAACCCATGTTGCAACCCCAGAACCGACATTTTGTAAGCCCCCCACAAGTGCGCCCGCAGCGCCCGCCAAATAAGGGAATGGCTCCATCGCTCCTGTGGTCGCAAGCGGAAATAACATACCTGCTCCAAAGAAAAATACGGCGGCAGGGACTAACAACGTCCACGTATTCATGATGCCAAACCAACTCGGCATCCACATCATTAAACCTGCAAGCAAACAAATTAATACCGATTGCCACATCAAGTTGTAGAACGTTTTTCCTTCACGCCCTGCATACCACGCACCAAAAAAGGCAGCGGGGATAGGTAATATAAATAAAATACTGACAGTAATGCTACTGAGGCCCAATACACCGCCCATTAAAACACCGCTACTCGCTTCAAAAACAGCAATTCCCGCCAGCGCACCAATTAACATCGATAAATAAGACAAAAATGCCCCATTAGAGAGTAACTCACAATATGATGCCACCATTTTACGTTTTTCTGGGGATACAGGCCGTGTTTCAGGTAGCCACCGATACATGCTAAATAATACGCCCGCACCTAGGATAAATAGGAAAATATAACAGGCATGCCAACCAAAAAAGTGAGCCAATATTCCACCAAACATCGGCGCTAATAATGGACTTACCAAAACACCCATATTTAATAAACTATTTGCATAGCGCAATGCCGTGCCTTTATATAAATCTCGGGGCATGGTTCTCGCCATAACACCCGCAACCCCTGTACCAAGGCCTTGCATGCCGCTTGCGATAGTGAGCGTATTTAAAGTCGGCGCAAAAATCGCCACAATGGTCGAAAATAAGAAAATAGTCAGCCCCGCTAAAATAACAGGACGACGACCAATTTGGTCGGATAATGGCCCATATAATAGTTGCGAAAAACCATATGAAAATAAATATGCCGCCATCACCTTCTGAACGGCACCAGAAGGTTCATTAAAGTACACTGCAATTTCAGCAATCACAGGGACATAAATAGTTTGCGTCATTTGGCCAACAGCCGCCAATGCAATAAGCATTAATAACAGATTGAAATGTTCCAGCTTTCTCATTTTTCTCTCGGACACAGCAAAAATTCCAGACACACAGCAACCCAGTATTATTAAAAGTTAATAATACAAACCGAATATTGGAATTTAATGACGAATATTTAAATGTTGTTTTTACGCATTAGAACTATCCCAGATAAACAACAGATAGCACGTTTTGCTCTAATGTGATTAAGATAACAAAATTTACGATTTTTTCTAAGTAGCTCGACATTTTAGTTTATACACCAACGGCAGCTATATTCGCCACATCTGTCAACATAACTGTACATTAAAATTAATAAATAACTATTATTAAGAATAAAACACTGGAACACATTATCGATAAGCATAAATAGTGAACTGTTTTAGTATTAAATCCTAATGAGCAATACCCCGACTAACTTAAGGTAAAACATCACTCACTTAGCGGGATTGATTTTGAAATAATAAGAGGTGGATTTATGGCAAATTGGGTAACTGGGAAAGTGATTGAAGCCAAGTTTTGGACTGATACATTGTTTAGCCTTGTCATCGACGCCCCCATTAAACCTTTTACTGCAGGACAATACGCTAAACTTGGCCTTGAAATCGAGGGAGAACGAATTCAACGTGCCTATTCTTATGTGAATGCCCCCAGCGATAACCGACTTGAGTTTTATTTTGTGATTGTTCCCAGGGGCAAACTGAGTCCCAAATTAGCACAGCTAAAGCCTAACGATACATTACAAATAACAGATGAAGCGGCAGGTTTTTTTGTCTTAGATGAAATTCCAGCGTGTAAAAATTTATGGATGCTTTCAACTGGGACAGCTATTGGCCCATTCTTATCAATCTTACAAGAAGGAAAAGATCTCGAACGATTTGAAAAAATCGTTTTATTGCACGCTGTTCGATATGAAAAAGACTTGAGCTATCTGCCATTAATGCAGGAACTTGAGCAACAGTACCAAGGAAAATTAAAAATTGTCACTGTTGTCAGTCGAGAGCAAACCCAAACATCTTTGCATGGTCGAGTCCCTGCCTTAATTGAAAGTCATGCTCTCGAAAATGCGGTTGGTTTATCCCTTTCGCCTGAAACTTGCCATGTGATGTTATGTGGTAACCCTGAAATGGTACGTGACACACGAGATACGCTAAAAATTAGCCATGGAATGATTAAGCATTTACGCCGTAAGCCTGGTCATATTTCCAGCGAGCAATACTGGTAAAGAGAGATAAACACTACCCTGAATATTTCAGGGTAGTCAATGCGTTATAAATAATTCACAGTCTCAGTTTTTTCACCGTATTTATTCGCACTATCCATTCCGACAAACACACCACAATCCAATAGCATAATCATCGCAATAAATAGGGGTAAGAATCGCCCAATTCCC
Source organism: Providencia sp. PROV129 (assembly GCF_028482245.1). Classification (NCBI taxonomy): domain Bacteria; kingdom Pseudomonadati; phylum Pseudomonadota; class Gammaproteobacteria; order Enterobacterales; family Morganellaceae; genus Providencia; species Providencia sp. PROV129. The sequence continues at coordinate 44,798 of NZ_JAMPQD010000016.1, forward strand.
CACTGCCAAATAGGTTCGAACTGGCTGACATCCATTGAATAAAGCGCAAAAGCCAATACAATTAATGCGAACCACCCACCTGATTTTCCTCTGTCGTGTAGGCGCTTTGAAAAAATCGCGGCTAAAGGATAAAGCAAGAGGACAAAAAGAAAAAGAGTAACCATTTCAGGTAATAAAAACGTATTCTGTAACAGGACAATCACAGCCACCAAAATAAAGCTGGCAGCGATACCGACCCAAAATGGTCGCCGCCCTATTCGACCTTTGAAGGAAAAAGCCCATTGTTGTAATGTCATTACTTATAATCCTGATACAATGTGAAAACCCAAAGAATGAGTGGCAAAAAAATGACTCAAACCTTAATTCGTTCGATATCCGCCATCATAACCATTTTTACACTCAGTGCGCCACCATTGGCATTCGCCCAAAAAGTGCCAACCTTACCTGATACTGATTTTGAAGTCGCTTACTTAGCCCCTGATGCGGCTTCTTTTAACCTCACCATCCCTGAGTTACGCACTCAGTTTAATCAAGCCTATAAAGATTTATATCTTCATGAATATAAAGTCATTGCGAGCCAAGACATTGCAGCTCCTTATATTCGTGCCGCTTCCCGTATCAATCAACAAATTTATTCTTCTGCGGTGTTAGAACGCGGTAGTGAAAAAATTAAAAGCTTACAAATTACCTTACTCCCAACAGATAACGTACAAGAAGCCCAAGAAAACCGCCAATTAATGGAACGCTATACGCTTGCAATCATCCATCAATTTGCCCCAGATGTTTCTTTAGATAAAGCCCCTGAGCTGACCACTGCCTTAAATAAATTTATGGCAGATCAAAACCCAACCCGTGCAGAAGAAGCTCGGTTAGGCGACCTGCGATATATTTTAGTAAAAAGTGACAATAATGTGCTTACTTTTGCTGTTGAACCGATTAAGCTAGAGCAACAAACACCCTAAACAGACTGTGATCACGCTCTAAGAACAAGCATGATGAAAAGCAAAGCTATTATGCCCTAATGTTCTTATAATACTTAAGGTGAATGGCGACAAAACTGTCCCGTTGCGTTGGCAACATTAATGCGCAATGAATAACTTATTGATTAATCATTCAAACTCTCTGGTTGGAGGAAATAACATGCGACATCCATTGGTAATGGGTAACTGGAAATTAAACGGCAGCACCCATATGGTCAATGACCTGATCGCAGGTCTGCGTAACGAACTGAGCAGCGTCGATGGCTGTGATGTAGCTATCGCACCACCCGCAATCTACCTGACTCAAGCAAAACATGCTCTAGCGGGCAGCCGCATTGCATTAGGTGCACAAAACGTTGACGTTAACTTGTCTGGCGCATTCACGGGTGAAACATCGGCTGAAATGCTTAAAGATGTAGGTGCAAAATACATTATTATTGGCCACTCTGAGCGCCGTACTTACCACAAAGAGAGTGATGAGTTTGTTGCTCAAAAATTCGCAGTGCTGAAAGAGCAAGGCTTAATCCCTGTTCTGTGTATTGGTGAAACCGAAGCGGAAAACGAAGCAGGTAAAACTGAAGAAGTTTGTGCTCGTCAAATTGACGCAGTGCTGAACACCTTAGGTGCGCAAGCATTCCAAGGTGCCGTCATCGCATATGAACCAATTTGGGCTATCGGTACAGGCAAATCCGCAACGCCAGCACAAGCACAAGCTATTCATAAATTCATTCGTACCCATATTGCGAAAAAAGATGCGGCGATTGCTGAGCAAGTCATCATCCAATACGGCGGCTCAGTCAATGCAAGCAATGCTGCTGAATTATTTACTCAGCCAGATATCGATGGCGCATTAGTGGGTGGCGCATCCCTGAAAGCAGATGCATTTGCTGTCATTGTCAAAGCAGCCGCTGAAGCGAAAAAAACAAAATAAATTTATTTTGTTATTTAATGATTAGCCGCCATTATTGGCGGTTTTTTTATTTAACGAGTAGCAAATTTTTAATTATTAAAGTTACGAATAATTTAAATTAATATTATATTTAAAATCAAACGATTGAGAAAAATCATTACCTCACACAAAAAATAAAAAACAATAAAACCAATTAAATTCAAAGTGATAAATATAATATTCACATCTTTAGTTTATCCACTATCAAATAATAACAATAGACACTACTGAAAGTTTAATTCAAATTTATCCTGCTTAACAAATTAGTAAATAACAATTAATAAAGTTTACTTTAAAGGATGAAAATGAAATATATAATTAGTTTAGTATTTAATATTATAATTATATTTCCAGCCATTTGCTTTTCAGAAACAAATAATGATTTTTGGCGAATTAAAACCAATGTCTATATGGAAATAGAAGAATATCAAGGGCAAGTCGATGCATTTAAAAATAAAGTGTACGATAAAATCAGTACCGTAGGCCAATTATCCCTGACAAACCCAGCATCTCAGTGGCGATTTGACATAGAACACCGCGAATCACTGAGAAACCATGGGCGTAATTTCAGTACTTCCCGTGATTCTTATCTTCGTAGCCGCACTCAACTTGACATTACAAAACAATTTGTTAAAACACCACAATCAGACATTGAAATTGGCGCACGATATCGAAAAGAATCTAATGACTCCCCACCAGGAACCAAAGTACGCCCCTCCAATAGCTTATACGCACTAACACCAGCGGGTAACTATCATTTTAATGATAAATGGTCTTTTAATTTCTGGCTTTCTTATTATTATTACAGTAATTATTTTAGTTCTAATAGCCATGAAGCAGAAACAGAATTTGGAGCCACTTACCAACACTCTGAGGCCTTAAAAGCAAAACTGACCTTATACTTTGACAAAGCATGGGATAAACACTTCAGTACTCGGTTTATGCAATCACAAGTCCGCGCTTATTTACCTTTCACTTTAAAGTCTGATTGGCGTATTACGCCTTATGTTCGTTATGCTTTACAGGAAGACACCTATGATGAACATTTTTATCTCGTTCAAAAAATTAATAACGGTTTTCGTCTAGGAACAAATATCGAATATCAAGCCACTCCATCCTTAACATTATGGGGTGGTGTCGCCTATGAACCCTCAACATGGAAACATCCAAAAGATGATGGTACAACATCTGGTAATAATAATAAGCAGACGCTTTATCTCGGAAACATTGGCGTAAAATACCTTTGGTAACCGCACTAGTTAGTACATATAAGTATGTGACTCTACGGTTTAAAATATCAAAATACCAATTTTCAAAATAGTTTGAGTTGCAGCTAGGCGGCAAGTAAGTGAATCCCTAGAAACATACATAAGTATGTGACTAGGGTGAGCGCACGCAGCTAACAACGCTGCGGCTCAAAATATGAAGAAATCTCCCTGCAAATTGAAATATGACGAGTATTAACGCTGAATTATCTCATCAAATACTCCCCCATTCACAAAATGCGTTTTTTGCGCTGCCTGCCAGCCACCGAAATCCTTATCTACCGTTAGCAACTTCAATTCTGGAAACTGCTGCTGGTATTTTTTTGCAACTTCACTATCTCGTGGTCGATAATAATTCTTAGCAGCAATTTCTTGCCCTTCTGGTGAATAAAGATGTGTAAGATAGGCCTCTGCGACCTCTCTGCGATCACGCTTATCAACTGTTTTATCAACAACTGCGACCGTTGGCTCTGCTAAGATGGAAATACTGGGTGTAACCACTTCAAACTGGCCATTTTCACCTAATTCATTGATAGCAAGTAACGCTTCATTTTCCCAGGCAATTAATACATCACCAATGCCGCGTTCAACAAAGCTATTTGTCGCCCCTCGAGCCCCTGAATCTAATACTTCTACGTTTTGGTAAAGCTGCTTCACAAATTGCTTCGCTTTTTCAGGATCTTGTTGATTTTTATTTAGTGCATAACCCCAAGCCGCTAAATAATTCCATCGTGCACCGCCTGAAGTTTTCGGATTTGGCGTCACCACAGAGACATCTTTGCGGACTAAATCATCCCAATCGCGAATGTTTTTTGGATTATCTTTACGGACTAAAAAGACAATCGTTGAGGTATAAGGAGCTGAGTTATCGGGGAGTTTTTCTATCCAGTTTTTATCTATTCGCCCACTTTGCGCAATCGCATCCACGTCATAGGCTAAGGCTAACGTAACAACATCCGCCTCTAACCCATTAATAACTGAGATAGCTTGTTTACCAGATCCACCATGAGACTGACGCACGGTAACAGTATCCCCCGTTTTCTTTTGCCAATAATCACTAAACTCCTGATTATATTGCTGATAGAACTCACGCGTAGGATCATAAGACACATTCAACAGTTGAATATTTTTCGCCCAAGCCCCCGTCGTCAATATTAATAACAATGCGGTCGTTAATTGTGATTTTGTTACCTGCCATGAACGTGCCATTTTGAGCCCTCATCAAATTGTCGATAAGGCGAGGCTGACAGATAGCATCAATAACTGGAAATAATTAAAAAGAAAAACTTATGCTTACGGGGAATATATGAACAGGTAAGGGAGAGATTTAAGTTGTGACTAGGGTTAATGAGCGTAGCTAACACCCCTACAGCTTGAAATATGACAAATATCCATCTTCTAAATAGTTCAAGTTGTAGGTAGGCGGCAAGCAAAGCTAATCCCTAGGAGCATACATAAGTATGTGACTAGGGTTAGTGAGCGTAGCCAACACCCCTACAGCTTGAAATATGACGAAGATTTTAGTAGAGCTTCTTAGCTGTATCAAACCAATCCTTCTTAAAGACGCGTTTCATATTCATTACCGCATCAATGATATCATGGTGAACCAATTTCTCATTTTGGATACCCACGCAGCGGCCGCCGTAGCCTTCAAGTAGTAATTGAATGGAGTATGCGCCCATGCGTGATGCTAAAATACGGTCATAAGCCACTGGCGAGCCACCACGTTGAATATGGCCGAGAACCGTTGCGCGAGTTTCGTGGTGTGTTTCTTGCTCAATATATTTGGCTAACTCACCCACGTCACAAACGTGTTCAGTGATAGCAACGATTGCATGGCGTTTGCCTTTTTCAATACCGCGTTTGATTTCAGATAACAATTCTTCGCGATCGAACGCCATTTCTTGCTCAGGCAATACAAGGAATTCGCACCCGCCCGCGATCGCCGCAGATAATGTTAAATCACCACAGTAACGTCCCATCACTTCAACAATAGAGATACGTTTATGAGATGTAGAGGTATCACGCAAGCGGTCAATTGCTTCAACAACGGTTTCAAGCGCAGTAAAATAACCAATGGTGTAATCGGTTCCTGCAACGTCATTATCGATTGTACCTGGTAGACCAATGCACGGGAAGCCTGCTTCGGTCAGTGCTTTCGCACCCAAATAGGAACCGTCACCACCAATAACGACTAGCGCATCAATATGATTTTTCTTCAGATTTTCAAAGGCTATTGCACGTACTTTTTCATCACGGAATTGTGGGAAACGAGCTGAGCCTAAAAAGGTGCCACCGCGGTTGATCATATCCGATACGCTGTATCTATCTAATTGTTTCATGCGGTTTTCATACAGGCCAAGGTACCCATCAAAAATACCCATCACTTCTAGCCCTTCACCTAAAGCAGCACGTACCACACCACGGATCGCGGCATTCATACCTGGTGCATCGCCACCACTCGTTAAAACCCCAATTCTTTTAATCTGCTTGACCATGATGACCTCTGATTAATGAACATAAAATTGCAAATCGATAAAACCGTTACGCTGCTAATCTTTTTAACGCTAATTACGCTGGCTTACTAGTGCTGAATTGATTCACCTAACAGCATAATACGGCAAAGAGTGAATTATGCATCTGCTTTCCATCAAGCTTTTATGTTTTATTGTGATCCAGTTTACATAATTCTAGCCGATCACCCCAATAGGTAAATCTTTCAATGCAAAAAAAGCCCTAGAGTACCAACTCAAGCGAATTACCCTAGTTGAATCTTAGTTTGAAATAAAAATTAAGTACTGATGATAACACTTAAATTCCTTCTATGCTGTACCTATAAAACAAAAGAAAAGCACCATTTGGTGCTCTTTTAATTAACGAACAAAAACGAAAATAAAATTGGCCTATGTATAGTAATAACGCGTTAAATGGAAAAAAATAGGCGCGGCAAAACACAATGAGTCAATGCGATCCAGCATGCCCCCATGCCCTTCAATAATCGCCCCAAAATCTTTAATACCACTATCACGCTTAATGGCTGACATACATAAACCACCCACAAACCCCATAATCGTGATCGCCAATGACATTAAACCAGCAACCCACCAACTGAATGGCGTAACCCAATATAAGCAAATTCCAATCAGTACAGAGGATAAGATCCCACCAACAAAGCCTTCTATCGTCTTATTTGGGCTCAATTTAGGTACAATCGGACGTTTACCCATCAGTTTACCGAATACATACTGCAAGACATCGGAAATTTGCGTCACAATAATTAAGAAGAGCAATAATTTCACACCCTCCCCTTCATAACCCTCAATATTGAGCATCAACAACGCGGGAACGTGGCTTAAACAGAAAACCGTCACCAACATCCCCCATTGAATTTTTGCCGTGCGCTCAAGAAAATGAAAGGTATCCCCTGCGAGTGCAATACGTGTAGGTAAAAAGAGGAAAACAAACACAGGCACAAAAATTGAAAACATCCCATACCACTCAATACCGACCAGAAGGTATTGCAATGGAATGAAAATAAAGAAACACCAAAATAACGCTTCATGATCACTTCGCCGTGTTGGCGTTAAAGTAATAAACTCGCGCAACGCAAAGAATGATATCAATGCAAATAAAATAACGACTGCAATGTTGCCAAGTACTACCGCCAATACGCAGATAATACACATCACCCACCATGCCCGGATACGAGCATTCAGGTTATCAATTGTTGGATTGCTTTTATCACCAGAATAACGATAAGCCAAGATCCCACCAACGACACTCGCAAATACTAATATTCCAAACACACCCGATAACAGTAAAGCTAATTCGCTGTCCCAAACGCTCATGGCATCAACTCCTCTAGCGCTTCTTTGGCGCGTTGCAAAAATTCAGTTTTATTTTCAGCTTCGGTTAAAGGAGAGATAGGCTTACCGACTACCGCAGAGCAAATAACAGGCACAACTAATTTAGACCCTTTTGGTAATACGCGGTTAAGGTTTTCAAGGTAGATGGGGACGACTTCAACATCGGGATATTTTTTCGCTAAATGGTACAGGCCACTTTTAAATTGACCTAGCACTTCGCCACTACCACGGGTTCCCTCGGGGAAAAATATCAATGAATGCTTTGCTGCCAAAACGGACTCAAGAGGCTCCAAGATATTACCTTGCGCAGGTTTGTCCCCTTTTCTATCGACAAGGACAGCGCGAAAAACGTTATTCACTAAATAACGGCGAAATGGCGTTTTATCCCAATAATCTTTCGCGGCGACAGGATGAACAAAATGGCGCATCAGCGGCGGTAAACCAGACCAAATGACTAACCCATCTAAGTGGCTTGAATGATTTGCATAATAAATACGCGGGGTTATGGCAGGCTGGCAGCCAACCCAACGAGTACGAACCCCTGTTAATAAACGGCAAGTTCCCGATAACAGCATTCCCATTCCTTTTGCAAGAAGGGAAATTTTCTGCACTTTTTCCATCTTTTTTCCTTGTTAGCGTTTTATCAAACATAAAACTGCAACACCATGAAAAAACCTGAATATTATTTAATAGATAAGATAGTGAGTGATTTAAGGAAGTACAACGGGGGAAGTTCTGATTTCTAATTCTGAAATAAGAATATCTGCAAGAAATACATAATAGGTGCAACAATGCTTATTTACACTGTTACACCTTATGATAAAAAATAATTAATAATTATTTTTTATCAGCAGCGATACGGTCACGGATGTTTTGTGCGCGCTCACTTGAAGGTGGGTGAGAGTCAAACATGCTGGTCTCTTGGCTACCCATTTTTGCCAATTTCTCAAAACCAGTCACTAAACCGTCAGTTTTTACACCACGTTTTTTCAGTAAGTCATAAGAGAAGTTATCCGCTTCGCTTTCTTGGTGTTGAGAGAACTGGGAGTTGATCAGTTTTTCACCCAATGCAGCAACTTGTGATGCGCTCAGTTGTTCAACTACGCCGCCAGCTGATGCTGCCGCTGTACGCGCTGCAACTGCTGCATAAGCAACTTGCATTGCTTTACGAGTATGGCCTAATGCTACGTGACCCATTTCATGGCCCAGAACGCCTTCAACTTCGTTGTCGTTCATGACATCCATCAGGCCGCTGTATACACGCACACAACCATTCGCCATCGCCCATGCGTTTACATCGTTAGTCATGTAAACTTTATAGTTAACGGGTGTACCATCAACTTCGTTACCCAGAGCTTTAGCGATTTTGTCTAAACGTTTGGAATATTTGCTTGATGAAGGAGCAATTTTGTTCTGTGCGTCCATCTCTTTACAAGATTGATCGCTTAATTGCTTAACATCTGAATCACTCAGTGTTGCTGCTTGGAATAATTGCATTCCAGAGTTAGTCAACATCCCTTGGTCCATATTTTTACAGCCTGTTAAAATCACAGCAGAGACAGCAACGGCGACAAGCGCTTTCATTTTCATAGATCATTTTTCCTTTAAGAAATACCATTCTTATTTTTTTAGTGACGCTAAAGACTATAAATTTTGCGGAAAATAACAATAGGAATAAAGCCATAATTACAGGTTCTATGAATTTGATAACATTTTTACTAAAATAATTTAATCGACAGAGTAATATCCCACCCTAAAAAATAATTAATGCTAAAAATATTGGAAAAACATCCAAATAAATAGCATTAAGTCCCTAACTATTTAATAAATAACTCTATTATGCAGAAATCTTGTCCTGCAGATTGCTGAGTTGAAAATTGTAGTGGCTGGATATTGTTTCTCACTAACAACGTTTCAAAATGTTTTAACACAAACGGTTGCGAGTTTACGTCCAAGCTCATACTTGGCGCAGTACTGAAAATGAGAATTTGGGCTGCATCGCTAATCCAAGAACTACCCGATGCTGAATTTACCCACTGTAGGCGTGCTGAATATTTTGCAGGATTATAAATGAGATTAAAATCACGAATAGCGCCTTTAACTAATTCAGCATGCACATTGCTCTCCCCCTTGAAGGCAAAGAATTCTTTTTGCTGTAACGTCACTGGGCTCTGGTCATCCACAAGCAAAGTCATCCCATTCCCTTCCAGCACACCAATAATACGTTGGCGATTTAAAAAATGAGAAAAAGGCCCCGCAGCTTTCACATCCGCAATTGATACCCGCCAGTCAAAATCATCAAGCCCTTCACCATGGCTTCTCGCCACTTCCAACGTGACGCCTTGCCCATTTTTCCAAGGCATACTGCGATAATCCTGAGCTGTTAACACCTGAACCATAACGTTATCCTATTTTTTAGTAGAGAGGTAATAGCAAGATAATGAGATAAGAAGTTTTTATTTTAATAAAAACAGAGTATTAAATACTTTTAAATTGTAGCTTCAAACCAAGAGAGTTAACTATTTTTATGATTGTGGTGAATGTAGGATTACCTTGACCTGATAATGCTTTATATAAACCTTCACGGCTCATCCCTACCTCTTTAGCTAGTTGACTCATATTGCGAGCTTTTGCTATATCCCCGAGAGCCGATAATACTAAAGCAGGGTCACCCTCCTCCAAGATCTCATTAAGATACAATTGGATTTCTTCTTCGCTATTTAAATGCTCAGCAATATCATATTCTTTTAATTTTATGGCCATAATTCACCTTCAATTTGACTAAAAACCTGTTTGGCTTTGATGATATCTTTTTGCTGGGTTCCTTTACTCCTACCTGAGAGCAAAATGACCATAACGTTATTTTTCTGTTTTAAATAAACACGATACCCTTGCCCCTCATGTATCCTCAGCTCTGAAAAGCCATCACTAATTGGCTCAATATCGCCAAAATTTCCATTTTTTAGGTGCCGAATTCTCACTTGAATCTTTGTTTTCGCCCTTAAATCCTTGAGATCGCGTATCCAGTTGTCGAATAGATCTGTCGTTAATACTGTTATCATAAGACGTCTCCTTGTCTTAATACCTGTATCTTAATCGCCCTCGACAAATTGTCAACTATAGTTAACACCTAACCTATTTAAACAAAAAAAAGCCCCTAAAAGGGGCTATAAAAGACAGGGATGGTGTCTATGGCAAGGAAAAACTTCATTTATTGCTACTTCACTACTTACTTCAAAATTAAGGATCTGAAATTAACTTGCTTACTCAACTACAACTACGGGTACTCTCAATCTGATTTATTGGAACTGCATCGCTTGATATTCAGCCATTTTGTGTTGGTGAATCTGTTCAAGCTCACTTTTCTGCTCTGGCGTCAATAATTGGTATAATTCATGATGAATTCTTGCCATTTCAACGCGTTGTTCCAATTCTTTTTGCATTCTTTTTTCAAGTTGCTGGCGAACCGCTTTATCATCAAAGCTATCCGCTATAATTAATTTATGTAACGCTTCACGCTCTTGCACTAATGCCGTGCTATCAGTGCGATAATGGCGCTGCGTTGCCATCAAATCACGTAGCTGCTGGCGTTGCTTTTCATTTAATGTGATACCATTAAACATAAATGTGCTGGCGCGTTCTTCACTGCTAAACATGTCATGTGACTGAAATGGCACAACGACTTGGTGAGCTGTCGAAGGTACTTCCTCAGGCTGCATCTGCAACATTAATGGCACTGAGCTTTCATCATTCGCAACATTCTGTGAAACTTCTGCGAAAGCAATTGTTGGTCCGAACACAAATGCAGAAGCTAAAACTAACATTGCGGTTTTATGTACTGTATTATGTACTTTGCTATGTGTTGTTCTTCGCATTTGACACCTTGTCTCCGAACTGTGCTCGTGATTCAATGTGAATAAATATACACCTGTGGCTGCAAACTAGCGTCAGAGCATGTAAAAGAACGTAAAGTCATGGAATCGTACAGATTGTTATCGTATTTTGGCAGTTGGAGGACTTAAAAAATGCATAAAATCCTATTAGTTGATGACGACCGTGAACTCACGTCGCTCTTAAAAGAACTGCTGGAAATGGAAGGTTTCAATGTCGTCATCGCTTATGATGGTGAACAGGCATTGCAACAGATTGACTCATCCATTGATTTGCTTTTATTGGATGTCATGATGCCGAAAAAAAATGGTATTGAGACACTCAAAGAATTGCGCCAAATTCATCAGACCCCTGTCATTATGTTAACCGCTCGTGGTAGTGAGTTAGATAAAGTACTGGGCTTGGAATTAGGTGCGGATGACTATCTACCAAAACCGTTTAATGACCGTGAGCTCGTGGCACGTATTCGTGCGTTATTACGCCGCTCAAACTGGAGTGAACAAACACAGGATAGCAACAGCAATACCCCTGTATTGCAAGTTGATAAACTGCAACTCAACCCAGGTCGCCAAGAAGCCAGTTTCGATAATGAAATTTTGGACTTAACGGGCACCGAATTCACCTTGTTATATCTGTTAGCACAACATTTAGGCCAAGTAGTTTCACGAGAACACCTTAGCCAAGAAGTTTTGGGTAAACGCCTAACACCGTTTGACCGTGCTATTGATATGCATATTTCGAATTTGCGCCGTAAATTACCAGAACGCACTGATGGCCAACCTTGGTTTAAAACCTTACGTGGCCGTGGTTACTTAATGGTTTCTGCCACATGATCAACAGCTTAACCGCAAGGATCTTTGCGATTTTCTGGTTTACCCTCGCACTAGTGCTAATGCTAGTGCTGATGGTGCCCAAGCTCGACTCTCGGCAAATCACCGTCCTGATGGAAAGTGAACAACGCCAAGGGGAGATGCTTGAGCAACATATTGAAGCCGAACTCGCACAAGCTCCCATGAATGACCTACTTTGGTGGCGTCGGATTTCAAACGCTATCAAAAAATGGGCGCCGCCGGGTCAGCGGCTAATTATTGTCACCAGTGAAGGCCGTGTTATTGGTGCGATGCCCAGTGAAATGCAGGTGATCCGTAACTTTATTGGTCAATCCGATAACGCCGATCACCCCAAAAAGAAAAAATATGGCCGAGCTGAAATTCTCGGGCCGTTCTCTATTCGTGATGGCGAAGACCACTATCAACTCTATTTAGTGCGCCCAGCCAGCAGCCCGCAATCTGACTTTATTAACTTATTGTTTGATAGGCCATTCTTGCTCTTAATTGCCACCATGTTAATCAGTGCCCCACTGTTATTATGGCTATCTTGGAGCTTAGCTCGCCCCGCGCGAAAACTCAAAATGGCAGCCGATGATGTCGCCAAAGGGAATTTGCGGCCGCACCCTGAACTGGAAGCTGGGCCTCAAGAGTTCCTCTCCGCAGGGAACAGTTTCAATCAGATGATCAGCGCACTTGATGGCATGGTGAGTGCACAACAGCGCTTAATTTCTGATATTTCACATGAACTACGCACCCCACTCACGCGCTTACAACTGGCAACCGCCCTATTACGCCGTCGCCATGGTGAAAGTAAAGAGCTGGAGCGCATCGAAACCGAAACGCATCGTTTAGATAGCATGATCAATGACTTGTTGGTGCTCTCACGTAGCCAACATAAAAATGAAATTCTGCGCGAAAATATCAAAGCCGATGAACTTTGGGGGGATATTTTAGATGATGCTAGCTTCGAAGCGGAACAGATGAACAAAACGCTCGATATCACCTCAAACCCAGGCCCTTGGCCGTTGTATTGCAATCCTTCAGCGGTGGGCAGTGCGTTTGAAAATATTGTCCGTAATGCGCTGCGTTATTCACATACCCATATTGCTGTTGATTTTAAAGAAGAAAACAACGGTATTTTGATTACTGTGGATGATGATGGCCCAGGTGTTAGCCCTGCAGACCGTGAGCATATCTTCCGCCCATTCTACCGTACCGATGAAGCGCGAGACCGTGAAACTGGCGGTACAGGGTTAGGCTTAGCAATTGTTGAAACTGCCATTACACAGCATAAAGGCTGGGTGAAAGCCGATGACAGCCCTCTGGGCGGGCTAAGGTTACAAATCTGGCTACCTGAGCACGGCCGTTAAGCCATTTCAAACATTACTCCCAAAAGCCTTCTATTTAAAATAGAGGGCTTTTTTATTTCTATTCCCCAAATGGATTTATAAGCACCTAATATAGAATATTCTTATATTGAGTTCCCATAGCAATAAACCCTAAACCATCCTGCAAAATATTAATCTGTTTATTTTAAATTCAAATAACAAAGCAAAATTAAATCTCAATAAAATTGAAATAATAGACACAAAAATCTAATGCATATCACATTGCTATATATTTTAATAAGTTACTCTTTCCTATCCCGAATAGTTTAATCTGATATTCTATTTTACTTAATTTAATTGTGATGATTGCTTCTCGACATAACACGGGTGGCTCACCCGTTAAAATTAGCATACTTATAATAAAGCAAAATATCACTACACTTTATATTGGTTTAATTTTTAGAAATTTATTTATCTTTATTGACCTGTTCAATATTAGGCGAACTCAACTTCAAACGGATTTATCAATGAAAAAATTCAAGCTTACCAAGCTGGCAATGCTTGCGGTATTAGGCGCAATAAGCGCACACAGTGTGGCGGGAGGATTAGTCCTACCCAATGATAACTTACGCAGTGATTTAGCATGGCTTTCAGAGCGTAACGTCATTCAAATTAGCTTATCCACTTGGCCACTCTCCCAAGAAGAAATTACCCGCTCGTTGAATAATGCAAATATTACCAATAGCGAACAAGAAGCGATTATTCAGCGTATTAAGAAAAACCTAGACCGTAAAAAGAACAGTGTTCAACTGGAAACGCACTTTGCCTCTAGCCATAACTCTATGCCGCAAGGCTTTGCCCAAAGTGAAAAAAGTGACATTCGTTACACCGTTTCAGGTAACTACAGCACAGACGATGTGGATTTAAACCTCACCGCTAATGGTGAGCGCGCTCTGCGCGTTGAAAACGGTTCAGACTACAACCTCAATGGCTCATATGGTGGTGTAAAAATTTGGAACCAATGGGTCACTTTCGGTGAGATCCCACAATGGTGGGGCCCTGGCCACGACGGCAGCTTAATTCGCACCGATGCTGCTCGCCCTGTCACTGGCTTTTTGCTGCAACGTGCCGACCAAAGCCCATTTGAAACCCCATGGCTTTCTTGGATTGGCTCGTGGCAATATCAGCTCACCGCTGGCCAAATCAAACAATACTCATCCCAGCCAAACACTAAACTGATTGGTTTACGCATGACCATGAACCCAACTGATTTCTTTGAACTCGGCGGTTCCCGCGTGGTGATGTGGGGAGGCGATGGCCGTCCTAATAACTGGAATTCTTTCTGGAATGCCATGGGCGGAAGGGATAATACTGGTGATGTAAATGACGATCCAGGTAACCAACTCGCAGGTTTAGACTTTAAACTGAAACTTTACCCATTAATCGATCTACCTGTCAGCTTATATGGCCAAATGGTCGGTGAAGATGAAGCCAACCTTTTTCCATCGAAAAATGCCTTTATGGGCGGTATCGAGGGCTATCACACGCTATGGGGTCAACCATTAAATTGGTATATTGAAGGCGCGAATACCCATACTGAGTGGGACAAAGATGGTGTGATGTACCAACATTTTATTTATGGTAATGGTTATTACCAACAAGGTGCCGCACTGGGGCACGCAATGGGGGGTGATGGCCGTATGCTAACCACCAAAGTGGAATATACCCTTGATGATGATAACCGTGTTAGCACACGTTTGATGTATGCGAAAGTGAATAAGTCTAACTTTGACGGCAACAAGTTATTCCCTAAATCTGAAACCATTAAAGGTGTTGATATGGGTTGGTGGCATAACTTTGACAATGACGTCAGCACGGATGCGAAAGTTTGGGTATCTAAAACTGATTACGAAACACGAAATGATGTCGGTGCCGCAGTGACGGTAAACGTGCCATTTAAGTGGTAATCATCTTATAGTCACAAGCCATGCTTATTATTGAAATGGATTATGGGTAAACTATAATCCATTAGGTTGCTGACAAAGCAGGATAAAAGCGTGGTTTTTTCTGCTTTGTGTTATCAGCCGAAAATCAATTCTTTGATTTTCCTTTGTTTTTTCAAAACCTATCCAACCTGCAGCCAAGCCTAATCGGTTTGGCTGCAGTCTAACGGATTATAGGTAAACTATAATCTGTTTTTTTGCTAATTTGTTTCTGTTTTACAACAAAACATATCTGGCTGAAAAATAAACGTAAAAATTGGGTAAATTAATATTATCAATCACGCATATTATTAATCCATCGTAACACTAAATTCGTGTAAAAATAGGTATGTTTTATTTTTGAGCTAATTATATCCATATTAAATGCAATGATATAAAAGACTTAACTTAAGCAAAATATTTAATCACGGAACAAGCGTATAATAAGAATTATAACCTGATAATTTAAAATAACTTATTCATTTGATACTCCTATTAGGACTATTCTCTAAGACAATCGCAGTGATAGTCACTACCTAGGTTTGGTGGTATTATTAAGCGCTTTTGCTTGACCCAATTCGCCATGAGGCATACCCTTTGGGCGGCAAAAAACAATAAGCCATGCTTATCAATTGAACGCGATAGCAAAAAATGTAACGTTTTCAATTAATAAGTATGCATTTACAATTTCAATGGTGCTCTGGGACCCGACAACCCAGTGCGGTAGCTATGGTTATTATAAAAGCAATTAAACTATGAGTTAACCTAATAATAAGAATTTAATATGATATTTCTAAGTATAATATGCATTATTCAATCTATTTTCATGCTATCAGTCAGCATAAATAAATTATCAAAAAAAAGATACAATGCTGCCATTCTATACTACCCTGTATTCTTTCTAATATTCCCATTTCACAATATATTGGATATCACCTTTGGCTTACCTGAATATAAAAGTTCAATTTTTTCACTTGAAGAAACCTTATATAATGACAATGCAAGTATAATATATTATATATTTATATTTATAATGAATTTTATTTTTTTTATTTTCTTTATTGGAAAAAAACAATCTATAAGTATAAATAGCATAAATGTCAATAAACTTGCTATAATATCACTTTGGTTAATTGCATTTTCAGGTCCTTTATCAATTTTACTAACCAATAATCCTAGTACATATCTGGTTTATGGCGAAATACGAAATTATATTGGCCAAGAACAATATGACGAGTATAGTCTTGTTTGGATACTCAGTTTTTTTTCCAGTATTTCCGTCATTTCATTAAGGTTTATATATGGTAAAAAAATCAACATTCTATTATCCATTCTATTAATTTCATTATTAATTATAGACTTATATATAAATAATAAAAGATTCATCTATGGCCTCATCATTGTTTATGCAGTAATTTCATTTTTTTATAGTACAAAAAGAACCTTTAAATTTCTAAATGTTTTATTATCTATTATAATATTTTCTGTATTATACATAACATACTCGTTTAATTATAAATACGACTATAGCCAGACAACTTCAGAAGTTTACGCATCTACTAGGCATGAACTAAGTCGTGATGATGTATTACGGTATGTAATTCAAGAAAAATTACTTGGTGAAAGGAATATTGTTGAATACTCTGGTCAGACATACTTAAGTATAATCTTTGGCTTTGTTCCAAGAAAAATGTGGCCTGATAAACCATATCCGTATGGGCAGTACCTCACAAATAAGGTTCTTCATAATAATGTTGGTCCAGCTCTAGGAACTTGGACAATTACGACTAGTTTATATGATGAGGCTATAGCGAACTTCGGTTGGTATGGCTTCATATTTATATTCATATTTATAGTCACCATATTAAATATGATTAACAAAAACAGATCATTATTAGTAAGATCACTATTGTTTATAATTTTAGTTTTTTATTCATTTACTAATGTGAATTGGTTTTTGCCAATTGTTTACTTTGTGATTTTGTTGATTTTAATCAATGCCGCAAAAGGTATTTTAATAAATCCACGCAGGATAAAATAATGAGTTTTCATGTTTTTAAGGGAGCGAGTTATACTCTAATAGGAAATTTGTCATTTGCTTTTTCACAATGGGCAATTCTAATTATAATCAATAAAATGGGAACAACTAATGATGTTGGTATCTTCACTCTAGCTCTAGCTATTTTAAACCCAATATTTATGATGGCTCAAGGAGGTCTTCGTTCATATATAGTAATTGATACCAATAGGAGCTTCAAATTCAGGACTTATTTTCAACTTCGAGTTCTATTTTCTATTTTGGCTTTATTTATATCTCTATTATTTGTATTCAAAGAAAATTATCTTTACTCAGTATTATTACTAGCGCTATATAAAATCTTTGATAACCTTTTTGATATATTCTATGGCGAATATCAAAGAAAAGACACAATGAAAAAAATCGCCATATCCCGAACAAGCAGAGGACTAGCCAATTTAATTTTTTTCTTACTGTCATATATCTTAACTAAGAATTTAAACATTGCTTTATTGAGCTATGTTTTATCATCATCAATAATATTTGTTCTTTATGATTATAGAAATTATAACTTTAAACTGGAAGACTCCTATACCCCTCCAGATGTATTAAAAAAATTAGCAAAGCTATCTTTCCCTTTAGCTATAACTGCAATGTTAATCTCATTAAACACCAATTTACCTAGACTATTCTTAGAGAACAATTCAGGGCTTACTGAGTTAGGCGCGTTTGGCAGTTTCATGTATATTATCACTGTCGCTCAGATAATCATTCAATCAATTTGCCAAGCTTTTGTTCCTAAAATTGCACATGCATATAATGAAAATAGGATTGATGATTTCATTAAAACCGTAAAATTACTTCTGTGTTTTACAATATTTATCTCCATTGCATTTTGTGTGTTCGCCATATTCTTTAAAGATATAATTTTCCTTCTCATTTTCAATGCTGAATATGAAATATTTTATTCTTTATATGATAATATAATCATGATATCACCATTTATATTCCTCTGTTTGGTTCTTGGAAACATTAATACGGCTAGGCGGCGTATAAAGTATCAACCATATATATTCTTAAGCATACTAATCATTAATATCCCCACAAGCTTTATACTTATAAACTATTTGAGTGCTAATGGAGCAGTCCTTTCCTCATTAATAGTATCTATCTTAACCATTATCATTTTAAGTATTTATTCCATTAAGGGCCGAGAAGGATGAAAGTTTTATTTGTTATAGGTCAATTAGATATTGGAGGGATTGAGTGTTGGTTAGATGATTTAACCGATTTAATTGCTCTAAAAAAACCAGATGTAGAGATATATGTTCTTGTTGATAAGCCTCATAAAGGTGTATTAGAAGATAAATTTTCGCAAAGAGGGATAACCATATTAAGGGTTAGTTCCAGTAAAATTAGTAAATTATCATATATAAAGAATCTTTTTTTTATACTTAGAAAATATAAGTTTGATGTTGTCCACTCCAATGTAAGTTTCACTAATGGTATCAATTCACTCTTAGCATTTATAACTAAAGTTCCGATTCGCATATCTCATATACATAGTAATAGGAATAATCAAAAACTAACAAAACTAAAAAAACTAAATTATTTCTTTCTAAAAATATTTATTGAGCTATTTTCCACTCATAAAATTGCCGTGAGTGAACAATCAAAAAGCAACTATTTGTCACATGAAAATGTCCTTATAATGCCTTGCGGTATTAGCCTAGAGAAAACAGTAAACCATGAAGATGTTAAGGCACGTAATGGTTGGGACAGTAATAGTATATTACTATGTTCCGTAGGAAGGCTAGAGTCAGTAAAAAATCATGAGTTTATAATTAAATTAATGCCTAATCTTCCCCTATGTTACAAATATGTAATTGCAGGTGAAGGCTCTCTCCGGGAAGAATTAGAGCAATTAGTTAGAAATTTAAACCTGCAAGATAGGGTTATATTAATTGGTAACATAACGTCAACCATAAGCTTTTTAAAAAAAAATGCCGATATCTTATTATTCCCATCTCATCATGAAGGATTTGGTGTGGTCGCCGTAGAGGCTCAATTAGCAAGTATTCCTGTTATAGCTTCAACAAATGTTCCTATATCTACAAAAATTTCTAATGCGATATATTACATTCCTTCTGATGATAAAATAACATGGATTGAAAAAATCAAGCATACAACTACAGAAAATATCAAACTTACTGTAGATAGCAATATCTTCGATATAAAAAATAATTATGAAAAACTAATTAGGATATATGCAAAAGATGACAGGTAAAGAAAAGTTCGAGAAGTTCAATTTTATTATAAAAATATCAATAAAATTAACCAGCCTACTTCCTCGATTCCTACGAGTTTTTTTATATAATATTTTCATGTCAATGCCATCAGTCGTTGGTGTTGCCATAAGGTATATATTAATTAAAACTCTCATAAATCAATGTGGCGATAATGTTTATGTATCAAGGTGGGTCACTATAAAAAATTTTGAGCGTATAAATATAGGTAATAATGTAAGTATTCATGAATATTCCTATATAGATGGTCTAGGTTATATAGATATAGGAAATAATGTATCTATTGCACATAACTCATCATTAATATCATTTGAGCATACCTTCAGTCAAAAAACACCAATCAAATATCAAGATCTATTACTAAAAAAAATATCTATTTCTGATGATGTCTGGATTGGTTGCGGGTGCAGGATACTGAGTGGTACACACATCCATTCTCATTCCGTCATTGGAGCTAATTCTGTTGTAAAGAATATTATTAGTTCTGACTCACTATATGCTGGCTCTCCAGCAAAAAAAATTAAAGATATTTAAATGAAAGCATTATTCGTTCATGACCACATTTTTCATTATAATAGCAATGAAGATTTACTATTTTCAGCGGGAAAATTAAACAATCAATCTTTTTCTAGATACCTAGAACACTTTGATAGTTTAACTATTCTATCTCGACATAAACTTGTAGATTGGAGCGAAGAAACTAACACATCAATGAATTTAATTGATGACAATCGAGTACACTTTATACCTTTCGAGAATCAATCAACTTTTAAGAATAGATTTATAAACCGAAATAAAAGTAAAATACTAATAAAAAATATAATTTCAAATTTTGATGCAATTATATTACGAGTTCCAAGTGAGATTGGTTTCCTAACAGCTGAAGTATGCCGTCAAGAAAAAATTCCTTATATTTGTGAAGTTGTTGCCTGCCCAGTTGACGCAATGAAAGGACTTAACACTCTAAAATCCAAAATATACTTACCCATAATTAAACATTCAATGGTTTCTACTGTGAGTAATGCATTTAGTGCACTATATGTAACTAGCCATTTTTTACAAAAGAGATACCCTACAAAAGGTCAATCCACTACAGCATCGAATGTTGAGATAGATACAATATCTAAAACCCCTAAACAATTATCCAAGAAGGGTGTATATAGCATAGCTTTAATTGGAAACTTAGATAGTGATCACAAAGGTTATCCAATACTTTATAAGGCATTATATGAACTAGATAAAAAATTAAGTTTCAATATCAATATTTTATTAATTGGCGCGGGTTCTAAATATAAAATAGAGTCTCAATACTCAAATATAAAAATTACATATACCGGTACCCTTAAAAAAAATATTATACATCAAATTTTAGCTAGTGATGTTGATTTATATATACAGCCCAGCAATCAAGAAGGCCTCCCAAGAGCTACTATTGAGGCTATGAGTCACGCATTACCGTGCATTGTTAGTGATGCAGGAGGGTTACCAGAGCTAATTAATGCTGATTATACACATAATCCCTCAGATTTTATGATGCTATCTAACCTAATTTTAAAACTGCTAACAGATACTCAAGAATATAAAGCTCAATCTATAGAGAACTTAGAAAAATCTTCTGATTATTTATCAGAAAAACTATCACCTATTCGATTTGATTTTTATAGATCTTATTATAATCATATTAAACAAAAGCGAACTCCAAAATGAATATACTAGTTACTGGTGCATCTGGATTTATTGGTAGTAAAGTCGTTGAACAACTTCTAAAAAAAAACCATAAAATCATTGGTATTGACAATAACAATTCATATTATGATGTTAATTTAAAATTAGCTCGACTCGAAAAAATTAAGCATCCTCAATTTTCCTTTATTCAGTGTGACCTTTCGGATAGGCATGCAATAAATACAATTTTTGATCAACATAGCTTTGACTATGTTATTCATCTCGGAGCTCAAGCTGGTGTTCGTTATTCTATTGAGAACCCCCACGCGTATGCGGACTCAAATTTAGTTGGCCATTTAAATATCCTAGAAGGTTGTCGCTCTAATAATGTTAAACATTTAGTTTATGCCTCATCTAGCTCTGTATATGGATTAAATAGTAAAACGCCTTTCTCAACAACTGATTCTGTTGACCATCCAGTTTCTTTATATGCTGCAACTAAGAAAGCCAATGAATTAATGGCCCACTCATACTCGCACTTATATAATATACCGACTACAGGCTTACGTTTCTTTACTGTCTACGGTCCTTGGGGCCGACCTGATATGGCTCCATTTATTTTCACAAAAAAAATACTAAATAATGAAGTTATCGATATCAACAATAATGGTGATATGTGGCGTGATTTTACATATATTGACGATATCGTAGAAGGAATTATCCGTATTTCTGATGTTATCCCTCAAAAGGACAACAATTGGACAGTAGAAACTGGTTCACCAGCGACAAGCTCAGCACCTTATAGTATTTATAATATTGGCCACGGTTCACCAGTTAATTTAATGGATTTTATAAAAACAATCGAAAATGAACTTGGTATTGAAGCTAAGAAAAATTATAGAGAAATGCAGCCTGGCGATGTATATAAAACATTCGCAGATACACAAGATTTATTTGACGTCATTGACTATAAACCAGAGATTGGCATTAAGGAAGGTGTTGCTAACCTAGTTAAATGGTATCGTGAATATTATGGTAAATAAGGTGATTACTCAATGATTGCCATAACTGCTAATACAAGTTGGTACATTTATAATTTTAGGCAAAACACAATCAAAGCACTGATAACTGCTGGCTATAGTGTTGTCGCTATTGCCCCTAAAGATGATTATTCTTCCCGTTTAGAAAACCTAGGTTGTAAATTTATTCATTTATCTATTGACCAAGGAGGAAAGAATCCTCTTAATGATATAAAAACATTATTTCAGTTCTATCGTTCATTTAAAGTTAACTCAATTAAATGCGTTTTAAACTTCACACCTAAAAATAATATTTATGCGACTTTAGCGGCCTCATTCCTTAAAATAAAAACAATCAATAACATTGCTGGCCTTGGTACTCTTTTTATAGAAGAAAATTTATCGTCTAAAATTGCCCGTGCTTTGTATAAAATAAGCCAGAAAAAAGCCTCTAAAATCTTCTTTCAAAATGAAGAAGACCGTTCTCTTTTCTTACAAAGCGGATATGCTCCCGAGGATATAACCGAGCGGCTCCCCGGTTCTGGTGTAGACTTAACTCGCTTTACCATATCACCAGCTGCTGATGATGGTGTTATTAGATTTTTGCTAATCGCGAGAATGTTATACGATAAGGGTGTCGGACATTATGTAGAAGCCGCTAGAGAATTGAAGCAAAAATATAAGCAAAATGTAGAGTTCTATTTGCTTGGTTTTTTAGGTGTTAATAACCCTTCTGCCATCACTGAGCTTGAAATGCGAAACTGGGTTGAGGAAGGAATTGTCATATATTTAGGTACCTCTGATTCAGTTGAGAAAGAAATCGCGAAGGTTGATTGTATGGTTTTACCCTCTTTTTACCGTGAAGGTGTACCTAAATCACTACTAGAGTCTGGTGCAATGGGTAAGCCTATCGTAACAACTGATAACGTAGGATGTAGAGAAACGGTTGAGCATGGCGTTAATGGTTTTTTATGCCAACCTCGCTCTACAGAAAGCCTTGTCGCGTCTCTCGAAAAAATTATTTCAATGACACATGAGCAACGCTTAGAAATGGGGCAAGAAAGTCGCAAAAAAATGGCCCGCGAGTTTAACGAACAAATTATCATCAATCAATACTTACAAGCTATCACTCATTGTTACCACAAAAACTAACTTCTTCTAAACAATAATTTATATGTATGTCAGGATTTAAAATGAAAATAGCAATTGCAGGAACCGGCTATGTCGGCTTATCTAACGCCATGTTACTGTCACAAAACCACGAAGTGGTAGCAGTGGACATCATTCCTGAAAAAGTGGCGATGTTGAATAATAAACAATCGCCGATTGTCGACACGGAAATCGAACAGTTTTTAGCGGAAAAGACACTCAATTTCCGCGCAACAGAAGACAAAACTGATGCTTACACAGGGGCTCAGTACGTTATTGTTGCCACACCGACTGACTATGACCCGAAAACCAACTATTTTAATACCAAATCAGTCGAGTCCGTCATTCATGATGTGAATGAAATTAACCCAACAGCCACCATTATTGTTAAGTCCACCATTCCTGTGGGCTTTACGGCACGTTTACGTGAAGAGTATGGCTACAGTAACGTCATTTTCTCCCCCGAGTTTTTACGTGAAGGCCGTGCATTGTGGGATAATCTGTACCCATCGCGCATTGTGGTGGGCGAACGTTCCGAGCGCGCGCAAATTTTTGCGGACTTATTGCTGGAAGGCGCAATTAAGAAAGATGTGCCAGTGTTGTTTACCGATGGTACTGAAGCCGAAGCCATCAAGTTATTTGCTAACACCTACTTAGCCATGCGTGTGGCCTATTTTAACGAGCTCGATACTTACGCAGAAAGCCGTGGGTTAAATGCCCGTCAAATTATTGAAGGTGTCTCTTTAGACCCACGTATTGGTAGCCATTATAATAACCCATCATTCGGTTACGGCGGTTATTGTTTACCGAAAGATACTAAACAGTTGCTGGCTAACTACGATGACGTGCCGAATAACTTGATTAACGCGATAGTCGAATCAAACCGTACTCGTAAAGACTTTATATCAGATGCATTAATTGCTAAATCACCACGTAAAGTAGGTGTTTATCGCTTAGTGATGAAAGCGGGCTCGGATAACTTCCGTGCTTCTGCGGTGCAGGGCATAATGAAACGTATCAAAGCCAAAGGTATTGAAGTGGTTGTATATGAACCAGTGATGAAAGAAGCAGAATTTTTCCGTTCAAAAGTAGTCAATGACTTAGCAGAGTTCAAAGCTCAATGCGATATCATCTTAGCAAACCGAATGGTGCCAGAGATCGAAGATGTGGCAGAAAAAGTCTATACCCGTGATTTATTTGGTAATGACTAACTTAACTGGGTTTCTTATGCCCTCAATTTTTGCCAAATATACAACATCAATATAAACTACATCATTCGTAGTAATATGTATAAGTGGGAATGATGATACCCATCATCACTTATATCTTATCTAATCATTTTTTATCATAGGATGGTACCGTGTTTAGGAAGCGTCTCCCACTTACACTATTAACTATCAGTATATTATTAACAGGTTGCACCATCGCTCCTGGTACTTATATGTCAACTTCAGGTAAAAATGTCGTTGATACGGGTGATACAGATATTACTAAGTTAGTCGATATCTACCCAATATCCCCTAAGTTATTAGATGATATGTACACAGCGCCAATCATCGCAAAGCCCAATGCACAATTAGAAAGACAACTAACTCACTATGAGTACCGAGTGGGAGCGGGTGACGTATTAACTGTTACCGTTTGGGACCACCCTGAACTAACTATTCCCGCAGGTTCTTACCGTAGTGCTCAAGACTCAGGCAACTGGGTTCACGCAGACGGCACCATTTATTACCCCTATATCGGCAAAGTTAAAGTGGCTGGTAAAACTATCACAGAAATCCGTACCGTAATTAGTAACCGCTTAGCCACCTATATAGAATCCCCACAAGTAGATGTCAGTATTGCCGCATTCCGCTCGCAAAAAATGTATGTTTCCGGTGAGGTCGCAAAACCAGGTACACTGCCAATCACTAACGTACCCCTGACCATCTTAGAAGCCTTTAACAATGCAGGCGGTTTAACGGAAAATGCAGACTGGGATAATGTGGTACTGACCCGTAATGGTAAAGAAATTAAAGTATCATTACAGTCTTTGGTCCAATATGGGGACCTGACACAGAACCACCTCATGCTACAGGGTGACGTGCTGTATGTACCGCGTAATGATGGTCAAAAAGTTTTTGTGATGGGTGAAGTCGGCCAACCAACCACATTGACTATCGACCGTGCGGGTATGAGTATTACAGAAGCACTGAGCAAAGCCCAAGGACTTAACCAAAATACCGCCAGTGCCACAGGGGTATTTGTTATTCGCCCAGTTAAAAACCAGCCAGCAGCAGATAAAGAACTCGAAGCGCTATTACCGAAAAAAATGGCAGCGGTATATCAGTTAAATTTATCAGATGCGACCTCGTTAGTGATGGGAACCGAGTTTAAACTGCAACCCTATGACTTAGTGTATGTAACTGCAGCACCAGTGGTGCGTTGGAACCGCCTAATCACCCAACTGTTACCAACCATTGCCTCATATAACCAGTTAACAGAAGGCACCAAGCGTATTCACGATTGGTAATAGACAATGTTTAATAATGTCCTAGTTGTGTGTATGGGAAATATTTGCCGCTCTCCTACGGGGGAGCGTTTATTACAAAATTACTTCCCGCAAAAAAAAGTGCACTCTGCCGGTATTATCGCCAAAAATGAGTTGCCCGCTTATGACAGTGCCATCCGTATTGCCGAGCAGCACAGTCTTTCCCTTGAAAACCATCAGTCACGTCGTTTAACGAGCGAATTATGCAATAAAGCAGACTTAATCCTAGTGATGGAAAACGAACATATTGCTAAAATCCACCAACAGTTTCCTGAAACCCGCGGTAAAGTGATGCTTTTTGGCCAGTGGATTAATAAAACCGAAATTCCAGACCCCCATAAGCGCAGTGATGAAATGTTTGAACATGTTTATCAGCTCATGGAAAAAGCCGCGCTTGCTTGGCAAGGCAAAATTTAATTTTATTTATTGGATGACTTAACATTTAACCTACTATGAACACAACAAAAAATAGCTCCCCAGCATCAGATGAAATCGATCTGCTCGCTCTGTTTAAAGTTTTGAAATCCAACTATATTAAAATTGGGTTTTTTACCGTTATTTTTGCAGCCATTGCAATAGCCTATAGCTTACTGGCAACCCCCATCTACCAAGCCAATGCCACATTACAATATGATAAGTTAGGTCAAGTCTCATTACTGGACCAAATGAGTGACGTCATGCCATTTAGTGGTAGCAATAACCAAGTGGACTCCGAGATTGAAGTGATCAAATCTCGCATGGTTCTGGGCAAAACTGTGGCGGATTTAAACCTTGATGCGCTCGTTGCACCAACTGGCTTTGCCAGTAAACTACTTGGTGAAACTGCCCCCTTAGCTATTACGGTATATCAACTGCCTGACCATTTAGTGGGTGAACCTGCAACATTAACTTTTACCAGTGAAAAAACTTACTCAATTAATATTGATGGGCAGGTTTTTGAAGGCAGCGTTGGTCAAGTCCTCAAACAAGGTGACATTACTTTACTCATTTCCAATTCTTCAGCGAAAGCAGGCGAAGAATTTACCCTGATAAAAAATGCCCGTTACTCTTCTATCGAAGATTTACGTAATACCTTAACCATTGCGGAAGTAGGTAAAGGCACCGGTATTATAAGTCTAGCCATTAAAGGCGCAGATAAAACCGAAAATGTTAAGATTCTTAATAGTATTATCCAAAACTACGTTGACCAAAATACCGAACGTAAAAAAGAAGTCACTAACAATACACTCGTATTCTTAGATGGCTACTTACCGACTATTAAAAAGAAATTAGATAACTATGAAAACCAGCTCAATGCATTTCGCAAAAAGAATGAATCAATTGACCTCTCTCTAGAAGCTAAAGCGGCATTAGATACTGCATTGCAGGTCGAAGAGAAACTCAATGAATTAACCTTCAAAGAAGTGGAAATTCAACAGTTATATACCCGTAACCACCCCGCTTATCAGTCTTTATTAGACAAGCGCCAGCAACTGTTACGTGAAAAAGAAAAAATCAGCAAGAACATTCAAAAATTACCGAATACCCAACAAGAAATCGTCCGTTTAACCCGTGATGTTGAAGCAGAACAAGCGATTTACGCACAATTAGTGGCGAAACAACAAGAACTCAGTGTATTGAACTCCGGTATTACTGCTGATGTGCGTATAATCGACTCCGCAGAATCACAACCAAAACCCGTGGCACCGAAAAAATCACTGATTGTTGCCCTTGCTACTATATTTGGCTTTATTGTAGGTTGTGCTTATGTGATTGCACGTGAATTCTTTAATAACAAAATTAAAAGTACCGAAGATATCGATGCGCTGGGTGTTAATGTCTATGCCACCATCCCATTCTCTGCCCATGAGAAGAAACTAATTGAGGCTGGTAATAAGAGCCCATTAGCCATCGAAAACCCAGCGGATACCGCAGTAGAAGCCATCCGTTCGTTACGTACCAGTGTGTACTTCTCGGTGATGAACCAAGGTAATAACTTGGTGATGGTGACCAGTGCCTCACCAGGCGTTGGTAAAAGCTTTGTCACCTCGAATATGGCGGTGGTTTTGGCCAATGCAGGTAAGAATGTACTATTAATCGATACCGACTTACGTAAAGGCCGCCTGCATAAAGCCTTTGGGTTAAGTAATAAAGCTGGCTTATCTGAGTACTTATCACAACCAAACCTTGAATCACCAACCGTCCACACTAACGTGATTGAAAACTTAGATGTCATTTGCCGTGGTAAAAATGTCACTCACTCTTCTGAATTACTCATGGGTGAACGCTTTAAGCAATTGCTAGATAAGGTGAAAAACCAATACGACATCGTGGTGATTGATACCGCACCAATCTTAGCGATTACTGACTCAGCCATTATTGGTAAATATGTCGGCACTTCGCTGCTGATTGCTTTCTACGGCGTGAATACAGTTAAAGATGTCGATTTATCACTCAAGCGCTTTAAGCAAAATGATATCGAAATCACTGGTGTGATCCTCAATGGTATTGATGCCAGATCAGACGATTATAACTACCACTACGAATATTAAGACTCAGGGAATTTGAGATGAATGGCGAACAGGTTCTAGTCACAGGAGGTCTTGGTTACATTGGTAGCCATACCTGTGTGCAAATGCTTCAGCAGGGAATGCAGCCGATTATTTTAGATAACCTGCATAATGCTAACCTTGAAGTGCTAAATCGTATTGAGGCTATCACTGGAACAAAACCGACTTTTTACCAAGGTGATGTGCGTGATAGCCAAATTTTAGACACTATTTTTGCTAATCACCAAATTCATTCTGTGATCCACTTTGCAGGTTTAAAGGCAGTGGGTGAGTCAGTACAAAAACCGATTGAATACTATGATGTTAACGTCAATGGCACATTAGTATTAGTTGAAAGCATGAAAAAAGCGGGAGTTAAAAGCCTGATTTTTAGCTCATCGGCCACGGTTTATGGTGAGCCTGAACACATTCCATTAACGGAAGAGGCTTCAGTCGGTAATACCAATAGTCCGTATGGTACCAGTAAATATATGGTTGAGCGTATTCTAACTGACTTAAATATCGCAGATAACGAATGGTCTATCTCATTACTGCGCTATTTTAACCCTGTTGGCGCTCATAATTCAGGTTTGATGGGTGAAGACCCTAATGGCATCCCAAATAACCTAACGCCATTTATCGGGCAAGTCGCAGTTGGTCGTCGCAAAGAGTTAGCTATATTTGGTGGTGACTACCCGACTAAAGATGGTACGGGTGTTCGTGACTATATCCATGTGATGGATTTGGCTAATGGCCACATTGCTGCGCTAAATAAAGTTAGCCAGCAAGCTGGATTACATATCTACAACCTTGGTACAGGTACAGGTACAAGTGTTTTGGAAGTTGTTGCTGCATTTGAAAAAGCGGTCGGTAAACCTATCCCTTATACGATTTCAGCACGCCGCCCTGGTGATATTGCAGAATACTGGTCAACTCCAGCAAAAGCCGCTCGTGATTTAGGTTGGACAGCAAAATATTCTATTCAAGATATGGCAGATGATGTTTGGCGTTGGCAATCCATGAACCCAAATGGTTATAAAAGCTAACCTCAATTAGCAACTTTAAAAGCGCGCCTCTGTGGCGCGTTTTTTGTTTTTAGCACGCAACTAAAAGTTCCGCATGAAAATAATGCGATTTGCGCGTACACTCTGCCCATCATTTTATCATCACAATATCAGTTAAACGCTATGCCACACATTGTTTTATTCGAACCTGAAATACCACCAAACACGGGTAATATCATTCGCCTCTGTGCCAATACGGGCTTTAGTTTGCACCTTATCCACCCGCTCGGGTTTACGTGGGATGATAAACGCCTGCGCCGTGCTGGGTTAGATTACAGTGAATTTGCCGATATCAAGCACCATCATGATTATTATGCCTTTTTAAAAAGTGAAGGGCTGAACCCAGATAATAATCAGTCTGAAAGTGGCGCGCGTGTCTTTGCTTTAACCACCAAAGGTAAGCCAAGCCACAGTAATGTCAGCTATCAAGAAAATGACTATTTAATGTTTGGCCCTGAAACGCGCGGGTTGCCACCTTATGTACTCGACAATATGCCAATGGAGCAAAAAATTCGCATTCCAATGTTGGCAGATAGCCGCAGTATGAATTTATCCAACTCAGTGGCCGTGGTGGTGTTTGAAGCATGGAGGCAGTTGGGTTATGCAGGAGCTCTACTAAAAGACTAGAATTACTCGATATACCTCAAGCGGTATGAGTGTGGCTTCACGCCAATACCCAAGCTACATACCGCTCGAATTATTTAGAGGATAGCTCTAAACATAAGCGAGATATATCCATGAAAGAGACAGTTATTAAACAATCTAAGCAACCCACTAATGCACCACTGGATAATATCGATGAAACCACTTATTTATTACGTTCACCCGCTAATGCCGAACATTTAAATAAATCGATTACTCAGTTTAAAATGGGAAATATGTTTAAAAAAACATACTATTGAAGAATAACAACGATAGTGAGCAACTCACTATCTTTTACGCCTACCCACAACTCAAATCCCGTCCCCATATTCAAAACCCCAAATACTGCCATTAAAGTTTTGATCCATTTCTAAGGATGGCTTATCGCTAGTTGGTTTGCCAACAATGCGTGCAGGAACCCCCGCCACTGTGGTATGAGGAGGTACAGGGTGAAGAACAACCGAACCCGCGCCAATTTTTGCGCCGCGGCCGATTTCGATGTTGCCTAAAATTTTTGCCCCTGCCCCAATCATTACCCCTTCCCTGACTTTGGGATGGCGATCGCCACAGGTTTTGCCTGTCCCGCCAAGGGTAACCGACTGTAAAATCGACACATCATTTTCCACGATGGCGGTTTCACCAATCACAATACCCGTTGCATGGTCGAGCATGATGCCACAACCAATACGGGCTGCAGGGTGGATATCGACACCAAATGAAACAGAAATTTGATTTTGTAGGTAAACCGCGAGTGCTTGGCGGCCTTCTTTCCACAACCAATTGCCTATGCGATAGGCTTGCAAGGCGTGGAAACCTTTTAAGTACAATAATGGAGTGGAATATTTATCAACGGCAGGGTCACGTAAGCGAACGGCGGCTAGGTCCATAGCCGCAGAGAAAATCATACTTTCGTCATTGCGATAAGCGGCTTCCACAATTTCGCGCACTTCCAGAGCAGGCATGATAGGCGAGCTGAGCTTGTTCGCCAGCATATAGCTGAGCGCACTGCCCAAGTTGTCATGCTTTAATAATGTCGCGTTAAAAAAACTGGCTAGGAGTGGTTCGCAGTCAGCAAGCGACTTCGCTTCTTCTTTAATGAAGCCCCAAATTCTATCCAATTCTTCACGCGACATAATCACTCACCTATCTATTTTTATATTTACCCTATTATGTAACTTAACCAGACTAATTTTTATTAATCCTGCAGTTTTGGCATATCTGCAATTTCATCTTTCGTCGCTCGGCCTAATAGCGCTTGCGCCGCCTCTAACACATTTTTATGACGGTAAAGGATTTGATAAATTTGCTCTGTAATTGGCATTTCGACACCCGCGCGTTCAGCGAGTGCACGGACTTCTTTGGTATTTCTATATCCTTCAACCACTTGGCCAATCTCTTTTTCCGCTTCTTCAACGGTAATACCATCGCCGAGCATCATACCAAAACGGCGGTTGCGGGATTGGTTATCGGTACAGGTTAACACAAGGTCGCCTAAGCCTGCCATCCCCATAAAGGTTGCAGGGTCTGCTCCCAAAGCTGCACCTAAACGGCTCATTTCAGCTAAACCACGGGTAATCAATGCAGTACGTGCGTTTGCCCCAAAACCCATGCCATCAGAAATCCCCGCACCGATTGCGATGACGTTTTTTACTGCGCCACCCAGTTGCACCCCAACCATATCCGGGTTTTTATAAACACGGAAACTTTTGCCACAATGGAATAATTGTTGTAAATCATCACCAAATTGGCTGTCGCTCGCTGCTACAGAAATTGCCGTTGGTAAACCTGCGGCTAATTCTTTTGCAAACGTTGGGCCAGATAATACCGCCAGAGGAATTTCATTGCCTAATACCTCACGTGCCACTTCTTGCAACAAACGGCCAGTATCCCTTTCTAAGCCTTTCGTTGCCCAAATAATGCGGGAGTCAGGTCGTAAATAAGGTTGGATTTGTTTGAGTACATCACCAAAAACATGGCTCGGTACGACTATCAAGATATTGGGACTCGCCTCAACGGCGCGTTTTAAGTCCGTTTCGAGAGATAAACTATCAGGGAAAGAAACGCCAGGCAAAAATGCCTGATTGCTGCGATCTTGTTCTAATTGATGAATGTGTTTTGGGTCATGGCCCCATAACACCACCTGATGTGCATTACGTGCAAGTGTAATGGCTAAAGCGGTGCCGTAAGAGCCGGCACCGATCACTGTCATTGAAGCAGTATTCATTAAGCGTCCTGTTGAACTTCTGAGTTCTGCGCTTGTTCACCTTGTTGCTGCTGTAAATAGTTCATGAACAGTGCATCAAAGTTAACTGGCGCTAAGTTCAATTGTGGGAATGTACCACGGCCCACTAAGCTGGTGATCGCTTCACGTGCATATGGGAACAGAATGTTCGGGCAGTATGCACCTAAGCAATGCGCCATTTGAGTGCCTTCGATACCTTCGATAGAGAAAACACCGGCTTGCTGGACTTCACACAGGAAAGCGGTTTCTTCACCTAAAGTTGCTGTCGTAGTGACACGTAAAACAACCTCATAAACGCCTTCTGACAGCTGAGTTGAAGAAGTATCTAAATCTAATTTAATTTCTGGCTGCCATTCTTGTTGAAAGATGTGCGGCGCGTTAGGTGCTTCAAATGAAACGTCTTTTGCGTAGATACGTTGAATTTGAAAAACCATTTCTGAGTTGTTTTGTTCTGACATAGTTTATGTACCTTTAACTTCCATATGAATTTTCCCTGTTATTCTTTGAGCTACAGGGGTGTTCGCTGCATTGCGCTACCCAAGTCACATACTGATGTATGCTCCTTGGATATCTTCACTTGCTGCCTACCTGTAGCCCAAATAATTTAAGGGAAACCCTGTTATTCTGAGCTACTGGGGTGTTCGCTGCATTGCGCTACCCAAGTTACCTATTGATATAGGCAGCTTGAGGTAACGGTAACTACTTCTTACCACGAGCCAGTGGAAGGTTTTCACCTGCCCAACCAGCAATCCCTTCTTTCAGGACAAAGACTTTTTCAAAACCGTGTTGCACGAGTTGCTCTGCGGGTTTGTTTGATTCCATGCCACTTGCAGAAACGATAATCACAGGTTTCTGTTTGTGTTTATCTAACTCACCTAAATTATTATCTTTAATTTCAGACGGCGTTAAATTAATAGAATCAATGATATGGCCTTTACGGAAGTCGTCACGAGAACGCAAATCCACAATAACCGCTTCTTCTTTATTAATCAGTGTAATCGCTTGTGAGCGAGCAATCACTTTCGTTTTAGAAAAAAGGCCTTTAAAGGTCATGACGACCACAGCAACTAATAGCGCTATCCAAACCAGACTCAATAACATGTTCCGGCTTACAAATTGCATGATTTCTTGGATCATGGGGGGCAATCACTCCCGTTAGTTAAAATCGAATATCAAAGGGTTCAGAGTATACCTGTGTGTTGAGCTAATTACAGCCAATTCACGCAAACTACTGTGTTTTTTTTGCGGTAATGTACGCAAAATTAATACCATTTTACTGAAAAATAGAATTTCTTTCTCGAAGCGGTACGCAAATATTTTACCATAAACATGCCTAAACGGGACTAACCTGTAGATTAAATAGGCGTTCAATAATAAAAAACCGTTCAAAACTAGCTATACAAAATAAATCAGTGATAATAAAACTATATTATTTGACTTAATTAGCCTTTGTTTCAGGGCAAAAGTCCGAATTTATAAGTGTTTTCAATACTATTTATTAGAGAGTGCTGGAAACCATCACTTGCAGATGAAATAATCAGTTATTGCATTTAATTGAGGTGATCTATCACAATGGCCAATACACAATATCGAATGAAAACAACATTTCTTCGTCAGGCTATTACATCCGCCCTACTTGGTTTAGGGCTCTTTGCGCTTGCCCCTACACATACCGCTTTCGCAAACCAGATCACTGAAAATAAAGGGCAATTACACGATTTACTCAAAAGTATTGCTGAAAAAGAAAAAAGTGTTAAAGAACAGCAGGCTAAGCGTTCTAACTTACTGGAACAGCTCAAACAGCAAGAACAAAGCATTTCCGCTGCGGGGCGTAGCTTACATGAAACACAAAACCAATTAAAACAGCTAGATAAAGAAATTGTTTCCTTAAACAACAATATCAAACAGCTTCAAACTAAGAAACAACAACAAGAAAAAATGCTTGCAGATCAGCTCGATGCCGCTTTTCGTTTAGGTAAACACCAAGGCCTAACCCTGATGTTTAAAGGGGAAGAAGGCCAACGGGAAGAGCGTATCTTGGCGTACTATAGTTATTTAAATCAAGCGCGTGAAAAAAACATTGTTGCACTTGAAGAAACAACTAAAGAGCTACAACAACAAAAACAATTAGAACAAAAAAAACAGGCGGAACAAAAAAGTACACTTACCCGCCAACAACAAGAGAAGCGTAAATTAGATAACGCCCGAGCCTCTCGGCAAAAAACCCTGACAGCCCTTGAAAGTACCTTAAAAGAAGACCAAAAAAATCTCGCGGTTTTAAAACAAAATGAAGCAAGGTTGCGTGACAAAATTGCTCGTGCAGAACGCGAAGCCAAAGCTAGAGCCGAACGCGAAGCCAAAGAAGCGGCACGTATTCGCGCCCAAGTGGCAGAAAAAGAACGCCAAGCAAAACAGAAAGGGGCGACTTATAAACCTTCTGAAAGTGAGCGATCACTTATGTCCCGTACAGGTGGTTTAGGGCGTCCCGCAGGCCAAGCCATGTGGCCAGTTCGTGGCTCCCTACTTCACAATTATGGTGATGTCATTTCCAGCGAACTACGTTGGAAAGGCATGGTTATTGCCGCCAATGAAGGCACACAAGTCAAAGCCATTGCAGATGGTCGCGTTTTACTGGCAGACTGGCTACAAGGTTATGGCCTTGTTGTGGTCGTTGAGCATGGTAAAGGTGACATGAGCCTGTATGGTTATAACCAGAGTGCCTTAGTCAATGTGGGCCAAGAAGTTCGTGCTGGCCAGCCAATTGCTCTAGTCGGTAGCAGTGGTGGTCAAGAGCGACCATCCTTGTACTTTGAAATTCGCAGGCAAGGTAAAACCGTTAATCCTCGCCCATGGTTAGGAAGATAACCCAGAAAACTTAAAATCAAACGATTAGGATGAAATTATGTTGAAGCGCTTACCCTTTAGATTATTCATTAGTTTACCGCTGTTACTGATGAGCCTGCAGGTAAGCGCCGCAAAACTCGCGATAGTCATTGATGATTTTGGCTATCGCGCTAAAGAAGATAACCAAATTTTAGCACTTTCCCCTGCGGTCACGATTGCGATTTTACCCAGTTCGCCCCATGGCCGTGAAGTGGCGGAAAAAGCCTACCAGCAAGGGCGGGATATTCTGATCCACATGCCCATGAAACCATTGAGTAAGCAGCCCTTAGAAAAAGACACTCTCGCCCCCTCAATGAGTGCGGCGGAAATTGACCGTATTATTAAAAATGCTATTTCCCGTGTACCCCATGCAAAAGGCATGAATAATCATATGGGTAGCGAAATGACATCCAACCTGCCAGGTATGCGTAATGTGATGCAGAGCCTCTCCCAATCAAATTTATTTTTTCTCGATAGTGTGACTATCGGCAATACGCAGGCAGGAAATGCAGCAAAAGAATTTGGCGTCCCAACACTGCGCCGTAACATCTTTATTGATAACCACCAATCAGAAGAAGAAACACGTACCCAACTAAATAAAGCCGTTGCTTATGCGCGAAAACACGGTAGCGCTGTAGCGATAGGTCACCCGCATCCCTCTACTGTGCGTGCACTGCAAAAATATTTGCCACAACTGCCCGCTGATATCGAACTGGTTGCAGTAAGTGCATTGGTTAACCCTCAAGATCCTGCAAAGCAATCTGCGACATCACTCAGAATGCTCTCTGAAGAAGCACAGAAAAAACCTGAGCAACCTAAAGAGAAACAGCCTGACAGTGAGCAGCCAAAAGCACCAGAGTCAACGGAATCGATTGAAAGCAAACCAGAAGATGGACTTATTGTCGAAGAGTTAGGCATTTGTGAGGTCACAATACCTGAAACGAAATTACAAGGTATCGATTTAATTATGTCGATTGTCGAAAATATTTATCAAGACAAAACATTGCAACCATTGCTTAAACAAGAAGCGCCAACGAAAAAGCGCATGCTTTTTAAAACCGAATCTTAGAGGTTAGCTCCCACATACATCATTCCCTTCTGAAGGCAATAACCTCAGAAGGGAATAACTCGCTAATTAATCCCAGTTTAAAATCACTTTTCCGGCTTGGCCTGAGCGCATAACGTCAAAGCCTTTTTGGAAATCATCAATGGAAAATTGATGAGTGATGATGGGTGATAAATCTAATCCTGATTGGATCAGTGTCGCCATTTTATACCAAGTTTCGAACATCTCTCGGCCATAAATACCTTTAATAAACAGTCCTTTGAATATAACTTGGCTCCAATCTGTTGCCATTGAGGCAGGAGGTATCCCTAATAACGCAATACGTCCACCATGGTTCATGGTGTCTAACATGGTTTGAAAAGCCGCAGGCGCCCCCGAAACTTCTAATGCCACATCAAAACCTTCTTTCATGCCGAGTTCGTTCATCACATCTTTTAGGTTTTCACGACTCACATTGACTGCACGGGAAACACCCATTTTTTTCGCTAATTCAAGGCGATAATCATTCACATCCGTAATAACTACATGACGAGCGCCAACATGGCGACAGACCGCGGCAGCCATGATGCCAATCGGCCCAGCCCCAGAAACCAGCACATCCTCACCCACTAAATCGAACGAAAGCGCTGTATGCACAGCGTTACCAAATGGGTCAAAAATAGCGGCTATTTCATCGGGAATATTGTCGGGTATTTTGAATGCGTTGAAAGCTGGGATCACCAAATACTCGGCGAAACAGCCTTCTCGATTCACGCCTACACCAATTGTATTACGACAAAGATGGGTACGGCCACCACGACAGTTACGGCAGTGACCACATGTAATATGCCCTTCTCCTGACACTCGGTCACCAATTTTAAAACCTTTGACTTCCTGCCCAATCGCAACGATTTCCCCTATATATTCATGACCGACCACCATCGGGACAGGAATGGTTTTTTGTGACCATTCATCCCAGTTATAGATATGTACATCTGTACCGCAGATAGCGGTTTTACGAATTTTGATCATCACATCATTGTGCCCGAGTTCCGGTTTCGGAACGTCCGTCATCCATATACCTGGTTCAGCTTTTAGTTTGGACAGTGCTTTCATAAAAGACCTTTTATTTGATTATTTTTAGTTTTCTACCAATGCGGGTGAATGCTTCAACGGCGTGTAAAATATCCTCCTCACTGTGGGCTGCGGACATCTGTGTACGAATTCGTGCCTGACCTTGCGGCACAACTGGGTAGAAAAAGCCAGTGACATAGATACCTTCATCAAGTAGCTCTTTCGCAAAAGTTTGGGCGAGCTTGGCGTCACCTAACATAACAGGGATGATAGCGTGGTCGGCTCCGGCAAGCGTGAAACCCGCTGCCGTCATTCTTTCCCTAAATAACACCGCGTTACGCCATAGTTTTTCACGTAGTGATTGGCCTTCTTCCATCATATCAATCACTTTGATAGACGCGGCAACAATCGCAGGCGCAAGGGAATTCGAGAATAAATAAGGGCGAGAACGCTGACGTAGCCACTCAACGACCTCTTTTTTCGCTGCCGTATAACCACCGGAAGCACCGCCAAGTGCTTTACCTAACGTTCCCGTAATAATATCGATACGCCCCATTACATTGCAGTATTCATGGCTACCGCGGCCATTTTCGCCGACAAAACCCACGGCATGGGAGTCATCAACCATCACTAACGCTTGGTACTCATCCGCTAAGTCACAAATAGATTGTAAATCAGCAATCACACCATCCATTGAAAAAACGCCATCAGTGGCAATTAAAATATGACGAGCCCCCGCCGCTTTTGCTTCTTCTAGGCGTTCTTTTAACTCAACCATATTGTTATTGCTGTAACGGTAGCGTTTAGCTTTACTTAACCGCACACCATCAATAATTGAAGCATGGTTTAATGCATCAGAAATAATGGCATCTTCTGGCCCCAATAAGGTTTCGAATAGGCCGCCGTTAGCATCAAAACAGGATGAATAGAGAATAGCGTCTTCCATGCCTAAGAAATCAGCCAGTTTGCGCTCTAAAACTTTATGGCTGTCTTGCGTTCCACAAATAAAACGGACGGAAGCCATTCCAAAACCATGAGTATCCATGCCTTGTTTAGCCGCTTCAATTAACGCCGGGTGGTTCGCAAGCCCAAGATAATTATTAGCGCAGAAATTGATGACTCGTTGGCCTCCGACAATTTCAATGTCGGCATCTTGTGAGGTCGTAATAATGCGTTCGTGTTTAAATAACCCATCCGCTTCAATTTGTACCAATTGGTCTTGAATCTGCTGATAAAATCTTTCTGACATGATTTCTTCCTGTATAGTGACTATTTATAGAGTTTAATAATAGTCTCTGTGTGTAGCGATATTCACAGCATAAATAAGTTAAGTTTGTAGCCAAGATCACGATATTTACCTTGTTCCCATTCAGCCCCTAGTTCAATTCTCTGCTATCAATGCTACCGTCTGCGCCAAGAGATGTTATTATAGTCATCAATTGTTATTCCATTTTCTTAACCCATTTGAGGTATACCCAATGATCATAGTCACTGGTGGAGCTGGTTTTATTGGCAGCAATATTGTTAGAGCCCTAAATGCAATCGGCCGCACAGATATCCTAGTGGTAGATAATCTGAAAGATGGCACTAAGTTTGCCAACCTTGTTGACCTTGATATTGCGGACTACGCAGATAAAGAAGATTTTCTTGTTAGCATCCTTTCAGGTGATGACTTTGGCGATGTTGATGCCGTATTCCATGAAGGTGCATGTTCATCCACTACGGAGTGGGATGGCAAGTATATGATGGATAATAACTATCAGTATTCTAAAGAGTTATTACATTACTGCTTAGAACGCGAAATTCCCTTCTTATACGCCTCTTCTGCCGCCACTTATGGCGGCCGTAGCGACAACTTTATTGAAGAACGTGAGTTCGAAAAGCCATTGAATGTCTATGGTTACTCTAAATTCCAATTTGACCAATATGTTCGTGAAATCCTGCCAGAAGCTGAGTCACAAATTTGCGGCTTCCGTTATTTCAACGTTTATGGCCCAAATGAAGAACACAAAGGTGGCATGGCGAGCGTTGCTTATCATTTAAATAAACAAATTAATGAAGGGCAAAACCCGAAATTGTTTGAGGGTAGCGAAACATTCCGCCGTGACTTTATCTATGTTGGCGATGTTGCTGCAGTGAATTTATGGTTCTGGGAAAATAACGTATCAGGTATTTTTAACTGTGGAACAGGGCGCGCAGAGTCTTTCCAAGCCGTTGCCGATGCCGTGACTGAATTTCACAAAGACAAAAATGTGGCTGTCGAATATATTGAATTCCCAGAAAAATTAAAAGGTCGCTACCAAAGCTTCACACAAGCGGACCTCACCAAGTTACGTGCCGCTGGTTACACTGCGCCATTTAAAACGGTTGCAGAAGGTGTCACTGAATACATGCAGTTACTCAATAAAGACGCGTAATTAGTATTTATGAAAATATTGGTGATCGGCCCTTCGTGGGTAGGGGATATGATGATGTCACAAAGCCTATATCGTACGATAAAGGCGCTTCATCCTCACGCACAAATTGATGTGATGGCACCACAATGGTGCCGTCCTTTATTAGCAAAAATGCCTGAAGTCAATCAAGCCATCCCGATGCCTTTAGGCCATGGTGCCCTTGAAATCGGTGAACGTCGTCGATTAGGCATCAGTTTGCGGGAAAATGGGTACGACCAAGCGATTGTTTTGCCTAACTCATTAAAATCTGCACTTGTTCCATTCTTTGCTCACATTGCAAAAAGAACGGGCTGGCGCGGAGAGATGCGTTATGGGTTACTCAATGATATTCGCCCATTGAATAAAGAAGCGTTTCCACTCATGGTACAACGCTACGTTGCGCTTGCTTATGATAAGCAAACTATTCAATCTGCTGCTGATATCCCATCACCAATATTAAAACCTAAACTTGTCACGGTGCCACAAGAAGTCAACGAAACACTGCAAACCTTTGGCATTGATGATTCTCGCCCAATTATTGGTTTTTGCCCAGGTGCAGAGTTCGGCCCCGCAAAACGCTGGCCGCACTATCATTATGCAACGCTCGCTCAAGAGCTAATCAGTTTAAAAGGCTACCGAGTCTTATTATTTGGTTCCCAAAAAGACCATCCCGCAGGGGAAGATATTCGCCAAAGTCTAACGGATGATGCCAAATCGTACTGCTATAATTTTGCAGGAAAAACCTCGCTAGAACAAGCCGTTAACTTAATTGATGCCTGCCATGCCGTTGTCAGTAACGATTCAGGCCTTATGCATGTCGCTGCCGCATTAGATAAACCTTTAGTTGCACTTTATGGCCCAAGCAGCCCAGATTTCACACCGCCTTTATCTGATAAAGCAGAAGTGATCCGCTTAATCGAGGGGTATCATAAAGTTCGTAAAGGGGATGGTGAAAGCGGTTATCACCAAAGCCTGATCGATATCCAGCCAGAAATGGTTTTAGACGCATTAGCCCGTTTAAATATAGGTATTGAATAATGCGAGTATTATTAGTCAAAACATCCTCAATGGGCGATGTTTTACATTCTTTACCTGCATTAACCGATGCTCAGCAAGCTATTCCCAATATTCAATTTGATTGGGTGGTTGAGGAAGGTTTCGCACAAATTCCAACATGGCACAGTGCGGTCAACCAAGTGATCCCTGTCGCTATCCGCCGTTGGCGAAAAAACTGGTTTTCTGCGCCGATCAGAGCTGAACGTGCAGCTTTTCGCCAGCAACTGCAAGCAACACAGTATGATGCAATTATTGATGCTCAAGGCCTGCTAAAAAGCGCATTTCTTGTTACGCGCTTGGCACATGGCGATAAACACGGCTATGACCGCCATAGCATTCGTGAACCTCTTGCCAGTTTTTTCTACGACCACCGTTATGCTATTAGCAAGCAACAACACGCCGTTGAACGCATCCGTCAATTATTTGCGAAAAGCCTTGATTATACTTGCCCAACGCAACAAGGTGACTACGCTATTGCGCAGCATTTCCGACAATCTTCAACTCGTCAGGAATGCCCTTACGTGGTTTTCCTACACTCAACCACCCGTGATGATAAACACTGGCCTGAAGAAAGTTGGCGGAATTTAATTGAATTAATGGCGGGGAGTGGCATAAAAATAAAGCTACCGTGGGGAGCGCCACATGAACAGCAACGCGCACAGCGGTTGGCAAACGGTTTTGATTTTGTCGAAGTATTACCAAAGCTCACACTTGCTGAAGTTGCGCAGCAAATTGCCAATGCCAAAGCTGTTGTCTCTGTTGATACAGGGCTAAGCCATCTAACTGCTGCACTGGATAAACCTAACTTCACGCTCTTTGGCCCTACCGATCCAGGGCTGATTGGGGGTTATGGGCAAGAACAGCACGAATTGATATCAACCAACAAGGTTATGGCTAATATTACACCAAATACAGTTTACCAACAGCTGGTTCAATTTATTTCATAAGATAAAAAATCGGCATATCGCCGATTTTTTCTTTAGATCATTTCTGCGGTGCAATAAACCCAAAGCACATCGTTTCAGGCGCGGCATCAGGCTCTGACTGGTAAATGACATCTTCTTTTTCGATGGTAAATTGCGGCCAGAACTTACGTACTTTGGCAAAATTCTCATGGGCACAATCATCGTATTTTTTACCTAATAACAAAGCACCATGCTGGCGAATTTCTGCTTCAGTGATATCACGGTTATATACATTTGGCGGCATATGTTTCTCCATCGACCAAGGTTGGATAACATGCGGCCTGTCTTTCCCATAAATAATAAACCATTGATATTGGTTATCTTCGCCACCGACGTATTTCACGGGTGTACCATAGCGCTGATACCAACGCTGTTCACCATCAGCAATTAAGGTTTTAACACCAATAAATTTTTGCCCTGCTCCGCGGATATTCGCCGCTTGCACTGTGATATAACCGACAACCACTAAAACCCCAAAAATCGCAAAACCAATGAGTGATTTGTTAAACGGTTTTCTTGGCATCACAGTTATTGAGCCAACAAACAAAGGTGCAATAATCGCCATAAAAGGCTGTAACCATTCTGTAATCCGCCCGCCATCATGGAACGAGAACCAGCCATAAATAACAACTAGAGGGAATAAAATAATGAAATTTGCCATACGATTAGGCAATGCTTTAGGCCACCCAAGTTTCCCGCCACTGCAATAAATAATAATGGCCGCAATCACTAACGGGTAAAAAACACTAAGTGCCGCTTGAGTTGTATGGAAATTAAAACCAGGGTCAATTTGCGAATCCACCCATTTGAAAGCAGAGAAATCCGTTGCCATCAACCAAAAGAAATTAGGTAGAACTAAAGCAAACCACAGTGCGATAGCCAAATAAAAGACAGGATAACGATAGCTTTGACGCGCTTGCTTAACAAAAATAGTCAGTAAAAAAACCGAGCCGACTAAAGCCAATGTTGAGTATTTACCCATTGTTGCCAGCCCAGCAAACAAGGCAAAAGGCAACCACCACGCTGGATTATCGTCCACCGCACGCAAAAAGAAATACAACACCCATGGCCACAAAGTGACTAAAATATAGTTATCATTATAAGGAATGATATCGAAATTAATGACACCTGATAAATTCAGCATCAACATTGCAAACCAAGCGAGATCACGACGCCCAGTTAAACGATAAGCCAGCTTCCAGACACCCAACAGACCAAACGCAATACCGATAAAATGGATCAAATACCAATAAAAACTATACGAAATCCCCAAATAGATAGCTGGCCACATCAATACGCCAACAAACCAGGGATTTTTCGGGGAGCCCCATTCCCCATTCATTCCCCAATTCACAGCTTCTACCGTGTCATAAGGCACTGTTGGGTCAAAATAAAAGCTCGCTAAGATCCATGCTACGGCATAGCCTATGATCCATAAATAAACATATTTATTTGAATTTGGTTGATTGATTGCTGGCATACTGTCTTAAAATATAAGGAAAAAACAAGTACTCTATTCATGACTTAAAAAGCAAAATAGAATACCCCTATAACAAACGGTGCAGTCTACTATAGTTTAAATATAATACTAAGGTGTGGGAGAAAATATTCACTGTTCATTGTTGAAATGTTCAAGTTAGCCTATCTAAAAAAGACACTCTTGATTATTATTGTTCTTTTGGGGGTAAATATGGCTGCAATAATTTTAATAGCCGTTGCAGAGCGCCTTGGTTTTCATGTAAAACTTCTGCAGCATGGCGGCCATAATATAAACGGTAGTCTTCATCAGAAAGCAAGCTAGTTACAGCTTGAGCCATCGATTCACTATCCGTGACAGTAATCAGCCCATCTGCCTGCGTTAACTTTCCACAAATATCTTTAAAATTAAAGGTATGCGGTCCCATTAAAACGGGTAATGCATGCGCTGCCGCTTCTAGAGGGTTATGCCCTCCCGTTTCAACTAAGCTTCCACCAACAAAGGCAATATCTGCAATTCCATACAGCAACATCAATTCACCCATGGTATCGCCAATAACCACTTGAGTATCTACGCTAGGAATAGTGTTGGCACTACGACGAATAAACGTTAAGCCCGCTTTTTGAGTTAGCTCTTCAGCTTTCGTAAAACGTTCAGGGTGGCGAGGGACTAAAATAAGCAATAAATTAGGAAAACGTTTTAATAACTTTTGGTGTGTCTCTAAGACAATCGCTTCTTCACCATCATGAGTACTGGTCGCAATCCATACAGGGCGATGAGCAGCCCATTGCCTGCGAAGTGTAATGGCTCGAACGGCTAATTCAGGGGTAACAGAAATATCAAATTTTAAGCTTCCCGTCACTGTTAACTGCATACGCCTTAACCCTAACTGAACAAAGCGCTCACCATCTTCTTGGTGCTGTGCTGCAATCATCGTGACATTACGCAGCATACGCTTCACAAAGCTGCCTAATTTTTGATAACCCGCTGCGGAACGCTCTGACAATCGCGCATTGGCGATAACTAAAGGAATTTTTTGCTTATGTAGTTGATTTATCATGTTTGGCCAAAGCTCAGTTTCCATGATGATCACAAGCTTAGGGTCAACCTGCTTAAGAAAACGACGCATCGAGCCGGGTAAATCATAGGGTAGGTAAACATGGCTAACATCATCACCAAATGCGGACTGTACACGTTCCGACCCTGTTGGCGTCATTGTTGTAACAGTGATGGGCAAAGAAGGATAATGATGACGGAGTGCCCTGACTAAAGGGACTGCAGCGAGCGTTTCGCCAACTGACACCGAATGCAGCAAAATGCCTTGAGGCTTAACTTTACCCGCACAAAAACCATAGCGCTCGCCCCAACGTTTACGGTACGCAGGCGCTTTTCGGCTACGCAGTAAAAGGCGAACCCATATAAATGGCTGGATAAGATAAAGAAGTACCTGATATAACCGCAGCAATAACATTCGATCTGATTCACTTACCAAAATTGGCGCTATCTTACCATAAACCTTCTGCAAAAGTGTGCAGAATATGCA
Source organism: Providencia sp. PROV129 (assembly GCF_028482245.1). Classification (NCBI taxonomy): domain Bacteria; kingdom Pseudomonadati; phylum Pseudomonadota; class Gammaproteobacteria; order Enterobacterales; family Morganellaceae; genus Providencia; species Providencia sp. PROV129. The sequence continues at coordinate 89,532 of NZ_JAMPQD010000016.1, forward strand.
CCTAAAAATTCACAGAGCCTCGCTAACTCTTGTTGCAACCATACGAGATAGCCGATAAGGTTAAACGCTCACATCGCTTATTTACGCTAATATTTTGAATAAGCAATAACAAACAATGAGATACTATCGCCATGGAACATAAAGCCATCTACCCAGGTACCTTTGACCCGATCACATCAGGGCACGTTGATATTGTCACCCGTGCAGCGGCAATGTTTGACCATGTGCTACTCGCGATAGCCAATAGCCAACGCAAGAACCCCATGTTCACCCTTGATGAGCGAGTTTCCCTTGCAAGGGAAGTAACATCTCATCTTGATAATGTTGAAGTCGTGGGTTTTTCTGAGTTAATGGCGAGCTTTGCACAAAAAAAAGGGGCGAATATTCTAATTCGTGGTGTCCGTTCCGTGGCTGATTTTGAATATGAGTGGCAATTAGCGAATATGAACCGCCACTTCGTCCCTGAATTAGAAACGGTATTTTTACTCCCATCACAAAGCCTATCTTTCGTTTCATCCTCTTTAATCAAAGACGTTGCCCTTCATGATGGTGATATTTCCTCTTTTCTGCCCCCTGTCGTTGCAGATGCGATGCTAAGAAAGCTCAATAAAAAATAGCTATTACAGATTACTTTTGGCATTGCGGACAGAAAAAAGTACTACGCTGGCCTTGTTTAATACTTTCAATTGGTGTTCCGCACATTGAACAAGGCTCTCCCTTTTTACCATACACAAACAACTCTTGTGCAAAATACCCTGGTTTACCATCTGACTGCAAAAAATCCTTCAGCGTTGTACCACCTTGCTCAATCGACCGTGTTAACACGAGTTTGATTTGCTTAACCAACTCCGTGATTTCAGCCAATGTTAATGTATTGGTTATTTTTTCAGGTGAAATTTTTGTCGCAAATAAAGCTTCATTTGCATAAATATTGCCAACGCCAACCACGACTTTGTTATCCATCAGCCAAGGCTTGACCGCCACTTTCTTTTTTTGTGAGAGTTCATAAAGATATTGCGGGTTAAATGCATCAGATAGGGGCTCAGGGCCCAAGTGCGCGAGTACCGAACTATTTTCTAAGTCGTCACACCACAACCAAGCGCCAAAACGCCGAGGGTCGGTATAGCGTAAAACTTTACCGTCACGCATGACTAAATCTACATGGTCATGTTTTTCTTCAGGTAACTCTTGCGTTAAAATACGCACACTGCCTGACATCCCTAAGTGAACGATAATCCAGCCCTTTTTCAATTCAATCAGCAAATACTTCGCACGGCGTTGTACACTTAAAACAATTTCATCAGATAAACTTTTTATTTGTTCACTGACAGGCCAACGCAAACGGCTGTTTCTTACGACTGCATAAGAGATTGTATTACCGACTAAATGTGGTTCAATGCCACGACGGCTGGTTTCGACTTCTGGTAGTTCTGGCATTTTAAACCCTACATAAATCAGATATTAAATATACAATACAGTATGTGGCTCATTAAACGAAATAGGTTACCAGATAGAATCCTTTTATCCATTGGATTTCTTTGCTTCGTTATGAATGTGCTATGTTTACATTCCATACTCTTTCCTACATGATAAGCATCAATTTTTGAGATTAAATCAAAGACAATAAAGGCAATTTCGTGAAAATAAACAGCTTTCTCCTACACCAATTTCCTTTTTTATTACTATTTTTAGTCACACTGGGAATGTTTACCAACGATACACAGGGGGTATTAAATGTCTCAGTTGCCTTGCTTTTTTTATATACAACTTTCACACTTTTAAAGAATAGAGTTAATATCAAAACTGACCTTCTCGCTCTAATTAAGGCAAGAAAGATGCTTTTTTTATTTGGTGGCTGGGGGCTATTTTGCGCTATATTTTTTACTTATTCAGGCTTCACTCAAGAGGCCATCAAAGCATTCTTTGATGATTGGCGATATGTTTTTATTATTACTTTCTTTCTTCTCGTATTTAAAAGCGATGGTGATAAATCAAAAAAAACAATCTGTTATGCACTCATTGCCACATTGGCCTTTATAATATTTTTTATTCCAATTCTAAAACAGTTTAAAAATAGTGCGTTACCTCTCTACTTACAACTTAGATATGGTTTCGCACATTATATGACACTCTTATTTCCCTTTACTTTCAGCGCCTTATTTCTATTCAAACAAAGAATATTAAAAGCCTCTATGCTACTTCTTTCTGTATTGGCCTTCTTGTTCATATTGTATACTGGTAGCCGAGGAGGTTTCCTCTCTGTTATTATTGAAGCTGCTATTATTTTGTTTATTTTATCCTCAAACTACAAAAAGCTCATTGTTAATATTGTGAGTTTTGGTGTTTTAGCAATAGTAATTGTTTTCGCCTCTTATCATTACATCCCGCAAGTAAAAAATAAAATAAACCAATCTCTATATGCGTCAGACATCACTTCATCTCGAGGTAAAATCATTGATACTCGATATCCAATTTTTACTCAAAATCTCTCATATCAATTGATGGGAACGGGCTATGGTTCAGTCGCTTATAATCAGTTTTTATTTGATAATAATGCCCCAAAATTCAGTGGTGGAATGGGGTATTCTAGAAGTAAAAAAGAGTCATTTTACAACAATGATGAACCCTTCTTTCTAAATATTAGCTATAATATAGGCCTAATTGGATTAGTTCTGTTTTTGGTAACATTTGCCATCAATATGAGAGACTTATTTAAAAGTATTCAAGTTGAAAAAGATATTTTTAATGTTGGGATATTTGTTTCATCTATCGGCTACTTTTTAGTTTATTGTCTATTTGAATTTATTTTTATCGATATCTTTATTTTATATAATATTTTAACGGCTATTTTTATTCGAAAAATACTAATCAAGTAAAGAAAGGCCCTGTATAAACGTAAATAAACAGGGTTTTAAAATCAAAATATCTTTTTAACTAAATACTTAAATGTTGTAGACAGAAAACCTAAATAATCTCCATTCTTCCTTAAATGTGATTTCTTTCTTGATAACTGTTTATACCCTTTTGGCTTTATTAAATCGATGTCTTTCCATGGAGACTGGCGCCTTGCCTCTTCAAAAAAAGCATATTCCTCATAAAATCTTGCCCACTCATGAAATGGTTTAGTCAAGCCAACAAAGTGAATAAAAACAACATCTTGAGTTATTTTTGGGATGCTGGATTTTTTCCCTATATACCAGTCTAAAGAGAACATATAATTAAAATTCTCACTAATATTAACTAGCTTCGTATTTAATAAAATATTCAAGGCATCTTGGTCTGGGTGACTAAAATCATTATCACTAACTAACTCAATCACTTTATTTGGAATATTATATTCAGCTAATTTTTTTACTGACATATATAAAAAGCCAGAATTAAAATACATTGACATATTCATTGGCAATGTTTTTTTCTGGCTACAAAACTTATCTTTTACCGCGTACAAAAAAATATTTTCGTTAAACTCTAATGAATCAAGATAAGATAGATTACCTTTACAGATAATATCTGCATCTAAGTACAATAACTTATTGATACTTTTTCCTGCTAAATAAGAGATAATGATCAGGCGAAAATAGATTGCAGAGCTCCAGCCTTTCGATGGCAAAGGTAATGATTGAAATTTTTCGTTATCAATCAAATAAATAGTTAACCTATGTTGCGTTCCTTCAATCAAGCGATGAAAAAGCAATTCATTTTTTAATTTATCAATAAAAACATGGAAATGAAAACGACGTTCAGTGTTATAGATAAGAATTGAGGATATTGAAGTACCTACACCGTATAAAAAATTTTCATCTACACCATAAGCGATATGAAAAAAGTCTCCATCACTGATGTTGGTATCTGAGCTTATTTCTATTTTTGATTTTATCATCTCATTACTTAACATCATATGTTCCCATTGCAAGCCTTTTACCATTTTAACTTTAACGCCACTTTCTATAAGTATCATCAATAGTATAAACTATTCTTGGTTTGATTTTAGGTTATTCACGTAGTTTTACACTTTATTCTTTTCACGGAAAACATCATAGAATCAATGCACTAAATGATAATAACTATCATTCCCCCGTTGTTAACAAATTGAAGCTCACCTTTATTCATTAGTAAACACAATACCCATAACTCTAAGTAGTCCCCTTTTACTCGTGTAAATACTTTAGTTTTCCTTTATAATCACGAAGTAAAGCATTATACAAAACATACTCTATAGAAATACAATAAGCTCAATGACTAACGAGTATAACAGTTTTATTTTTAATCACATGGCTGCTCTATGATACAAAAACCAGAGTTAAAAAAAACCTTATTGGTTTTATTTTCCTTAATTATCCTAGCCTCTATAGCTAAACTTATGTTACTAGGCTCGGGGAATGCACACCCTACAGTAAGGGAAATAACGTTAGTTTGTTTTTTAATTATTATATTAAGCTCTTCAAATAAATCTTACTGGTACATAGGATTTCCAATTGTATTGGTTAATGCTATATACACGCCTATTGGCTTAAACTTCGGTGAGCCTACTTATCAATATATTTCATCTGTTATTGCTACAGATGCGATGGAGTCCAAAGAATTTTTCACTCAAATTCCGATAAAAAATTATCTTTTTTCAATAGTGATTGTAGCTGGGTTTATTTTCTATCGAAAGATAACCGTTAAGAATGGAATATACTTTTATAAAAATAAAACACTACTTGTTTGCTTAGCTATTCTTGCATTGATAAACCAGTCTCCTTTTAAACTTTTTGATAATATGTATCAATCAACACTAAATGTGAAAAAAGAAGTTGATAGCCTCAGTGAGTTCACTAAAAATAGTGAATGGGGAAAATCAACATTAATAAAGGATAGGACTCAATATGATGACTATGTTTTAGTTATCGGCGAGAGTGTTCGCCGAGATTATATGAGCGCTTATGGGTACCCAATAGATAACACCCCATTTATCAATAAAACTAATGGTATAATAGTTGAAGGTTTAACTTCTGGTGGAACCAATACCGTTTCTTCGTTACGCGTAATGTTAACACAATCAAGTACAGAAAGCTGGGAACCCAACTATGGGCAAAATTTTGTTGATTTAGCAAAATCAGCTGGCTATAAAGTTTACTGGATCTCAAATCAAGGTTTTCTTGGTGAATTTGATACACCAATAACGTTTATCGCCAAAAGGAGTGATGTTAAAAAGTTCAACAAGATGGGGGCCTTTAACTCCAACGATTCAAGTGACTTTAGCTTAGTAAATATGTTTAAAGATGAATTAGAAGAAAAAGTAAATAAGAATCAAAAACGGTTATTTGTCATCCATTTATATGGTTCTCACCCTGATGCTTGTGCACGTATTGAAGATTATGAAAATAAATATGTCACTAAAGATAAAAAATATACGAATATCTCATGTTATGTCTCAAGTATCGAAAAAACAGACAATATCCTTGAATCAATTTATAATATATTAAAAATACAAGAAAAAGAAAATAATCGTAGTTTTTCAATGTTATACTTTGCAGACCATGGTGTTTCGCATACCATGATTGATGATGAAATTAAATTAAACTTAAGTAATTCATCTACTCAAGTTCTAAGAACTCCATTAATGGTATTCAACTCTGATAGCTCCAAAAAGGAATATATAAAAACAAAAAAATCAGGAAAATTATTTATACAAGGTATAGCAAATTGGCTGAATATCAAAAATAGTAAGATTCAGCCTAATTACAGCCTATTTACAGAACAAAAAGACAATGATGGATATAATTTTGAACAACAATTTGAGAGACTAAGAAATGGGGATACTGACTTACCCATTGATGTGAGTGAAAAATAGCTTAGAATTCCCTATTTTGCCTATTAATGTTAATAGGCAATTTTCAATCAAGATCAATTATGATAAGTTCCCTAGACAAATCAAATAATAAAAATGATTCAAATATATCCTCCCTAATTAAATTAGTCCTTAACAAAGTTATTTTTACATTATTCATTTTCATTAAGTTTAGCTGGCATGTGCTAGCAAATCCAATTAAATTAACTGAGTGCCCATCACTAATAAGTTTTATAATAAAATCTTCAGATATCGTATCCACACTTTTTTCTATCATAGAAAATGCGTCAATTAAATTTTCTCTCGGATGTCTAAGATAAATAATATTAGGGTACTGCCTTGACAATTCTCTTATTTTACCAAGTAATAAATTAAAATTTTCTTCATTTTTATCTCTCAGTATATCCTTAAATTTTGACCCTATAAATATGTTAATATTTTCTTTCTGAACGTTATTTTTAAAATCAAAATCAAACAAATTAATCTTCACCAATTTAGATTTAACATTTAATTTTCTGTTATTATCTAAAATAGTATAATGAACATCACTCTCATTAATTATTCTCTTTATACTATAGTTATTTTGATAAAATAGTTTAGTTAATTTATGTTTTATTTTTCTTTTTTCCTTTAATTCCAAATCAATATTTTTAATTGTATTGATATTTAATATTCCATCATCAAATGTTCTAATAATAAAATCACTTTTTATATTTGACAATATATAATGAACAGTTAAATCATTTGCATTTGCAAGATACACAAAAAGGTTTCCATTTTTTATTTTGGAAATAAATCTCATGATATGCTTGAAATTAAATATTCCATAATCCATCCCAGAAATTAAGTAGGAATCATATTCAGTAAGAATATTTTTCCTTATCCCATTATTAATTATAGAATTTGCTTTGAGATACAAAACATGAAATTCATTATCAAAAACACTAAATTCTTTTTTTATTTTTGAGACTATACTTAATTGCAAAGGTGAGCATACAATAAATATATGATTATTCATTGTCTCCTCCAACTTTATCTAAGAGTTTTAATTCGTGTAAAATAGCATTAACTATATCATTCACATTAAGATTACTAATTCCTGTTGACTCTACTATTTGTTTAGACTTAGCATAGTTTGGAGCACATAAAAAATCCGTGTTGAACCCATCATTAAATACTGAACTATAAAATGCTAGCAAAGGAATATCCTTGCTATTTGCTAAATGAACAAAAGATGTATCTGAAGAAATACAAAAATCACAAAGACTTAATATTGCAGCAGATGAAATAAAGCTCTCTGTTTTAAAAAAGTAAACATTTTCATCAATATTAATATTTTTCACTCTGTGTTCTTCGCAGAGTATAATAATACTTATATTCTTTTCTTTTTTTAACTTACCTAAAACTGCATTAACTTGCTCATCACTAAAACTTCTTTCTAGGGTTGATGCGAATGGGCAAAATGCAATTTTTAAATCTGACGTTGGAATATTACCTAGTAGTTCATGGGCTTTTTTTATTTCACCATCTGGTATGTTAACAATATATTGCCCTTCAATTTTACTATTAAAGAATTTTTTTAAAACATGGTTATAATAATCAGTTATATGAATACCATTTTCTGAAAGAAAATTATCACTATATTTACTTGGCTTTTTAACATTAAAACCACTCAAATACTTATACTTCATTTCACTTAATAGTTTATAATATCTATAAGAAAAAAACCATCCACAGTGACTATAAGGATCCACAACTAAATCATATTTTTGCTGATTTGTTTTTTTTTCATCAATGCAAAGTACATTTCTCACATCTTTATTATTAGTGAATATGTCAAAGTTTTTTTTAGCAATAATAACATCTATGCTCTTATTTAACTTTTTTAGTTCATGAATAAATGAGGTTGCCATTATTGCATCACCAATTCCAACATTAATCAAAATCAGACATACTGAATTAATACTCTCTCCTTCCTCGTAACTAGCTAGTTTTAGCATATTAGTCTGCTGAATTATTGATTTTATTTTATATTTAAATTCACTAAAACTCATATTGTCACCTAACATAGAAATTACATATAGCTAATGAATATTATCAAACTACCTTTTTTAGTAAATATTTGAGATAATTTTTGATACATGCAAAATATCTTTTCTGATAGCTTAAATGCTTCGCACAATAGCGTAAATGATTACTACTCTTCGCTTTTAATAAGGGAATATCTTTCCATGGAGATGCATTTTTTGCATCTATAAAAGGCTGAGCAGTGGGGTAATTGGCCCATTCATGCCAAGGCTTAGTCGGTCCAATATAATGGATCAAAACAGTATCAGATGTTATTGGATTTTCTTTTTTACCTTTTTGTAGCTCATAGTTGATGCTGTATTGGGTGTTATATTTCCCATCAAGATAAATAACTTTCTCTGTTAAGAGCATATTTAAAATATCCTGATCGAGATAAGATAGTTTCGCTTTAACGGCCTCTTGAGAAAGTAATTCCATTGCCTTAGTCGATATATCAAATTTTGACCAATTGACTAAATTAAGAACCAAAAAACCTGCATTAAAATAGCCAGAAGCAATACTTGGGATCCCTAAAGCATCGGCCCGCTTTTGCCACCATACCTTGTCTCTTTCCGGTACTACTGCTGCAATCTCATCTTGTTCAAACTGAATATCTAATAGCGGTTTCAATGGGCCTTGGCACATAATATCCGCATCCATGTAAATCATTCGTTCTAATTGATTCGAAAAATAATCCGCAATAATAAACCTAAAATAGGTAGCATAGGACCAGTTCTTAGTACTCGGTAATGATCTTAGTTGTTCACAATCAACAAGATATATTTTAATACTAGTTTTGTATTGTTCTGCAAGCGCCTTAAACAATCGAGATTGTTCATCATCAAAATAGTCTGTAAAAACATGAAATGAGAATGAAATATCAGAATTTGCTTTTAATAATGATGCGATGGAAATCCCACAACCATATAAAAAATTACGGTCAATACCATACGAAACATGCAAGCTACCATCACCAATAACCGTATCAGATGATGATAAATCAATCTGTTTTGTAACTGCATTTTCCTTATTGAAGAACATTATTCTATCTCTCTAATTTCGATTGTATTTACAATGACTTTCTAATCGTACGTTCTTTTATCTTTTCAGCTTTACGACTGACTTTTCCAATAAGTGCTTGCTCTTTTTTTAAAATTTCTTTTAATGGTAAGGAAAAATAAATCTTCATAAAACGAAAAATATCACGTTGGGTAAGCCCAATATTTAGCGAAGAATAATAGAGGCCAATTAAATCTTTGTCACGCCAACGCATTGGGACTGATTTTCTCAGTTGTGCGCGGTGCAAATCAATCACGGATATTTTTAAATCACCTTCATTTTCGGTGAAAGGTAAATGGAGTAGAAAATGGCAAATATAACAGTCACGATGATTAATACCCGCTTTATGCATACCACGAACCATGTCAGCAACTCGGCGAATAATCATTTGTTTCGTACGAAATAACGGGGGCTCATTTAACCAATTTGCACAATAATCTTCCAAGCTAATGGTTGGCGTTAAGTCTTCTGTAATAATAAATGAATGGCGACGCAGCGGATTTACCCCTTTTTGCCCAAAGGCACGTCCATTCATCGTATCGACACCCACTTGTGTAAGCCGATGAATCGCATTCCATTCTCTATCTGCACCTAAAACAGGCAACCGAAAAGAAATCAGATTTTTCAGGACTTCTTTTAAGGTTGTACCATAATGAATTTTGATAAAATAACTACGACTTTCAACCTCAAAACGTAGCGTTTTTCGGGTCTCTAATGCACGAAAAACCTCACCTTGCAGTTTATCCGCTTCAATAAATGGATCTTTATTTTTCCAAAGCTCATCAAAAGGTGATTTTAATTCAATCATTTTGGCATCCTAAAATAATATCAGCTGCCTTTTGCGGTAGACTATATAAGTCTTCCGTATCTGCAAACTTTTGGGCATTTTTAACCCACGTCATGCGCTTTTCTGTCTCTTCTAAACCATTTTGTAACGCATAATTGAGTTCTGATTGCTCAAAAGGTTCGTTAATAACGACTCCACATTGCGCTTTTTGAATAAACGAGGCGTAACCACACACTTCAGTAACAATAATAGGTAAGCCCGCAGTAATCGCTTCCAATAAGACAATACCCGCAGCCTCTTGGTACGCAGGGTGCATTAAGATATCGGCCGCAGCCATTAATTCTGCAATATCATTACGCCCACTAAAGAAAGATACCTGCTGGCTAATACCTAATGATTGTGCTAACTGCTGGTATTTTGACGGTTTATCTTGCCCTACCACCATCAGCAGTGTGTTTTTCTTGATGTTCTCTGGTAGTGCAGCAAGAGCCCTTAACGTACGGTCAACACCTTTACGCTTAAAGTCAGAGCCTACTTGCAATAGCAAAAACGCAGATTCTGGGATTTGGTTCTTTTGGCGATAAATCCGTTTTGCATCAGTAATTTGCTTATCGTATTTACGATCCAAAGCAATACCTGGTGGCAACATATGGAAACGCACATCTTCAGTTTGGTAGTGCTTTTTGAAATGTTTGATTTGATGTGGTGTTAACATTAATAGTTGTGTGGGTTTATCCACATCAAAAACGGCTTTTTCGAATGCCGCATAATGCTTATAACGTGGTGTCAGTTTATAGAAAAAACCTTTTTCTTCAGCAACTTTCTGTGCATAACACACATCCGCAGCATAATAAACATCCAAACCAGGCATCTTATTAAAGCCAACAATACGGTCAACAGGGTGCTGCTTAATATTTGCGAGTACCCAGTCACAATATTGTGCATTTCGACCATGATTGGTGCTTGAAGACACGGGGACAATGACAACCTCAAACCCATCAGGTTTTTCGCCTTCCCATGATTGGGTATACACTCGAATATGATGACCCCGTGATTGGCATTCTGTCGCAATGCGCAAAAAATCGCGCTGTAAACCACCAAAAGGGAAGTATTTATACAAGCAAAATGCCAATTTCATATTAATACCTTGTCATCATGGAACGGATATTCATTGGCAACAATTTTTCCGTTGCTTTAATCACATCTGAGGCAGGAATAATCGAAAGATATTTTTTATTTCTATCCAATTCATCCCGTGGTGGCATTGCTTCGTAATCACCCGCCCAAAATTGTACTGCATTATCCGTCCATGGGCGCCAAAATATGTGATTAGTTGCGCCAAAAAGACACACAATTGGTGTATTTACAGCTGCGGCTATATGCATCGGTGCTGAATCTACACCAATAAATAATGCAGCATGGGCAATCAATGCGCCAAGTTCAGGAAACGTCGTTTTACCCGCTAATTCAATCACTGGCTTTGTTCGGCAACCATTCGCAATATTATTGACACATTCAAGATCTTCCTTGCTTGGCCCAGAAGTTAATACCACTTGGTAACCACGCGATTGCAATGCATCAATGACTTCAGAGAATTTCTCATCATCCCAGCACTTAAAAATTTGCCGCGCTGTTGGCTGAATAACCACATAGCTGCTATGCACGCCTAAGTCTAATAGCCTTTGGTCAATATTTTTCCAATCATCAGCTGTGTAAGACATCGTTAGATTTGTTTTAAGTTCTTTTAATTCTAACGGTTTAAGCACAGATAAATTATTTAAAACAACATGCTCCCCTTCGGGGATAGTTAAATGCGTGAAGCTGTTACGCCAATATTTAGAATCACGATGACTAAACTGGTGCGAAATTTTTGTTCCCGCAGGAATTGAACGCACCAGTAAACTTACCATCCACTGATCTGCTAAATTAACAACCAAATCGTATTTATTTTTACGCAGCACTAAAAGCAATTTAATAAAATTGCACGCTTTACTTATCCCACTACTTTTTTTATTTGCCATCCCATATAGCGCATTAATTTCGCTGTTTTCAGATAGGATAGGGAGCGTATCCTGATAAAGCAAAACATCAATTTCAGCATCAGGATATTGGTGTTTTAATGAACTGATAACTGGCGTTGTCAGCAACATGTCCCCATGAAACCGCATCTTGATAACAAGAATTTTTTTAAACTGTTTTTTCACCAGGCACTCTTAGTCAGGTCTATGTATAAAAAGTAAAAGACGATAGATATTCGACAATAAATATCATCATTAATTCAATCAATATTCGCTATGTTACTACTTTCAGAATAATGGTCATAGCCTCCTGTGCGCATATCGCCATTCAATTAAAATTTAGGCAAAAAAAAACTCAGCCTAGGCTGAGTTTTTAACGCAGAAAGCAAAATTATTTGATTTTTGCTTCTTTGTAGATCACATGCTTACGAACAACTGGATCGAATTTTTTCAGTTCCAGTTTTTCTGGCATTGTGCGCTTGTTCTTCGTAGTGGTATAGAAGTGACCTGTACCTTCAGAAGAAACCAGCTTGATTTTCTCGCGAATACCTTTAGCCATTTTTTAGCTCCTTAGTACTTCTCACCACGGGTACGCAGTTCAGCAAGAACAGCATCAATACCCTTTTTATCGATAACACGCATACCTTTAGCAGATACACGCAGTGTTACGAAACGTTTCTCAGACTCAACCCAGAAACGGTGAGAGTGCAGGTTTGGCAAAAAACGACGTTTGGTCGCATTTAATGCGTGTGAACGGTTGTTACCGCTCATTGGACGCTTGCCGGTAACTTGGCAGACTCGTGACATGTCTATTCTCCAAAAATCTAATCAGCTCGAGCTTTTTTGTTCTGGGTATGGCCGCCTCGTCAGGCTTAGGAGCCCATCTCAGCAAACTTTTAGTGACTGAAAAAACCGTTTATACCTAAGTAAAAAATTTACTGAGATAGGCCCTTCTCGCCAAACCCAAGATCCTTAAAGGTGGCGTAGTATACGCTTTCAATCGTTTTCACTCAAGCCCAACAACGTAAAAGTTGTCATTTTTTAGGCAAAAAATGATTTTACAGCCACCCTCGCTCTGCAAAGGAGACGCATCGTTTGTGCCCAACAACAAAATGGTCGAGTAATTTCACTCCCATAATGGAACAAGCGCTCTGGATCCGTTCAGTGACTTCTCTATCTGCGGCGCTGGGTTCAGGATTACCTGATGGGTGGTTATGCGCTAAAATGATTGAACTTGCATTCATTTTTATTGCAAAACGAATAATTTCCCTTGGATGAACTTCAACGCGGTTTAATGTGCCCTTAAACATTTCTTCATAACAAATAATTTGATTTTGAGTATTTAAAAATAACACAATAAAGACTTCGCGTTCTTGCCCCGCAAACAAATCAAGCAATCTAGATTTTAGGAGGTCAGGCCCACTCATTACATCCTCATGCAGAAATTGCTCCGAAAAAAAACGACGAGCCAACTCGCTAATGGCTTGCAACTGCGTGAATTTACAGCTTCCCATACCTTTACATTGTATTAGCTTCGTATAATCGGCTTGAATTAATAAATACAAAGAACCGAACTCCTTAATTAGCCGTTCAGCAAGTTTCAAAACTGGCTCTCCTTGGCTCCCCGTTCGCAAAAAAATCGCTAATAATTCGGCATCCGAGAGCGCTGCTGCACCATAAGCAAGTAGCTTCTCTCTGGGCGGTAAGTTTTGGTGTTCATTCATGATATTATTCGTCCTTGAATTCTCTCTCACCACTTTTATCGAGTTTTCAGTGAATCACAATTGCGCTCATAAGGCTTTGCGTAGCGCTTCGCAAAAATAATAAGTTGATGCAAAATCGAGCGCGCCACCTAAACGTGCAATGTGGTAATATGCCGTTCATGTTGAGCAAAGTGGATAAAAATAATGAATCAACTATCACTATTGGGTAAACAGATAGTTATTGGTATCAGTGGGGGCATCGCCGCCTATAAAATTCCAGAACTAACGCGTCGCTTACGTGATCAAGGCGCGGTTGTACGTGTCGTCATGACTCAAGGTGCGAAAGCCTTTATTACCCCTCTGACTTTACAGGCAGTCTCTGGCCATCCAGTCGCAGACGATTTATTAGATCCAGCGGCTGAAGCAGCAATGGGTCATATTGAATTAGCAAAATGGGCTGACTTGATTATTTTAGCCCCAGCAACTGCTGATTTAATTGCTAGGTTAAATGCAGGTATGGCGAATGATTTGCTTACCACAATATGCCTTGCTAGCGCTGCGCCGATTGCCGTTGTACCCGCAATGAATCAACAAATGTATCGGGCCCGTGCAACACAAGATAATTTAATCAGATTGAAACAACGCCAGTGTATGATTTGGGGGCCTGATGAGGGCAGTCAAGCTTGTGGTGATATTGGCCCAGGCCGCATGATTGATCCGCTCGAAATTGTTCGTTTGGCTGGTGAATATTTCAATCCTAAGCTAGATTTACAAGGCATTAAACTGATGATCACTGCGGGCCCAACTCGTGAAGATCTAGACCCAGTACGTTTTATCAGCAATCACAGCTCAGGAAAAATGGGGTTTGCTATCGCACAAGCAGCAAGCCAACGAGGGGCTGATGTGACATTAATTTCAGGGCCAGTTAACCTCCCTACACCGATGAGCGTTAATCGAATTAACGTGATTAGCGGCTTAGATATGTATGAAAAAGTGCACCAATCTATCGCTGAGCAAGATATTTTTATTGGTTGCGCTGCTGTTGCAGATTACCGAGCCAAAACGGTTGCTGAAAATAAAATAAAAAAACAAGGCGATGAGTTCACGATTACACTGGTGAAAAACCCAGACATTGTCGCAAGTGTTGGGGCTCTTACGAAAAATCGCCCTTATGTTGTGGGATTTGCAGCTGAAACCCAAAATGTGGAAGAATATGCTCGCCAAAAACGACAACAAAAACAATTAGATTTAATTTGTGCCAATGATGTTTCCCTTGCAGACAACGGTTTTAATAGCGATAACAACGCATTACATCTATTTGATGCCAACGGTGAGACTCGGTTGCCACATAGCAGTAAAATTGAATTAAGCCACTATTTACTTGACGAGATACTTCAACGTTATGAAAAAAATTGACCTAAAAATCCTTGATAACCGTATCGGTAATGAATTTCCTTTACCAACCTATGCAACAACAGGTTCAGCAGGTTTAGACTTGCGCGCTTGTCTTGATGCACCTATTGATTTAGCGCCAGGTCAAACAGAATTAATTCCAACAGGTTTAGCGATTCACATCGCTGATGAAAGTCTCGCTGCAGTTATTCTTCCCCGTTCAGGGCTGGGCCATAAACACGGTGTTGTACTCGGGAATCTTGTCGGACTTATTGACTCCGATTATCAAGGGCAACTCATGGTTTCTGTTTGGAATCGTGGTGATAAAACCTTTACTGTTGAGCCAGGCGAACGCATGGCACAAATGGTTTTTGTCCCTGTGGTTCAAGCTGAATTTAATATTGTTGACGACTTTGATACAACAGAACGTGGTGCAGGTGGTTTCGGTCACTCAGGTCGCCAATAAATAAAATATTCTGATATTTAATATGCTATATAGAACCTACTTTAGGTTCTATATTTATGAATCAAAACAATCAGTCGCATATTACTAAACAGGAAATTGTTCAAAATTTACTTATACTCTCTACATTTTTAAACCTATTTTGCTCTGTAAGTCTCTTTACTAAGAGCAAAATTTTGGATAGTTTGTTTTGCTGTTTTAGCAGGGGTCTTATTAGACATGGCAGAAAAAGCGACAACACAAAAACGTAACAGACGTGACGAGATCTTACAGGCTCTTGCGTTAATGTTAGAAAGTAGTGATGGTAGCCAACGCATTACGACTGCAAAACTTGCAGCCTCCGTTGGTGTTTCAGAAGCAGCGTTATATCGTCATTTTCCCAGTAAAATGAAAATGTTTGATAGTCTTATTGGGTTTATTGAAGATTCACTGGTCTCGCGTATCAATCTGATTTTAAATGATGAAAAAGATACCATCATTAGAATTAAATTAATGTTAGCGTTAATTTTAGGGTTTTCAGAGAAAAACCCAGGCTTAACACGTATAATGACAGGCCATGCGCTCATGTTTGAGCAAGACAGGCTACAAGACCGAATTAACCAATTGTTTGAGCGAATAGAGTCTCAATTGCGCCAAGTGTTAAAAGAGAAAAAAATACGTGATGGTCATGGCTTTATCCATGATGAATCGCTACTTGCTTCTCAATTACTTGCTTATTGCGAAGGCATGTTATCACGCTTCGTACGTTCAGAATTTCGTTACCGACCAACTGTCGAATTTGAAGCGCGCTGGCCTTTAATTTTAGCTCAGTTACAATAACAGTTATTAGTACTACTCACCCCGCCCGTTTTTTGGGCGAGGGGATTTTTTTAAATACCGTACTGTTCTCTATAAGCTTTCATTGCCACTAAGTGTGCTTCCATACCTTCTTGTTCAGAAAGATACGTAATCAAATCACTCATCGTAATGATTGAATAAACCTTGCAGTTATAGTCACGCTCAACCTCTTGTACGGCTGAGATTTCCCCTTTTCCTTTTTCTTGACGGTCTAAACACAACAAAACACCATTGAGAGTCGCTTTTTGCTGCTTAATAATTTCCATTGATTCACGAATTGCAGTACCTGCAGTGATCACATCATCAACCACAACAACACGTCCTTGCAGAGGGCTACCAACTAATACACCACCTTCACCGTGATCTTTTGCTTCCTTACGATTAAAGCAATATGGCATATCGATATCATGATGCTCAGCCAATGCAACTGCCATTGTAGTTGCAATGGGAATACCTTTATAGGCTGGCCCAAAAATCACATCACACTCAATTGCACTCTCTTGTAGCGCTTGCGCATAAAAACGACCGACAAGTGCCAGATCACGCCCAGTATTAAATAACCCTGCATTAAAAAAATAAGGGCTTTTTCGACCTGATTTCAGCGTAAACTCACCAAATTTCAATACCTGTTTTTTCATGGCAAGTTCAATAAAATCGCGCTGATAGGCTTTCATTGGTCATTCTCCTCATTGATGACGATTATGTATATTAAATTTGTTATTTTGCTAATTGCGTTATCTGCCATTTAGCAGACATAAAAAAGGCGACTTTTCAGCCGCCTATTTAAACATTAATTTATTTCAGCGCTTCTCGCTGAGCTTCAAAAATGGTGTCGAGCCCTGTTTTGGCTAATGCTAATAGAGCCAATAATTCTTCATGGCTAAATGGTTCGCCTTCTGCAGTGCCTTGTACTTCAATCATACGGCCATCATCCATCATCACGACGTTCATGTCCGTTTCTGCCGCAGAGTCTTCAACGTACTCAAGGTCGCAAAGCGCTTCTTGGTTCACAATCCCGACCGAAACTGCAGCAACCATCGACTTCAGAGGACTTTTTGCAATTTTCCCCTGAGCAACCATATTATTCAGTGCATCCACCAGTGCCACACAAGCACCTGAAATCGCCGCTGTACGTGTACCGCCGTCAGCCTGGATAACATCACAATCTAAAGTGATGGTGAATTCACCCAATTTTTTCAGATCAACAGCTGCACGTAATGAACGGGCAATCAAACGTTGAATTTCCATTGTACGGCCAGTTTGTTTACCACGAGCCGCTTCACGTTGGTTACGTGAATTTGTTGCGCGAGGTAACATGCCGTACTCAGCGGTTACCCAACCTTGACCTTGACCTTTTAAAAAGCGAGGTACCCCCTCTTCAACCGTTGCATTACATAACACCTTCGTGTCGCCAAACTCAATAAGAACAGAGCCTTCTGCGTGTTTTGTATAATTGCGCGTGATGGTAATCGGGCGCATTTCGTCCGCTTGTCTATCTGCTGGGCGCATGGTGTTATCTCCGTTATCAACTCAAATTGGGACGCATTATACGTCCTTAAAACGATAATGCCTATCCTGTCATCTCTCATAGCGTTATAATCCCATTATCTTATCGATAATAGGAACGAATTATGATCCGTAGTATGACCGCTTTTGCCCGCCGTGATATCAAGGGTGAATGGGGGAATGCGGCCTGGGAGCTGCGTTCCGTAAACCAACGTTATTTAGAAACGTATATCCGTTTACCTGAGCAATTCAGAAGCCTTGAACCCGTTATTCGTGAACGCCTTCGTTCACGCTTAACGCGCGGAAAAGTGGAATGTAACCTGCGTTTTGAATTAGACGGTGCAAACCGTGGCGAATTAATTCTCAATGAACAATTAGCCCGCCAATTAATTAGCGCAGCAAATTGGGTCAAAAATTACAGCCACGAAGGTGAAATCAACCCGCTAGAGATTTTACGTTGGCCAGGTGTGATGTCGGCTGGCGAGCAAGATTTAGATGCCATCAGCGAACAGTTAATGGCTGGTTTAGATGAAACTATCGATGCTTTCATCCAAAGCCGAGAAGCGGAAGGTGCTTCATTGCATGCCTTAATTGAACAACGCCTTGATGGTGTTTTAGTTGAAGTGGCAAAAGTTCGTCAACATATGCCAGAAATTCTGCAATGGCAGCGCGATCGCCTTCAAAGTAAGCTCGAAGAAGCGGAAATCCAAGTGGATAACAACCGCTTAGAACAGGAGCTCATTTTGCTCGCCCAACGTGTTGATGTTGCTGAGGAATTGGATAGATTAGAAGCGCACGTTAAAGAAACGCGTAATATCTTGAAGAAAAAAGAAGCCAATGGGCGCCGCCTTGACTTTATGATGCAAGAATTTAATCGTGAGTCTAATACGTTAGCATCAAAATCGATTAATAGCGAAGTCACCACTTCCGCCGTTGAACTGAAAGTATTAATCGAACAAATGAGAGAACAAATTCAGAATATTGAGTAATCTCTCTGTCTGTCATGCATGACTAAGCCAATTAATGCTCTGTGTAAATTGGCTTTTTTTATTTTACTGAAATATCCAAATAACCTGAAATAGGTGGATCCCCCCGCAATTTTGGAATAAAAATCGCATAAACTGCCTTAAAAATCCTATTTTTTGAAAATCCTTAGGCGCTCAAATAATCTCCACGATAAACTATCTTTCTTCCCCCAAAAAATCACTTACTCAAAAATTGGAGAGTCAAATGGTGCCGCAACAGCCTTTTGAAGATATTAGAAAAACAGATAATTCGGGAAATGAATACTGGTCAGCGAGAGAGTTGTCTAAACTCCTCGAATATTCGGAATATCGGCATTCTTACCTGTTTTAGAAAAAGCAAAAGAGGCATGTTTGCAAAGTAGACATGCCATTGAAGACCATTTCGAGGAGATCATCGATATGGTCGAAATTGGTTCTGGTGCTAAACGAAAGCTCAAACGAGATAACATCCAAAGTAAAACAGAAGCGAATCAAACTCACTTTGAAGTTGGCCAAAAAGTGAGAGAAACCATTAAAGAACTTGGCGGTACCATGCCAGAAAATCTGCCTACCCCAGAAAAAAGCATAAGACAACTCGCTCAAAAAGAGGCGAAAAAAAAAGAAAATTGATAAATAACGTCTATGTTAAATCTAGAAATACGTCGGCATTTCTAGATTTAACTATTTCCCACGGCAACAAACGCTTAATTTACCCATGCTCCCTCAGAAGCATAATACATTGATTAATAACAAATTAATCTTTGATAATTGTTTTATCGAAAAAACATGAGCTCGCTCATAAATTCACCAAATGTTTTGATTTCAATCACAGATAACAAAACAGATCTTTGACAGGCCAATAACGGGTTATTAACATCCATCTTGTATACAAGTTGAATTCAATATAAATACAATAAAATTAATTACCTCTACAGACCAATAAAAAAGGTAAGACTATGTCATACAAAGACTCTGTGATAGCACCTACAGCAAAAGACACACCAGGGCGTTTACGCTGGGGTTTAGCAGCAATATTTTTTATTATCGGTTTAATTGCCTATATGGATCGCGCCAACATTTCCATTGTTGCGGAACATATGATGACCGATTTAGGTATGAGTAAAGTCCAATTTGGTTTTTTAGGCGCATTATTTTCTCTTGGTTATGCATTAGCACAAATTCCAAGTGGAATATTAGCGGAACGCTTTGGCAGCCGGTTAATTGCGACAATAAGCTTATATGTTTGGTCTGCGTTTACCATTCTAACGGTGGTTGCACCGACTTACCTCTGGTTATGTATCGTTCGTTTTTTCTTTGGTGTTGGCGAGGCGCCTCTATACCCTTCAAATGCTGTCTTTAATACTTGGTGGTTTCGTCAAAATGAAAAAGCCAGAGCGGCAAGCTTCTTATTGGCAGGCTCTTATTTTGGCCCAGTCATCGCTCCTACCCTTACTGTTTTCATTATGATTTCTTTCGGTTGGCACGCTGTTTTCTATATCTTTGGAGTCATTGGTATTTTAATGGGTTTGATCTGGTACTTCTGCGCTCGCAATAAACCAGAACAGCACCCTAAGATTTCACAAAGCGAAATCGCATTTATACAAAGTGGCCGAACAATCAGTGAGAATGGCGGTGAAGATGTCAAAGCTCCATGGCGTAAATTTATGAAAGAACGTCCATTTTGGGCTGTAGGCTTTCAATACTTTTTTGTCGCCTATATGACTACGTTATTTATGATTTGGTTACCAACTTACCTCCAAGAAGCACGCGGATTTTCACTAACTCAAATGGGTGTTGCGGCAAGTTTCCCATGGTTAGCCATTTGTATTGCTGTGCTTACCGCGGGTTCAGTATCTGACTGGCTACTCAATAAAGGCTACTCCCAATTAGTGGCAAGGGGCTACATCGCCATTACTGGTTTTATCCTGTTTATTGTTGGGATTTGTGGTGCTGCTCAAACGGAGAGCGCTGTTGTAAGTGTCGCATGGCTAACCCTTGCCCTCGGTGCTTTAGGCCTGCCCGTTGTGACTTCGTGGGCAATTGCCGCTGATAAAGGCCGTCAATATGCAGGATCAGTAAGTGGATGGATGAATCTGTGGGGCAATTTGGGTGGTGTTATTTCTCCAATTTTATGCGGCTGGCTTGCCCAACACTTTGGGTGGACGGTTGCCTTACTTTTCAACGTGATACCTATTAGTTTAGCCATTATTTGCTGGTTCTTCATTCAACCTGATAAACCTCTAGCAGCGGCTGTAAACCAAGATTAGTTTTACTCATACACTCTAATATAACGAATAAAGGTGCCCTATGTTTACGTTAAATCCTCGAGTTACCTGTTTTAGCCAAGAAGTGATCGAAAGCTGCCGCGATGTTTGCCCGTCAACAATTGGCCATATGACCGATTTTGGCTTCATCAAAACACTACGTCCACAAATTGAAAAAAACCAGTTCATTGGCCACGCAGTAACTGTGCGAATTCCACATATGGACTCTTCAGCAGTACATAAAGTCTTTGATATTGTTCAAGAAGGAGATGTTGTTTGCATTGATATGTCAGGAGATTATGACCGCGCCTGTTGGGGTGAGATGGTGTCCTATATGGCACGAGCAAAAAAAATTGCTGGGGCTGTTATCGATGGTTGCGTAACTGATATCAAAGCGCTGCGTGAGATTGGTGTCCCTGTATTTGCTCACAAAGTCAGTCCGCTAACAACTCGAATCCTAGGCATTGAAGGCGCAATCAATGTGCCAATCAGTGTCGATGGCGTCACTATCCACCCAGGTAATTTAATTATTGCAGATGGTGATGGCATTTTAGTGGCTGATGAAGTGACATTGCAAGAATATCGCCAACGCGCGCTTAATGCACAACATGCTGAAATTGATGTCAAAAAACGCATAGATGCAGGTGAAACCTTAGCCGCTATCTCAGGCGCTGCAAAATATTTCGAATAAGGAGCCAACATGAAAGTTGCAATTGCCCAACTAGCCAGTAGCCCTAATAAAGAACAAAACTTGAAAAAAGCCTGTGATGCCATACAAAAGGCGGCTCAAGGCGGAGCAGATTTAGTTCTATTACCTGAAATGTTTATGGCATTTGTTCCCGCGGATAGTGGTATCAGCTATGCGGATGTCGCAGAGAACGTTGATGGTCCTTTTGTTTCTCAACTAGCCAAAACAGCAAAAGAGTATGGAATTTATGTGGTTTGTGGTATTTATGAACGGGCTGAGAATGAACCTAAACGCGCGTTTAACACCACCATTATGTTAAACCGCCAAGGGGAACTCATTTATCA
The DNA here is from genome assembly GCF_028482245.1 of Providencia sp. PROV129. Lineage (NCBI taxonomy): Bacteria > Pseudomonadati > Pseudomonadota > Gammaproteobacteria > Enterobacterales > Morganellaceae > Providencia > Providencia sp. PROV129. The sequence goes on from NZ_JAMPQD010000016.1 coordinate 111,497, forward strand.
TTACCAAAAAACGCATTTATATGACGCATTCTCTTATCAAGAGTCACTCAATATCATTCAAAGTCATAATGAATTGAAACCTGTCGAAACCGAATTTGGGAAAATTGGTATTTTAGTATGCTATGAGCTGCGTTTCCCAGAAGTCGCCCGTAAATTAGCATTAGCAGGGGCAGATTTACTCCTAGTCCCAACAGCTTGGGTCAGTGGTCCTCTCAAAGAAGAGCACTACCAAACCCTAGTAAAAGCCCGTGCTCTAGAAAATACCATACCTGTTTGTGCGTGTGACCAAACCAGTAATATTTTTATTGGGCGCAGCTTAATTTGTGATGCTCTTGGCGTAACAATTGCTTCTGCAGGCTATGATGAAACCGTGTTCTTCGCTGAAATTTCCCCCGAGCACACAGCTGAAACTCGTCAAAAATTGCCCTGTATGGAAAACCGCCGTCCTGAATTATATTAACGCAATCAAAACTGGCACGGATGCTGGTTTATTATCCATATTATCACCAATAATTAACCGCCATTTGCTTATTATCTAAACAATATAAAGTTGGTACTTTACTTGTATACCAATCTATTCCTTTCTATACTCACTGAAATTTCTAATTTTGATACAAGATCCTGATGAAAGATAAACCACTCAGCCAACAAGCCTATACGGCTATTAAACATAAAATTCTCAGTAAGCAGTTTGGCGAGGAAAGCTATACCTCTGAAAACAGCTTAGTTGAAGAACTTGGTATGAGCCGTACTCCAATTCGTGAAGCGCTATATCAGCTACAAAATGAAGGTTTGGTTAAAATTATTCCACGCAAAGGGGTATTTATCCAAAAACTGTCCTTAAAAGAAACGCGGGATAATTATGATTTACGTTTAGCCATTGAGTCTCATGCAATTAAACTCGTCCGTGATTATTTAACTGAGGAACACTTCGCTTGCTTAGATGCGATAATTGAACAGCAAAAAGCGCTACTTGCCGAAAATAATTACCAAGGTTGGATTAAAGAAGATGAGCGCTTTCATCGATTCTTTTTAGAGTTACTCGATAACACTGTCTTTTTAGATTTAGCGGATAATATTCGCCAGCGTGTTTATTTTCAGCCAGACCCCATTTATCGTAATGAATATTACTTTGAGTCTACACGTCAACATCAACAACTTGTCGAACAACTCAAGCAAAAGGCTTTCAGCCAAGCAGAAGAAACTCTGACAGAACATATTCTACGAGGTAAACGTAACTATGTTTAGCGTTGAGTTGCGCCAAAAAGAAAAAGCCAAATTAATGGCTTTCTCTTTTTACGTTTTGTTCGTTATGTTTAACAGATTATCTTAGCTGGCTTTGGCTTCCTTCATTGCCGCGTCTTTATCATGACTATAATGGAAGGTAAATTGGAAAATAATCGCTAAAACAATTGTGTAAGACGAAAAGACCAGCCAAATCATTTGCCAATCTTTAATACCGTCAACAGTATAGTAATCGACAACCAACCCGCTGAGAATTGCACCAAAATAAGCACCGACACCATTCACCATGGTCATAAATAACCCTTGGGCACTCGCACGCATTCGTGTATCGACTTCTCGTTCAATAAATATTGAACCTGAAATATTAAAGAAATCAAATGCACAACCATACACAATCATCGACATGATTAAGAACATCAAACCAATCGCTGATGGATCTCCGAAGGCAAAGAACCCAAACCGCAATGTCCATGCAAACATACTTAATAACATAACGGTTTTAATGCCATAGCGTTTTAAGAAGAATGGAATTGCTAAAATAAAACACACTTCCGCCATTTGCGAGATAGATAATAATATGGAGGGATATTGCACCACTAAACTATCTTGATACAGCGGATTGAGACCAAAATCATGTAAGAACGGGTTACCAAATGTATTGGTTATTTGTAAAACCGCACCAAGCAACATAGCGAATAAGAAAAATACAGCCATTATTGGCTTCTTAAATAACACTAACGCATCTAAGCCTAGCTTGCTCATCCAGCTACTTGAAATGGCTTTTTTATTCACTTCAATTTTAGGTAATGTTAGGGAATATGCGGCTAATAGCAGCGAACATCCCCCTGCTATATATAGTTGCATACTGCTGAGTTCAAATTTTAATAAGCTAATACTCCACATGGCGACAATAAACCCAACCGTTCCAAATACACGAATTGGAGGGAAGTTACTGACCGAATCCAATTGGTATTGGCTTAGTGATGAATAACTAATGGTATTTGAAAGGGCAATTGTCGGCATAAATGCCATCGCATTTATCAACATCACCCAAAACATCACCGATGAGCTGGTGACTGTAGCGGCATAAAATAGTGCAGCTGCCCCTATCAAATGGCAGATCATATATAAGCGATTCGCTGGGATATATTTATCCGCAATAATGCCGATAAGCCCTGGCATTAAAATAGCCGCAATGCCTTTAGAGCTATAAACTAAACCAACTTCAGCACCTGAGAAACTCAAAGTTTTCATCATGTACGAGCCGAGCGTAACTAACCAACTTCCCCAAACAAAATATTGCAGGAAAAGCATGATTTTCAAGCGGGATTTAATGTTCATACAAAGCTCCGTTTGGAGTTACATGTGTTTATTTTTATTTTCAGCTCAGCGATAGCCACCCCCATTAAAATGACGGCAACACCTACAAACTGAATGAATTCGAGGGGTAATTGCAGAACAGTCACTGACAGTAAAATAGTAACGGGCAGCTGCATTGAGCTCACAATGGTCGCTAAGCTTGTACCAATCAGAGGTGTGCCTTTAGCAAACATCCACATACCGAAGAAAGAACCAAAGAAAGCCAGAGGTAATCCATAAGTAAAAAATAGCGATTGAAACGTTGATACACTAAATAAGAATGTTGGTGGCACGATAATAGAGGTCAAGATTGCGCCTCCCGTCACCATAATTGCCGAGCGCATCATCGGATCCGTTTTTACAGCCAATGCGCCACTCACATACACCCGTATCGCATTTGATAATGCTGCACATAATCCTAATAGCACGCCTGCCCAATGAAATACGATATCTTGGCTATTTAATAACCCTGTCGCCAGTATGGTACCAATTAAGATCACTATTACAGAAACAATTGTCATTAATGGTGGTATTTGACGGTTTACGACAGCATTAATCGCCACTCCCATCCATGTAAATTGCAGAAATAGCACCACACCTAATGCTGGGGATAAATACTGCAACGATGCGTAATATAATAACCCCGTTAGGCCCGTCGTCGTCCCCGTTAACAACATCAAAAGACCTTGTTGCCGAGTTGGCCACATTAAGCGAGCTTTTTTCACTAATGCGCCGACAACAACAAAAAACCATAACAAAATTGCACCAAGTACCGTTTGGCTACCGATTACATCATTCAAGGAATAACCTGCGCGATAAGCCAGTACAACTAATGTTGAAAGAATGCCATAACTACAAGCGCCTAAAGAAACTAAAATCAGACCTTTAAATTTCATTTCAATATTCACCTTATTAATAATTACAGCATCTTTATTTTATTTTGAGAAAAAGAGTCTTTAAATTAGAAACGCGCAATCACACCCGTGACGAGTTTCAAGAATGTCGCTTTCACTTTTTCTGCGGTTTCAATCACTTCATCATGACTTAAGGGTTGTTCCAAAATTCCGCATGCCATATTAGTTAAGCAGGAAATTCCTACGGTTTTAATTTGTGAATGATGTGCAACTAATGCTTCTGGTACTGTCGACATACCGACTGCATCAGCCCCTAATGTTCTGATCATGCGAATTTCCGCTGGTGTTTCGTAAGTCGGGCCTGTCCACCATGCGTAAACCCCTTCACGTACAGAAACACCCTGTTCAGAAGCAACATCTTTGATTGTTTGGCGTAACTCTTTGTTGTATACCTCGCTCACATCCAAGAAACGAACACCCAACTCAGGGTTATTCGGCCCCATTAATGGATTATTTGCTGTCAGGTTAATGTGATCGGTAATAATCATCAGGTCACCTGGGTTAAAATCGGTATTTACCGCGCCACAGGCGTTAGTGATAATTAATTTTTCGACACCGAGTGCTTTCATCAAACGCACAGGGAAAGTCACTTGGTCTAATGAAAAACCTTCGTAATAGTGAAAACGGCCTTTCATCGCAACTACCGTTTTGCCAGCAATCGTACCAATCACTAATTCATTCGCATGGCCAACAGCCTCAGACTTAGCAAAATGAGGCACTTCGCTATAAGGAATATGAACCGCATTCTCTAGCGTATCTGCAAATGGGCCCAATCCAGAGCCTAAAATAATCCCAACAGTTGGCTTTAATTCCGTACGTGACTGAATAAATTTCAGGCTTTCTAAAATATCTTTCGTCTGGTGCATGGCTATCTCCAAATTAAAATCGAATACTGATTGTTGAAATCGATCATAGCGTAATTTAGAAACAGAACAGCGATCTTAATCTCATTTTAAGAAAAAGATTTTAGGTATGATGTGCGGCATAATGCAGAACTTTATATATAGATTTGGTAATCTTAAGCCTAATGGTTGGAACGAAAAGGAGTGGGGCGCTTGTTACATACATTATTAAATGAATTTCGCACCTCAAAAAATTCAAAAACACAAAAACTGAAAGTGCTTTACCGATTAGTTCTCAATCACGGGCCAATTCGAGCCGAGATGCTCGCTACACTCGCGAGTATGAAGCCAGCCACCTGTGCAAGATTGCTAGATGAGCTGAGTAAATGCCAATTAATTTCAACCTCTGAGCTGGGTGAATCCACAGGAGGACGTAAGCCCATTTTGTACAGTATCAACCCTGCGGATGGTTACCTTGTTGGTATTGAAATGAGTGATATCTATTCCACCATTGTTTTACAAAACCTAAAACTCGAAATTCTAGGGATGGTGAAAGTCAAATATGAGCACCTTGAAACGGCTGAGAACATGCTCGATCATCTGCTTAGTAAAGTTGACTCCCTCCTTGCAGGACATCAACTAAGTGTAGAAAACCTGCTCGGTATCGGCATTGCTATCGACCATATTTTAGAGCGTGACAAACTCCCCTATCATCAATATAACTCGCGCATCAAAGGGCTCTATAACTACATCACGCAAAAAGTACCGTGCTTTGTGCTACTGGGAAGCGGGATCAGTTTTGCCGCATTCGCCGAATACCGTTTACATTATACGTCTGATAGCCAACGATTTTTATTTACCACCTGCGACACGGACATTCGCAGTTGCACGATCATCAATAATCATTACGCACCCGCACCAATTAGCACTGCGCAGGCATTTGGCCATACAACGATTGATATTAATGGGCAACGCTGTGAATGTGGCTCGTTTGGCTGTTTAAAGCAATACAGCTCGTTGTCCGCCATAAAATCTCGGGTGATCCAACAACTCCGATTAGGTAAAAGCTCGGTCATTAATGATCTTGTTAATAATGAAGCAGATATTAACTACCACACAATTTTCCAAGCGCTGACATTAAACGACACCATTTGTCTCGAAGCTCTTGAAGAAGCGGCTTATTATTATGGAATCGCTATCGCGAATGCTATTTTAACGACTCAAGCAGATGTCGTTGTTTGTGGTGGAACCTTAACACCAAAAAATCATTTCTTTGAGATGACGAAAAAGTCCGTTGAAGAAAAATTAGCCGCCTTCCCTCATATCAAAACACGTATTTATGCAGCTAATGACTCTTATGAAATTGTCGCACAAGGTGCTGGGGGAATGGTAATGGAAAATTACCTTTCAGATTAACGACTTCTTTCATTAAGAGGGATAGAGTGTAGAATAAATCCACTATTTTATACTCTATCACGCAAAATGAGGGGATCATGATCGAATTTGAACATATCAACGATGCTGTAATATCACCGATATTACAGCAACTTCACAGCAAATCTCCTCTCGTTCACTGCATGACCAATGATGTCGTTCAAACCTTTACCGCAAATGTTCTGTTAGCGCTAAATTGTTCCCCTGCCATGGTCATTGAACCTGAAGAAGCTGAGCAATTTGCTGCCATAGCAAACAGTTTATTAATTAATGTGGGAACACTCACGACGGATAGGCAACAAGCAATGAAACGCGCTGTACATAGTGCAAATACCGCGGAAAAACCTTGGGTTCTTGACCCTGTAGCTGTTGGTGCTCTCACTTTTCGTACCCGCTTCTGTCATGAGCTTCTTGGCCTTAAACCTGCTGCAATTCGGGGCAATGCATCCGAAATTATGGCATTAGCAGGTAACAGTCTCGGTGGTCGAGGGGTAGACTCCCTAAACTCCACAAATGATGCCCTTCCTGCAGCAAAATCACTGGCCAAACAAGCGAACACCATTGTCGCCATCAGTGGCGAAATTGATTATGTCACTGATGGCAAACGCACAATTGCTATCGCAGGCGGGGATATTTTAATGACTCGCGTAGTTGGGACGGGATGCGCACTATCCGCTGTCGTTGCCGCTAGCTGTGCGCTATCTGGTGATAGGCTACAACATGTTGCAACCGCTTGTGCACTAATGAAACAGGCAGGGGAAACAGCGACACATCGCTGTCGCGGTACTGGTAGCTTTATCCCTGAGTTTTTAGATGCACTTTATCAATTAAACCCATAAATTCACCGATAAGAAAACTCAATTTAGTCTATAACCGAGTTTTCTTACCTCGCAACTTTCTAGACCAATGGCGAAAGTTATCCCTAAAACGAATAAACCGATAAGCCCCGTTTTTTTTGTCTGGCTCAATACCATAAAAACGTTTTAAGGCGATTAAATCATTTGCTTTACATATGGTTAAATTTCCGTAATCAGACAAATCAATCACTTTCAGTCCATTCTCTGTCAAAACAAAGTTTCCTGCATGAATGTCATTAGAAGATAAACCATAGCGATGAAGTTGGTCGATAACCGATTTCATTTCAGCATAATAAGGTGTTAGATCATCCAATTCTGATAGGACAGTTCCTTCAACATATTCAGCAATAATCCACGTTTCAACTGATTCGCGGCATTGCATTTTTTCTGCCACAAAATAGATGTCATTTGTAACAGTGCAGCCCTGATTTTGTGCGGAGACTAAACGCATTAATAAACGTGAATAAAATGGGCCAGATAACATACGCATTACTCTTTTTTCAATGCGTTTATCCCGCTCTTTTTCACATTTGATAATATAATTTTGGCCATTTAGTTGAATACGTTCGACACTTCGTTCTGTATTTCCACTGCCTAAATCTTTACCAACAATTCGTCCATCAATATAGTCAGTCATGACTTGCCAAAAATCAATTTCACCTGCTTTTTGGTAAGTTATGAAGTCACCTCTTTGTTTTTTTATAATTTTTTGCATGACAGAGCGCCCGCTTTTTAATCAATCGGCGGATGCTAACAAATGAAAAAAGACATTTCTTAGCGATTCTTGCAAAAATGGTTCAAAAATAAAGAAGTTGTGGAATACCGCACAAAATGAGCGGTTTTTAGGAAGGAAAAGGTGAAAAATAGGCTGGCAAACTGCCAACCCATTCTTACTATTAATATTTAGTCATTACCAAATAAATCACGGGTATACACTTTGTCTGCCACATCTTCGATTTCAGGCACCATACGGTTAGCCAAAATGATGTCGCATTGAGCTTTAAATTCCGCTAAATCATTGACCACTTTTGAACGGAAAAACTCGGTTTCTTTCATCACAGGCTCATACACCACCACTTCAATGCCTTTGGCTTTGATGCGCTTCATGATGCCCTGCACCGCAGAAGCACGGAAATTATCTGAACCGGCTTTCATCACTAAGCGATAGACACCAACTTTACGTGGTGCTTTGGCAATAATTGCGTCCGAAATGAAGTCTTTACGCGTGCGGTTGGATTCGACAATCGCGTTAATCAGGTTGTTCGGCACATCATCGTAGTTAGCCAGCAATTGCTTGGTATCTTTCGGTAAACAATAACCGCCGTAACCGAATGATGGGTTGTTATAATGGCTGCCAATACGTGGGTCTAACGAAACACCTTCAATAATTTGGCGTGCATTTAAACCGCGGCTTTCTGCGTAAGTGTCTAGCTCATTAAAATACGCCACGCGCATCGCTAAGTAAGTGTTAGCGAACAACTTAATGGCTTCGGCTTCAGTTCCATCCGTGAATAACACAGGAACGTCTTTTTTGATGGCACCTTCCAGCAACAAATCGGCAAAAATCTGCGCGCGCTCAGAGCGCTCACCGACCACAATACGGGACGGATGAAGGTTATCCCACAATGCGCGGCCCTCACGTAGAAATTCGGGGGAGAAAATCACGTTGGTGTAGCCAAATTCTTCCCGCAAACGTGCGGTAAAACCGACAGGAATGGTCGATTTCACGATAATCGTGGCGGTTGGGTTGATTTTATTTACATCATGAATAACCGATTCCACCGATTTAGTATTGAAATAGTTAGTTTTTGGGTCATAGTCTGTTGGCGTAGCAACAATAACGTACTGCGCACCCGTATAAGCTTCCACTTTATCTTCCGTGGCGCGGAAATGCAGTGTTTTTTCCGTTAAAAACTGCTCAATCTCCGTGTCGACAATGGGTGATTGGTGGTTGTTCAACATCGCCACTTTTTCGGGAATGATGTCCACAGCAACCACTTCGTGGTGTTGTGACAGTAACATGGCGTTAGATAGACCGACGTAGCCAGTCCCTGCGATTGCTATTTTCAAACTTGCCTCTCAAATCCTGCTACGGATATTACAGGTTGTTGATATTATTGATGGTAATAAGAACGATACCAATCAACAAACGCCTGAACACCCTGTTCAATAGAAACCTGTGGGCGATAACCTATTACATTAAACAGGTCTTCAGTATCTGCCCACGTTGTGTACACATCCCCAGCTTGCATCGGTAAAAAGTTTTTAATTGCTTCTTTTCCAAGGGCTTTTTCTAACGCAGAAATAAACTCAATCAACTTAACGGGCTGGCCGTTACCAATATTATAGATGCGATACGGTGCGCTGCTTTGCGCTGGTGATGTCGAATGATTGTTTGGGTCTGCTTGAGGGATTATATCGGAAATTCGTATCACCCCTTCGACAATATCATCAACAAAAGTGAAATCACGGCTCAGATTGCCGTTATTATAAACATCAATAGCTTCGCCCGCTAAAATGGCTTTAGTAAATTTAAATAACGCCATATCAGGACGTCCCCATGGCCCATATACCGTAAAGAAGCGCAAACCTGTTGTTGGCAACTGATATAGGTGTGAATAGGAATGGGACATTAATTCATTGGCTTTCTTTGTTGCGGCATACAATGAAATGGGGTGATCTGTAGGCATGTCCGTGGTAAATGGCGCATTATCCGTCACACCGTATACAGAACTAGAAGAAGCATACACCAGATGCTTCACTTTCGCTTGACGGCAGCCTTCTAAAATCGATAAATGCCCAGTTAAGTTGCTGTCCGCGTAAGCAAATGGATTTTCTAACGAGTAACGCACACCAGCTTGAGCGGCAAGGTGGATCACTCGGTCAAACTGCTCTTGGGTACATAGTACTCTGACCGTTTCACGATCCGTCAAATCAAGGTGAATAAAGCGAAATAAGGGGTGTTGCTCTAATAAATGTAAACGAGATTGTTTAAGGCCCTGATCGTAATAGGCATTTAGGTTATCAATTCCAACGACTTCATGCCCATTTTCTAATAAACGCTGACACAATCTAAAACCAATAAAACCCGCACTTCCCGTGACCAAGTATTTCATATTTATCGTCTTCTAGCATTAAACCATTCACAAAGCTCAATAGAGCACCAAGTTTCACAGAAAAAATTAACTTAATTTAAGACAAAAAAAACAGTGAATGGTTTTATGGTTAGAATAATAATGTGTAAAAAAGCAGTGAATTTTAAGGAAGTATTAAGATTTCAAAAATAGACATAAAAGAAAGCCGCAAGTTTGCTCCAACCTGCGGCCAATCATCACAATTTATTGAGTACCGCTTTTATCTGCCGCTTCCAATGTGCGATAAATGTAATTACGGTAACTATCTAACAATTTTTGGTCTTCACAATCATTGAGCTTACCATCACATAAATGACGCATTTTGATATTTGCTTCATAGAATGGAGAAATCTTTAAGTTTGCTCTTTCCAGCAAAATTCCACCCAAGAATGAAATATCGGTTAATTCCCCTGTTTTGATTGCAGTACCTGATTTTAAATTGTCCCGCAATGTAAATTGCGTTAAATACGCAGGGGATGAAAATGGTGAATCGTACTGATTTAGGCTAATACCTGGTTGATGATCCCCAAAATATAAAAACATTAACGGGCGGTCGCGCTTATCAATAAACTCAGCGAAATCTCGCATCGCCCCATCGGACGCGGTAATTTTTTCCATATAGTGGCTAAATTCACCAGCTGCATCTTGATGCTTAATTTTATCTTTTATACCGAAATCATCACTATGTGTTTCTTTATAAGGCCCATGTTCATACATGGTTAAAGAGAAAATAAAGACTGGCTTATCCGTTTCTTTTGCTAAGATTTCTTTGACGTACTTCAGCATGTCGTCCGTGCTAATAGTCCATAGATTATCTTGTAATTTCCCTGGGTAGCCAAGTTCCTGGGGCTGAATAATTCTATCCACACCTAATGTTTCATATGCATGACCCGAATGATAAGCCCCTTTATTAAATGGCGTCAGCACAACAGTATAATAACCATTGGCTTTCATTTCTTTAAATAAGCTATTTTTCAAGTTATCGACAATAAAGTAAAACACACCACTTTTTTGTGCCCCGAAATCATCACTATTTAACCCAGTTAACGCTGAAAACTCAGATAACCAAGTGCCACCTCCAAAGGTTTGGACTCGCATTTGACTATGAGCAATGACCCCTGCATCCTGCTGGAACATAAATAAATTAGGGAGTTTCGTGCCTTCTGGCAAATCATAAATGTGCGGGTCAACCGTTGATTCTTGCAGTAATAAAACAATGTCTGGCTTTTCTGACGAGGTGCTATTGTTTAATGAGACTGTCGCCGCTTTTTCGATAAAGTAGTCAGCGGTACCCACAAACTCAGGAGATTGGTAACTGGAATTTTTTGCGGACATAATGATATTAGTCACAGTCCCGCGGCCTTTTGGCAACGTCTGGGACCATCGGTCATAATAATGGGAGCTAGCAAAATTAGCGCCAAAATAACCCACAACAACCAGTATCACACCTAAAATGCGTGAAACATGTGATTTGCTCGACTTAATTAAACGCCAACTAATGGCACCATTAACGACCAGTAGAATTAATAGCCCAACTAGCGCAACACCTGCTAACCAATAATGGCTTAACGTGCCCATATTAGAGGTGTCTGTCATAATATTAATATCAGTGAAGAAAAGCTGTTCTTTGTAATAATGGACTTTTAACTGATTTAGGAATTTTATGATAATAAACAGGGTACTGGTAATTACGACAGAAAATAACCAGCGTGCGGTTAATACCATTAAAATACCAAATAACACAGCATATACACTGAGCGATATGAGAGCAGGATAAATCACGCTACCTTTCTCAAACACCAAGAAAAGAGAGCCAATAAAAATCAATGCTAGATAAAAGCCTGCAAATAACTTTTTCTTCATCAGTTTTACCACAAGTTTAATATGAGGGGTTTGCTATGAGGCACCACTATAGCGGATCAAAACACTCAATTTATTCAACGAAAATGCCTTTATCTCGTAAATAGTGACCATCGCCTTTACGACGAGTAAAACCGCTTTTGTCAAAAAACTCAAGAATTTGTATCGCAAGTTTTCGACCAATCCCTAACTCATTACGAAAATCAGCAGCAAAAATGACGTCATTTTCCAAACAATGACGGTGGATTAGTGATGCGAAATGATTAATTTGCTCATGGCTATAATAACGATCACGAACAATAGCGGTAATTAACCCCATTTGAGCCGCTTTTTTGAGTACTCGGCGCATAGCCTCTTCTTCATGCCCAGTTTCTACTGCTAAATCACGTACCCACCATGCCTCATTGCGCGTCAATAAAGGGAAAATTTGTTGCCAAATCACTTCCTGCTGGGCATCAAAAATAAGTCCATGCTGCGGCATATGCAACCAACCGCGCGTTTGCTTAATCGTTCCATTTTCAATCAAGTCATTAATTAATTTGAAAACTAACGCATCACTCATTGAAGGCAGTGCCATACGTTTTAAACGCGCTTTTCCAACGCCTATCTGGTCGCTATGTACTTCATTAAATTTTTCAAGAGTTTGAATTAATCGGTCTTTCGCAGTTTGTGCTTTAAACGCAGAGAGAACGCTATTTCCAACATGTTCTGCATCCGTTTGCACTAATATGTTTTCAAGTGCATCACCTGTTAACTGCCTAGCCCAACCATAATCTTGTAGGTTTAATTCACCTTGAGGAAGTTGCAACTTGAAATGCGTTAGCTCATCATCTTCTTTCGACAATAAAGCTAACCAATCTAAAAATTCTGGAAGGCGCTTTCCTCGACGAGGAGAGGTTAATCTGAGCACTCTAGCCCCCCCTAATGTTTGGCGGGCACTGATATCTCGAATAATCAATCGGTCATTATCAGCTAACCATAATGGGGTATCTAAAATTAACTCGGCAAGAACAGGTGTTTCCCCTTGCTCAACCAATAAAGAAACTCGCCCAGTGATATGACTAGCACCATGGTATAAGTGGACAGGCTGCCAATGCTTAATTAGCGAGTCACACTCCAGTTCAACAATCACACGATTAGCAATAAATGCAGGTTTTTCGGCCAGTAACCAATCACCTCGGGTGATATCTTCTTTATCAATATCACCTGAAAGATTTAATGCAACACGGTCACCCGCCTGTGCAAAATCTGCAGGTTGATTTTGCCGATGGATCCCCCTAACGCGCACTTGCTTATCTGCGCCTGTCACCCACAATGAGCCGCCGACTTGAACTTGGCCTGCAAGGGCCGTTCCTGTAACAACAATCCCTGCGCCTTTAACATGGAAAACACGGTCTATCGCTAAGCGAAAACGGCGTTGTAAATTTTCATGTGTTCCACTTTGCTGATGTAACTGCTGCAAGTATTCGCGTAATGCATCAATACCGCGCCCATCTAGGGTCGAGGTGATAAACAAAGTCGCATTAGGCCAACCTTGTTGAGATAATTCAGCTTTAACCTGTTCAGCCACCTGTTCGATACGTAAATCATCAGCGCGGTCTGCTTTCGTTAAAATAACCGTAAGATCTTGGCAACCTGCAAGCCTTAAAATAGACAAGTGCTCAAGAGTTTGCGCCATCACGCCATCATCACACGCCACGACAAGAAGTGCATGATTAATCCCGCCGATTCCCGCCAACATATTAGCTAAGAACTTTTCATGCCCTGGAACATCAATAAAACCAATAGCACTACCATCACGTTGAGGCCAATAGGCATAGCCCAAATCGATAGTCATCCCACGCTTTTTCTCTTCAGGAAGATGCGCAGTGTTTATGCCTGTAATTAGTTGAATTAATGATGTTTTTCCATGGTCAACATGGCCTGCAGTTGCGAAAATCATGAAAGTAAAACCTGTAATAATGTATGTTCATCATCGAGGCAGCGCAAATCTAGCCACAGTTTCCCATCTTTCATTCGTCCAATCACAGGTTCAGATAGTTGACGCCAATGAGACGCTAACTGCTCCAATGTACCGCCTTTACCATTGAGAGGCGCAAAGGTAATCGCAAAGCTTGGCAATCTATCAATAGGTAATGAGCCACTACCAATTTGTGACAAGCAAGGTTCAATTTCAACGATAAACTTGTCACCATAGAATGCCTGTAAAGCCACTAACACATTATCTGCACTACGACGAATTGTCTCAGGGTCACGCGTTAACCAACGTAATGTCGGTAAATCATTAGTCAGTTTTTCAGGGGTAAGATAGAGCTTTAATGTCGCTTCCAGTGCCGCTAACGTCATTTTGTCGACTCGCAATGCACGTTTTAACGGATGTTTTTGTATAGCATCGATCCATTTTTTCTTTCCAAGAATGATACCTGCTTGTGGGCCTCCTAGCAGTTTATCTCCTGAAATAGAAACCAAATCAATACCTTGAGTGAGATAAGTATGAGGCATAGGCTCCTCAGGCAAACCATATGCCGTCATATCAATCATGGAACCACTGCCTAAATCAATTGCTGTGGGAAGCTGGTATTTTTTGCCTAACTCAGCCAGTTCATGACCTTCAACCTCAGCGGTGAAGCCTTCAATGCTATAGTTACTGGTATGCACCTTCATTAATAGTGCGGTGTGCTCATTAATCGCATTTTCGTAATCACGTAAGTGAGTACGATTAGTGGTACCCACTTCAACCAGTTGGCAACCCGCTTGAGACATTACATCTGGCACACGAAAAGCACCGCCAATTTCAACCAACTCACCGCGAGAAACAATCACTTGCTGACCATTTGCCACCGTTGCAAGCAACAATAAAACTGCTGCGGCATTATTATTTACAATACAAGCATCCTCTGCGCCTGTGAGCTCGCAAAGTAAGTCTGCAATTGCGCGATCCCGATGACCACGCATTGCGCCATCAAGAGAATATTCTAATGTGACAGATGAACTCATCGCTTTGCTAACTGCGTCAATCGCTGTTTTGGACATCACTGCTCGCCCAAGATTGGTATGCAAAACCGTTCCCGTTAGATTAAAGACATTTTTTAATGCACTTTGGCCTAATTCATCGTGGCGTTTAGCGAGTTCTTTTAGCCAGTCAATATGCCAATCTGGTAGCTGTCCCTGCTGAGAGATACACTTTCGCGCTTGTTCCTGCATTTCACGTAAACACGTGGTGACCCAATGCAACCCCGACTGTTCAACCAATATTTGCACTTCATCAAGCTGCAATAGTTTGTCAATTGAGGGTAATTGTCGATATAACGCTAAGTTTGCTTCCACCATAGTCACTATTCTCTTTTACAACTTACTTTTCGCCAGGAAACAGGAATGGGTTAATACTGCTACGAGCAAAGCCTTCTTCTTCCATACGAGCATCAAGAATAATTGAGGCTAAATCATCCGCAACGGCTTCCACTTTGGCTTCTTTTTCTTGGTAAAGAATTTTAAGATAACTGCCGCAATCGCCGCAACTTTCCGCCTTCACCGCCGCATTTTCATCATCAAGAGACCAATAGTTTAACTTACCTGTTTGCTCGCAATTGCTGCACTTCACTCTCACCATGTGCCATTCAGTTTCACACAAGTTACAGTGTAAATAGCGTAGACCTTGAGAAGTCCCAATTTGAACGATGCTAGAAACAGGCATGCTATTACACACAGGGCAAAAATGACGATGATCACCGTGTTCTGCACGCGCTTTACCTGGAATATTCGCCGCCATTTGCGCCCAATAAACAGAAAGCGCGGCCCAGATAAACATAGACTTATCTGCAGGTACCTTTTCAAACTCTTCATTTAATAACGCTGTTGCCATGGCCTCTAATTCATTTTCAGATGCCTTATCTAAATTTTCGAGCGCTGGACGTACAGATTCAGGAACAACTGGCATTAATTCTGCAATTATTGATTTTAATAATTTATGCCAATGTGTTGTACGAGGCAGCGTTTTAGCATCCAACGGCGGATTATTAGTATGAATTGAACGCTCTAAAACTACTGTCATATCAATATCTAGTGGATTATCATGCTGTGCATTATGTTGTGCAGTTGCCACTTCAGCTGCAAAGCTAAGATAATCAGCAAAAGGATGTTCCCCAATACCTAGCTCTTTCAGTCTCTCAGCTCGACGTTGGTATAAGCTTTTTAAGTTAGGGAACAGTACTGGCGGAATAAAACCAATGCCTTTTTCTTTTAATCTTTCTTGTCCTAACTCTTCTTTAGGAACGATACGAATACCCATTGCATTCTCACTTTTCTATTTTCTGAACGATTTTTTGAGCATATAGGGTAAGCCTATACACAAATTTATCATTCCTATTTTATGCCATCAGCAAAAATTGCTGCTATTAACTGCTCAGGATAAAACAAATTTGGTTGGGTCGCTACCTTAACCCCTTTGTATCAATACGGGTATTTGATCTGATAAGGGTTTTGCGGACAACTAAAGAAAAAACACCGACAAATTTACCTTAAAGAATCGGCAATTATGATATTGAGTAATCGATAAAAATCCGTTTTTGAAGTATGGATTATGCCTATTTCAATGCTATAAATTATCGAAGCACTCTAACCTGTGAAGTTCATAAAATTTTAATAATATCAAAATTATTAATCATTCAATAAATACAGTTAAATAAAATTTCGTTTTAATCAGTAATAATAAATTATTACAGAGAAAGAAAATAAAGAGAAACAACTCACGTATTGTTAATTTTACGTCCAAATCACTCAATTTTATTTCTTATCTAATTATAGTGAAATCAAAAATATAGTTAAACCAACATTAGCAATCTAATGCTTTTATAATAATATTAATTGCATTTTTTATCGTAATACATTATCAATGGTCTGATAACCTAACTTATAATCTACCAACCAACTAAGGACAGTTATATTTTTCTCAAAATAATTAAACCAATTTATTTCTCTGACTAAAAATAGTTCACTAAATCAATCGGATGAACCTATCAACGTCACATCCTTAGGGATATCGCAAGGTTTAATTTTACTCGATAAAAGCTTGGAAAGAACATGTTAGTAGAAAAACAAACTACTTATTTCAGACGATAGCATTGCGTTATTTAATAAAATCCCGCCCACAATGAGAGTATAAATAAAATATTAAATAACAATATATTAATATTAGATAACTTGAAAAATTAACGGGGTTACTATTAGGGAAAATTCAGTCATAATAAAAACACAGCATTAAATTTGGCAATATTTTACCAAGATATCATAGATGGGGTGCTAAATTTTAATTTAAAACCGTATTTATATACGCGACCAGTTTATCTTGATCGCGTATATTTAAGTATATCTAACTATTCGATAGTTCAATAATGCCAAATCATCAAAGCAAGCATTATGAAGATAAATTATGCTTTTAATAACTCAGGATAATACATCCGCTTAAGTGCTAGCTCTAATCCCCGTACTTCCGCCAGTCCTTTTAAACGACCAATCGCTGAGTAACCTGGGTTTGTAACTTTCTTTAGGTCATCCAAAATTTGGTGACCATGGTCAGGACGCATTGGAATAGGTGGTAAACCCGCCTCATTGCGTTTTTGTTCAATCGCTAAAATCGCTTTAACGACTTCGAACATGTCGACATCACCCGCAATGTGGTTCCCTTCATGGAAAGTATTTGGGTTTTCTTCTCTCACCGTTGAACGCAAATGTGTAAAATGAATACGATCCCCAAATGTATTAATCATTTTCACAAGGTCGTTATCTGCGCGTACACCATATGAGCCTGTACACATCGTAAAACCATTATGAATACTATCGCAGCTTTCTTTAATAAACTGCATATCTTCAATTGTTGAAACAATACGTGGTAAACCTAAAATAGGGCGTGGTGGGTCATCAGGGTGAATTGCTAATACAACATTTTCTTCTTCACAGACAGGTACGATTTTCTGCAAGAAATAACGTAAGTTTTCACGCAATTGGTTTTTATCAATATCATTATACAATGCTAAGCGCTCACGGAATTGGTCTAATGTATAGCCCTCTTCTGCTCCAGGTAGCCCTGCAATAATGGTTTTAATTAAATTATCAATATCGTCGGATGACATTGCCGCATAATATTCAGCCGCCTCTTTAACTTCTTGTTCTGAATAACTTGCTGCTGCATTTTCACGTTTTAAAATATGAATTTCAAATGCTGCAAACGCGATATTATCAAAGCGTAATGCTTTAGAACCATCAGGCAACGTATAGCCAAGGTCGGTACGCGTCCAATCAAGAATTGGCATGAAGTTATAGCAAATTGTTTTAATGCCACATGAGGCTAAATTGCGAATACTTTGCTGATAATTCTGAATATATTTTTCGAAATCACCCTGTTGGGTTTTAATATCTTCGTGAACAGGGATGCTTTCAACAACAGACCAAACTAAACCAGCGTCCTCAATGATAGCCTTACGCTTTACGATTTCCTCAACACTCCAAACAACACCGTTTGGAATATGATGGAGAGCAGAGACGATCCCTGTCGCCTCAGCTTGCCTTGCATCACTTAAAGAAACTGGGTCATTAGGCCCATACCAACGCCACGTATGCTCCATGAGTACATCTCCTTCACTTATTCAAAAATAGTCTGATAAGGAATTGTTTCAAATAAATAACCATCAAAATTGGGGTCGTCAAAATCGGAAAGCTGCATTAGAGTATTTTTGACATTCTCTAAGTGTTGCCACATCTCTTTTTTCGCCAATTCAGGGTCACGCTTTTGTAGTGCATTTAAAATATTTTCATGATCAATCAACCACTTCTTACGGTAAGTCGTGTTATCGATATGCTCATGCAATTTGTCCCACATTGGACTTTGTAACCGTACAGCCCAAATATCATCAATGATCTTCGCCATCATGTCGTTCTTACTTGCGCGAGCAATAAGCACATGAAACTTATGATCATTTTCATCATCACTTTCATTATTAGCAACTTTAATCCGTTCATCTTCGAGTAACGCACGGATTTCTTGGATATCTGCTTTTGTTGCTGACAAGGCAGCGCATGCCGCAATTGCGCTTTCAATCACTTGGCGAGCTTGTAGAATTTCAAAAGGCCCATGATCCAAACTCTTGATTTCATCAATAAGCAAGTCTGGATGATTAATGACATAAACACCTGAACCCTTCTTGATAGAAACCAACTTTTCAATTTCCAGCATGATGAGCGCTTCACGTACCAATGAGCGACTGACATCATATTTTTTAGCGATCTCACGTTCTGGCATTAAACGACTTCCTATCGGATATTCACCAGATGCAATGAGCTCTTTTAACTGCTGACCTAGGTACTGGTACGAGCGGTATTGAGTTTTCATATATATGTACAACGCGTTGTCGAATTAAATTTAGTTCTTCCATTGTAGATTATCGTCACTCTTGATAATGGTCAACCAATTTATCCATTATTTTGGCCAAATTAGTTAACCAATTTGTGATCACCTTCACTTATTGTCGGCTTTTTAGTCGTTGTCTTTTAATTTCTTGGTTGGTAGAGTGAAAAAAAGAAAATTTGGTCAACCAATAAATAAACCAGTTAGGTGTTTTTCTCTCATTTTGGTTGATCAGTTGGTTAACATAAATATGGATATGGGCAAAAATGAAAATCGTAAACGCAGAAGTGTTTGTATGTAGCCCCGGTCGTAACTTTGTCACATTAAAAATTACCACGGATGAAGGCGTGTATGGCGTGGGTGACGCGACACTCAATGGTCGTGAACTCTCCGTTGTTTCATACTTAAAAGACCACCTATGCCCTCAGCTCATTGGTCGTGACCCACACAAAATTGAAGATATTTACCAGTTTTTCTACAAAGGGGCTTATTGGCGTAGAGGCCCAGTGACCATGTCTGCCATTTCAGCCATCGACATGGCTTTATGGGATATTAAAGGCAAAATTGCTAACTTGCCTGTATACCAATTATTAGGTGGAGCATCCCGTGAAGGCGTGATGGTGTACTGCCATACAACAGGTAAAGATATTCCTGAAGCATTAGATAACTACGCAAAATATAAGGAAAAAGGCTTTAAAGCTATCCGCGTGCAGTGTGGGATCCCTGGTATGGCAACGACCTATGGTCAAAGCAAAGGACAAAACCTTGCTTACGAACCTGCCACCAAAGGACACCACCCCGAAGAACAACTTTGGTCAACCGAAAAATACCTCGATTTCATGCCAAAACTGTTTGAAGCTGTTCGCGATAAATACGGTTTCAATGAACACCTCCTGCACGATGTGCATCACCGCTTAACACCGATTGAAGCGGCTCGCTTTGGTAAAAGTATTGAAGATGCACGTTTATTTTGGATGGAAGATCCAACACCAGCGGAAAATCAATCCTGTTTTAGACTGATCCGCCAGCACACAGTCACCCCAATCGCCGTTGGTGAAGTTTTCAATAGTATTTGGGACTGCAAACAACTAATCGAAGAACAGCTTATCGACTATATCCGTACCACTATTACACATGCGGGCGGTATCACAGGTATGCGTCGAATTGCAGATTTCGCCTCACTTTATCAAGTTAGAACGGGCTCACATGGCCCATCCGATCTGTCCCCTATTTGTCACGCCGCTGCCCTGCACTTTGACCTATGGGTACCCAACTTTGGTGTACAAGAATTTATGGGGTACTCCGAAGAAATGCTCTCTGTCTTTAGCCCTAACTGGACATTTAAAGACGGCTACATGCACCCAAGTGATAAGCCTGGTTTAGGTATCGATTTTGATGAAAAACGGGCAGCGAAATACCCGTACAACCCAGCTTACCTACCTATTGCCCGTCTTGAAGACGGTACTTTATGGAATTGGTGATTTTTAGATAATTCGGAGTTAAATATGAAAGCTGTAGTGATAAAAGAACCCAATACATTATTGATAGAAGAGCGTTCAATTCCTGAACCTGCTGAAAATCAAGTGCAAATCAAAGTTCGCTTAGCGGGTATTTGTGGCTCTGATAGCCATATATATCGTGGTCACAACCCATTTGCAAAATACCCTCGTATCATCGGCCATGAGTTTTTTGGCGTCATTGAAAAAGTGGGTAGCGGTGTGGATAGCAAACGTATCGGTGAACGCGTCTCTATCGACCCTGTACTCAGTTGTGGTCATTGTTACCCTTGCTCAATTGGTAAACCAAATGTCTGTGAAACCTTAGAAGTCTTGGGCGTTCATACTGATGGCGGCTTTACTGAGTATGTCACTGTGCCTGCAGCCAATGCGTATACCATTCCTGATTCAATCAGTGATGAGTGTGCAGTGACTGTCGAGCCTTACTCTATCGCAGCCAACGTTACCTCGCACGTTCAGCCAACCAAAGATGATGTGGCCTTAGTCTATGGTGCAGGCACGATTGGATTAACCTGTGCACAAGTCTTAAAAGGCGTTTACCAAGTCAAAACCTTAATTGTGGTTGACCGTGTTGCTGAGCGATTAGCCAGAGCCACAGCATGTGGAGCGGATATCGTGATTGATAACTCACAAACACCGCTTCCTGAACAACTCAAAGCCTTAAATCTACGACCTACGGTTGTGTTAGATGCAGCGTGCCATCCCGCTATTTTGCAAGAAGCGATTTTAATTGCATCTCCTGCGGCAAGAGTATCTATTATGGGATTCTCGAGTGAGCCAAGTTCCGTGACACAACAGAGCATTACCAGTAAAGAGATTGCCCTATTCTCTTCACGCCTAAATGCGAAAAAATTCCCAGAGGTGATTAGCTGGATTGAATCGAACAAAATCGACCCAACCAAAATCTTAACCCATCAGTTCCCATTCACTGAGGCGCAAGAGGCAATTCTAACCTTTGAGAAAGACCAAAAAACCTGCTGTAAAATTCTTTTAACCTTTTAATTTTATTACAAAAAAATAATTATTTTAAATACTACCCGACGTGATTAATAGGATAATAATATGAATACTCAGTCGATAGACCAATCAGGGAAAGTCGAACGTAGCTCTGGGGATCTCACCAAAGCTGCTGTTTCTGGTTGGCTTGGAACCGCCCTCGAATTTATGGATTTTCAGCTTTACTCACTAGGTGCAGCACTTGTTTTCCACGAAATTTTCTTCCCAGAGCAATCGGCATCAATGGCGTTAATCCTCGCCATGGGTACCTATGGTGCGGGATATGTCGCCCGTATTGTTGGTGCCGTCTTCTTTGGTCAGATGGGGGATAGAATCGGTCGTAAAAAAGTGTTATTCATTACCATCACTATGATGGGGGTGTGTACCACCTTAATCGGGGTATTACCGACTTATGCACAGGTTGGTATCCTCGCACCGCTGCTATTAGTTCTCTTGCGAATTATTCAAGGCTTAGGTGCTGGTGCTGAAATTTCAGGCGCAGGAACCATGCTCGCCGAATATGCGCCAAAAGGCCGCCGCGGTATTGTCGCTTCACTGGTTGGTTTAGGTACAAACTGCGGAACACTGAGCGCAACGGCTATCTGGGCATTTATGTTCTTCTGGTTAGACAAAGAAGACTTACTGGCTTGGGGTTGGCGTGTACCATTCTTAGCAAGTTTTGTTGTGATGCTGTTTGCTGTCTGGCTACGACTGAACCTCAAAGAAAGCCCAGTGTTTGAGAAAGTACAAAATGCAGAAGAGCAAGAAGCTCAGGTGGCTGTCCAAACACCACCAAAAGAAAGTTTCTTTGCGATGTTCAAAACGAAAGCGTTTTGGTTGGCAACAGGTATCCGTTTTGGCCAAGCAGGTAACTCAGGGCTGATCCAAACATTCCTCGCGGGTTATTTAGTTCAAAGTCTATTATTCGATAAAAGCATTCCAACTGATGCGATCATGATCAGTTCCGTTGTAGGTTTCCTTACAATCCCTGTGATTGGCCTACTATCAGATAAATTTGGTCGCCGTATTCCTTATATCATCCTTAGTTTATCCGCGATGCTGCTCGCCTACCCGATGCTTTCCGTCATCGTAAACGGAGCCAACAGTGTCAGCTTAATCACCATCTGTATTATTATTGTCCATAACTGTTCAGTTCTCGGGTTATTTGCTCTTGAAAATATTACGATGGCTGAAATGTTCAACTCACGTAACCGTTTTACGGGTATGGCTGTTGCAAAAGAAATTGGTGGGTTAATTGCATCTGGCTTAGGCCCAGTGCTTGCAGGTATCTTCTGTAGCATCACAGAGAGCTGGTGGCCTATCGCTATTATGATCATTGTTTATTCTGCCATTTCATTAATTACCGCCATCATCATGCCTGAAGTCAAAGACCGTGACTTAGCCAGCCCACTGGATGCGGTTGAAGAAGTTGAGCAACAAAAAAATAAAGGTAAGGCCAAATATGCAACTGTCAATCAATAACCTAAACCAACTCCCTGCGGCTATCAAAGTGCCAAACTACGATAGAAATCAGGTTAACGTTAAAATGCTTCACTTGGGTTTCGGCGCGTTTCACCGCGCCCATCAAGCCATCTTTGCAGACATTTTAGCGACGGAGCACCAAAGTGATTGGGGATTTTGTGAAGTTAACTTAGTGGGTGGCGAGCAGCAAATCGAAGATTTACTGGCCCAAGACTGCTTGTATAACGTTGTTGAAATGCAAGGTGATAACTGGCAAACCCGTACCGTTGGCGTGGTTAAAGAGGCACTACACCCAACCATTCACGGTATTGATGCTGTTATCAATCGTATGTTAGACCCAAATATTGCTATCGTCTCCATGACGGTCACAGAAAAAGGGTACTGCTACGTTCCATCAACTGGGTCAATTGATTTTGATAACCCCGCTATCGCCCATGATTTAGTGTCCCCTGAAGCACCTAAATCATTGCCTGGCGTGATTGTTGAAGCGCTTCGTCGCCGCAAAGTATTAGGATTAGCACCCTTTACCGTGATGTCCTGCGACAATATGCCAGAAAATGGGCATATTACGAAAAATGTTATCCTTGCGATGGCGGCAAAGCGCGATGCAGAGTTAGCCAAATGGATTGAGGAAAATGTCACGTTTCCGTCAACCATGGTAGATAGAATTGTACCTGCAATGACCACAGAAACCGCAGAGAAAATTCAATCCCAACTTGGTTCTGTTGTTGATAAAGTTGCGATTGCCTGTGAGCCTTTTAAGCAATGGGTGATAGAAGATAACTTTGTTGCAGGCCGCCCTGAATGGGAAAAAGCAGGTGCCCAGTTAGTCACAGATGTTATCCCATTTGAAGAAATGAAACTGCGCATGTTAAACGGCAGCCACTCATTCCTTGCTTACTTGGGATACTTAGCAGGCTATCAGTACATTAATGAATGTATGCAAGACAGTGCTTATGAAAAAGCGGCTTACCACTTGATGGTGAATGAGCAAGCATCGACACTTTCCATTAAAAATGTCGATTTACCTCAGTATGCAAATGCGTTAATTGAACGCTTTAAAAATACGGGGCTCAAACACCGCACATGGCAAATTGCGATGGATGGAACCCTAAAACTATCTCAACGTTTGTTGGATTCGATTCAAATTCACCTAAAAAATGGCCAATCATTTGATTATTTAGCGTTAGCTGTTGCAGGGTGGATGCGTTATGTCAGTGGGAAGGACGATCAGGGTGCAGATATTCAAGTGAGTGACCCACAGGCCGCTAAACTGGCTGAACTGGTGGCGCAAAGTCAGGATGATGAAAACCGCGTTAAGGCATTGCTCTCACTGGAAAGTTTGTTTACCCAAGAATTGGTCAACAACCCGTTATTTACTGAAAAAGTGACTGCGTTTTACCTATCACTGCGTGATAACGGTGCAAAAAAAACCATTGAAGCATTAAACCGCGAACATTCGCTGTAATTATTCGCTGATAAACGTCGTTAACTCTCAAACCTGATACTTCCCGTATCAGGTTTTTTTATTATTTTCTAAATAATGCATATACTCACCATCACTATCTATTTTGATGAGCGGCAGGACAACCAATGTCATTATTCCAATTTGAAGCCAACTCCCATACGCCCTTTTTCCTCTTACTGGCCTTTATTGGCGGGTTTGTTGATGCCTGCTCTTTCGTGATTTTTGAAGTGTTCACGGGGCATCTGACGGGGAACAGTATTTTAAGCATGGTGTACCTCGCCAAGTTAGATTGGCCAATGCTCCTACTTTCCGCAGTTTCTATCTGTGGCTTTTTTCTAGGGACTTGCCTTGGTTCATGGCAACGGTTAAAAAATAACTCACTACGTGATTACCGTTTTCTGATTGGTTTATCATTTTTATTATTTACTGGGGTGTTTGCGCTCTATTTCTTCGCCCATGCCGTCTATTCTGACAATATCGTAATATTTATCATTAGTTTATCCATGGGGTTACAAAACGGCTTTTTTAATAAGGCGGGGACTGTTGGTATTCATTCAACGTATGTTACTGGGATGACAACATCCTGCATCAATGCTTTTTTAAAAAACGTGCAAGGTGATAGCAGCAAAAAGGTGCTGTTCCTCGCCGTATTATCTTTTATTCTGGGGGGATTAACGGGCGGGGTGTTATCCGTCAATTACCAATTCCTCGGTTTTTCTTTTGTGTTGATACTGCTAGCACTGGCTTTTGTCTATAGCCTGACCATTAATGATAGGTGATTTTTTGATTACTGTAATCATAATAAAATAACACAAATGACAACACATTAGGCTTATTATGGATACTATTCATTTTAGAATTGATTAAGAAACAAAGCGCTTAGCGATGCAAGCTGCAAAGCGCCACCAAACAGACCTAACAAAATTAATGCGATAAATAATAATGAAAGTGGTAAAGCGGCTTTTATAGAACATGGTGAAAGTCAAAAACGAATGGCTCAATTACGGAAAAAACTCTGTGGAGATGATAAATGATAAAACTGCTTTGGGAAAAAGCGGCACAAACAGATAGGGAACACATTTATCACTATTTTTTAAACATGCAAGAATATTACTCGCAGATAAAATTAACAAACGATTTCAAGAAGTTACAGAATTACCACAAGCACCCCTACTCTGGTGTGAAAGTTAAAAACAAAGAAAGTTACAGAAAATTAATCATTCCTAATTTCCCATTTTTCATACTTTATCAAGTTCACAAAAAAGATAATCACATTCGCATACTTAGAATGTTACGCATTGCGACACGTTTAGCCTCTAATTATTAACTCTTCTCTCCAATAAAAAAGCCTGCCTCAATATCATCAAGAGCAGGCCTTATTATTACGTGACAAGATAAAACTTAGTTTTTCTCTTGCTGTTGTTTTTCTTGCTTTTCTTTTTCAAGAAGTTGGCGGTACCACAGTGGGTGGTGCTTTCTCGCCCAACCACGGGTTACCCAACCTTCGACCATCGCACGAACCGAACCTTTCACCCAAATCGCCGCGTAAGCGTGAACCACAATCATAATGATCAACGCAATCGCAGAGAGTGAGTGGATCAGAATCGCTGCACGATAAACAGGGATTGGGAAGTATTCGGCGAAATAAGGGCGCCACATGATGACACCTGTGACCACCAGTGCCAATAAGCAGATAGTGACCACCCAATACACCCCTTTTTGACCGAGGTTATACTGACCTACATCGCCTGCTTCTTCGTTTTTCAGTACTTTGCCGATATTTTTTGCCCACTTAATATCTTCTTTATTAATGAAGTTATGGTGGAAATAACGGAAAAACATGAACACGAACAGCAAGAACATCGCCGTACCCACGAATGGATGCAAAATACGCGACAGCTGTGGCGTGCCTAAAATATTCATAAACCAGTTCAGTGAGGGGAAGAAAAACCCTAAGCCACTGATTGCTGTGAACAAAAAGCAAATCACAACCGCCCAGTGATTGATCCTTTCAATCGGCTTATGGCGGATAATTTTGTCGTTATCATCTGGCATCATTTCTGATCCTCCCCTTCTTTTGACTTGGAAGTGTCATCAGATGACATTGCATTATGCAAATCTTCTAGAGCCTCTTCTTCATCTTTTTTGGAGACGCGGTTCGGACCAATACCCACATAGTGGAAGATGGCCGCCGCAAATGTTGCAGCAAAACCAACCGCAGCTAACGGCTTCCAAATACCTTTCCAGAAAGTCACTGTTGGGCTAATTGTCGGGTTTTCTGGCAGTCCGTGGTACAACTGGGGTTTATCTGCGTGGTGCAGGACGTACATCACGTGCGTACCGCCAACACCTTCAGGGTCATATAAACCTGCATTTGCATAACCACGGGTTTTCAGCTCTTCAACACGCTCACCCGCCATGCCAATCATGTCTTCTTTGCTACCAAAGTGAATAGCACCTGTTGGGCATGTTTTCACACACGCAGGTTCTTGACCCACTTCAACACGGTCAACACACAGCGTACATTTGTATGCACGGTTATCTTCAGGGTTGATGCGTGGTACATCAAACGGGCAACCCGCGATACAGTAGCCACAACCAATACAGTGTTCTGATTGGAAATCAACAATACCGTTTTTATACTGAACAATCGCACCTTCTGAAGGACACGCCTTCAGACAGCCTGGGTCAGCACAGTGCATACAGCCATCTTTACGAATTAGCCATTCGAATTTATCGTTCTCTTCTACTTCAGAGAAGCGCATTACCGTCCATGACTTGGCGGTTAAATCGGTTGGGTTATCATATACCCCAACGTTAGTACCGATTTTGTCACGGATATCGTTCCATTCGGAACACGCGACCTGACACGCTTTACAGCCGATACAGGTCGTTACGTCGATAAGCTTTGCAACTTCTTCCTTATAGTCCCGCACCTGAGGCGCGGGAGTCAGGGAATTGGTGGCAGAGCGACGAATAATGTCCTGAGATTGCATTGACATAATTTATCTCCTTACACCTTTTCCACGTTGACAAGGAATGATTTAAATTCCGGCGTTTGTGTATTCGCATCGCCCACATATGGCGTTAGCGTGTTGGCAATAAAGCCTTTCACCGCCAAACCTTCAAAGCCCCAGTGGATTGGAATACCAATAGTATCGATATCTTTTCCAGCCACTTTCAGCGTATGAATACGTTTGGTGACCACCGCTTTTGCTTTAATGTAGCCACGTTTAGAACTCACTTTCACTGTATCACCTTGCTCGATACCCTTCTCTTTCGCCAAGCGCTCACCGATTTCGATAAATTGCTGTGGCTGAATGATGGCATTCAACAGGGCGTGTTTTGTCCAATAGTGGAAGTGCTCTGTTAAGCGATAAGTTGTTCCCACATAAGGGAATTCTGTCGCTTTACCCATTTGCGCCCAGTCGTCTTTAAACACGCGAGCCGCAGGGTTAGACACCACATTTGGATGCAGCGGGTTAGTATCCAGCGGCGTTTCGATAGGTTCATAGTGCTCAGGGAATGGGCCTTCGGCCATTTTATCCAGTGCAAACAAACGTCCCATACCTTCAGGCTGCATGATAAACGGCCCTACACCACTTCCAGGAGGCGCATTGCTATAGTCAGGAATATCCATCCCTGTCCACTTGCTGCCATCCCACTCAAGAATTTGACGTTTCGGATCCCACGGTTTACCCATTGGGTCTGCCGATGCACGGTTATAAATGACGCGGCGGTTCAGCGGCCATGCCCATGCCCAACCTAATGTGTTACCCAGACCTGTTGGGTCAGAGTTATCACGATTCGCCATTTGGTTACCTTTCGGCGTCCAGCTACCCGTAAAGATCCAACAGCCGCTTGATGTTGTCCCGTCGTCACGTAATTGAGCAAACGAAGTCAACAGCTCACCTTTCTTCACAATGACGTTGCCGTCAGCGTCTTTCAAGTCAACTAAAGCATAACCATTGTTTTCTTGAGCGACTTCTTCTGGCGTTGGATTATCTCGGTCGAAGTAATTCCAAGTCATACTTAGAACTTGTTCAGGTACCGCACCGCCTTCAGAGGCATACAGTTGACGTAGACGATGGAAAATACCCGACAGAATTTCACCATCACTGATCGCTTCGCCTGGGGCATCAGCACCTTTCCAGTGCCACTGTAACCAACGCGCTGAGTTAACAATCGAACCGTTTTCTTCTGCGAAACAGCATGAAGGCAAACGGAATACCGTAGTTTGGATTTCCGCTGGATTTACATCGTTCATTTCGCCATGGTTTTGCCAGAAATTCGACGTTTCCGTATTCAGTGGGTCAATAGTAATCAAGAATTTCAGTTTTGATAACGACTTAACCACTTTGTTTTTATTCGGGAATGACGCTAATGGGTTAAAGCCTTGGCAGATATAACCATTGACTTCGCCCTTATCCATCATCTCGAAATAACGCAGCACGTCATAGCCTTGATCCCACTTAGGTAAGTAGTCAAAGCCCCAATTATTTTCTTTCTGCGCTTTATCACCGTAAAACGTCTTCATCATACTGACAAAGAATTTCGGGTAGTTGCCCCAGTAGTTTACTTGGCCTGCAACAGTGGCTTTCGGTGTATTCGCCGCTAAATAGGTTTCTAACGTGGTTTGTTTTTCTGAAGGTAATGTCAGATAGCCAGGTAGACTTTGTGACAATAAACCTAAGTCAGTTAAACCTTGAATGTTCGAGTGGCCACGCAGTGCGTTAACACCACCACCTAGCATCCCCATATTACCTAACAGCAATTGGATCATCGCCATCGTACGGATGTTTTGTGCACCCACCGTATGTTGAGTCCAACCTAACGCATATAAGAACGATGCTGTTTTATCTTTAACACTGGTTTCTGCAAGGTATTCACAGACTTGCAGGAAGTCTTTGATTGGCGTACCACAGATGTTATTCACCACTTCTGGTGTATAACGGCTAACGTGTTCTTTTAATAAATTCAGTACACAACGTGGGTGTTTCAGAGTTGGATCGCGCAGCGCAAGGCCGTTTTCGTCCATCTCATAGTTCCACGTAGTTTTATCGTATTGGCGTTTTTCTTCGTCATAGCCAGTAAATAGACCATCATCGAAGCCAAAATCTTCACGGATCACTAAACTCGCATTGGTATACGCTTCCACGTATTCACGCTGAATTTTTTCATTATCCAGTAAGTATTTGATAACACCTGATAAAAACGCAATATCTGTACCTGAACGGATAGGCGTGTAGAAATCCGCCACTGCCGCAGTACGGGTAAAGCGTGGGTCAATCACGATTAATTTGGCTTTATTATGGATTTTAGCTTCCATCGCCCAGCGGAAACCGACTGGATGCGCTTCTGCCGCATTACCACCCATAACGACAACTAGGTTTGCATTTTTAATGTCAACCCAGTGGTTGGTCATCGCACCGCGACCAAATGTTGGAGCAAGACTTGCTACCGTTGGTCCGTGTCAGACACGCGCTTGGTTATCTACGGCAAGCATGCCGAGAGCGCGAGTAAATTTTTGAGTGACAAAGCCACTTTCATTACTTCCCGCAGATGCGCACAGCATACCTGTGGTCAGCCAACGGTTAACTGTGACGCCGTCTTTATTTTTTTCAATGAAGTTTGCATCGCGGTCTTCTTTCATCAACTTAGCGATACGGTCAAAAGCGTCGTTCCACGTGATACGTTTCCACTCATTGGTACCAGGCTCACGCACTTCGGGGTATTTTAAGCGGCTTTCACTGTGGATGAAATCGATAAGTCCAGCACCTTTAGGACAAAGTGCACCACGGTTTACCGGATGATCCGGGTCCCCTTCAATATGGAAAATGCTCTCTTTTGCATTTTTCGCGCCATCACCGAGACTGTACATTAACAGCCCACAGCCGACAGAACAGTAGGTACAGGTATTTCTGGTTTCCTTCGCACGCAGTAATTTATACTGGCGCGTTGACGCTAACGCGGTTGCAGGTGCAAAACCTAACGCCGCTGCCGTCGTACCTGCCATACCGCCAGCGCAGATCTTAAAGAACTGCCTTCTGCTGACTTGCATGGGGATCTCCTCATTTACATTGCTCATGTTTACCTAACGTCAATTGCGATAATCAGGTAAACTGTTTTTATTCAACGTCTTCCTTACGTCCCAGGTTCATTGCCTGGCAAATGGTGTAAATTCTTTTTACCCATAATTAATATTATGTATCATTAATGCTAGGAATTCATCTAATGTATGAAACAAATACTACAAATGACTCCCAAATCACCCAAATGATTGGCTTAAACAGCACAATTGTGCAACAAAAAGGCAACCTTAACTCACCAGTGAAAGATTACGTTGCAGAAGAATATCCTGTTGCATTAGTGTTCAATGGCATATCCCATGTGGTAATGATGGCAACCCCAAAAGATCTTGAGGATTTCGCTGTCGGGTTCTCACTTTCGGAAGGCATAATACAGTCCAGTGATGAAATTCGTGGAATTGATATCGTTGAAGGCTGCAATCGGGGCATTGAAGTTCACGTGGAATTATCTAGCCGCCGCTTTATGGAACTCAAAGAACGTCGTCGTAATTTAGCAGGCCGCACAGGCTGTGGTATTTGTGGCACAGAGCAGCTTGATGAAATTTTTAAGCCTATCTCTCCCCTACCTTTCAGCCAAACCTTCTCTCTCTCGCACCTTGATAATGCATTGCATGAATTGAAAAAAGTACAGGAAATTGGCGCACTAACAGGCTGTACCCATGCCGCTGCATGGATATCCCCAGAAGGTCAATTAGTCGGTGGTTGTGAAGATGTCGGCCGCCATGTTGCTCTTGATAAACTACTGGGAATGAAAAGCCGTCATCAATGGCAACAAGGAGCCGTTTTGGTTTCCAGCCGTGCCAGTTACGAAATGGTGCAAAAAGCCGCCAGTTGCGGCGCGGAAATTTTATTTGCCGTTTCTGCTGCCACCGCGCTTGCTATCGAGGTAGCAGAGAAGGCTAACTTGACGCTAGTCGGCTTTTGCCGTCAAGGTAAAGCGACGGTGTTTACTCATGGTAGCCGTATCACTGATTAATTTACCAAACTTTAAAAGAATGCAGCATCCGCAAATTAGGTTCGACTTGTAGGCGCTGCGTATCAGTACATATGAACACTCCATACGCTTAGTTTCATACCGCTAAAACTCGTGTATAAACTAAACCTCCACAGATAGTCTAGCTATAAGTCTATACCTCTCATTTCTAATGAGCTCGAGCGTGGAATTTCAGTGACAAAAGGTTACCGAGACACTAAAGATACTTTAACGAGGATATTTTTACTCTCTTGGCTTTTCCAAAACTGTGCTTGCAGTGGGATCAGCCCTTCATAAACCCCATCCTCTAGTTTAATATCCTGATTATCTTCAGGAAAATATTGCAATATGAATTTAGAATACTTATTGGACGAAGCACAAGCCGCTGCAGTATTCATGGAGCTTGAAGAACAATCTGTTGCACGCTGGCCTCTCAAATTAACCAATACTTCATCACCAGATGCAGATTTTAATAATGCTTTTACCTTTGAATAGCCTTTTTCAAACCAAACCAAAGACATTGGACCTTGATCGCGATATAAAGCAACAAACCCATAATAATCACTGCCTTTCACAACATAGTTGATCGTGTTTTTCTCCCGTTGACTAAGATTAAAATCTAAAACTTCTGCGCTTTCAATATCAAATGGGATATCGTAAGGATCATAATTATCAAAAACTAACCTAATAACATGATTTTTTATATTATGCATATCGTCAGATATTTTAAAAGTGATCCAAAATTTAACTAGCTCTTTTTTCCCAAGATCAAAATCATATAACCTTAAAAAAACATCACCGGTAATATCACCATGAAGATGAGTTTGATAATCATCATTCACTAAACCAGCTTTAAATATGAGTGGAGATATTTCATTCATGACTAAATCAATGGCTTCAACCTGCATAATTGAATAGTCATCATAACCTTCAATTTTAACTGTATCAAACGGCTGAATACGACTCCCCTCACTGAGATATAGAGGAATTAATTTTTCAAACGAACTAATTGGTGTTAATTCAAGATTCGTCGATGAAACTTTTCCTAACCCTATTATAGAATTATTACTATTTTCTATAAAATGCCCTAACTGAAAATTCAAATTTTGAGCAGATACACCAACGTTTACATTACCGCCCCCCCAATGTAACCCAATTAGTTTATTATCATCTCTAGAAATAACGGGGGAACCTGATGAACCGCCTTGTGAATCGGCATTATACGTTATTTTATTTCCATTGTTTTCAATCTTCAGTATTTTTGCAGGCTCCCCATTTTTTGTATCACCAATATGCATTGGACGTAATCCACCATTACCATATTGAGGAATATAAATCTTCTCGCCTTTTTCTGGGTTATTTTTTCTTAGCTCAAGCCCACCAAATAATACTTTTACATTTGAATTTAAATAATCAAAATTATCCAATGTAAATAATGCATAATCATTATCTCCACTACTCGCGCCCTTTTTTAACACTTTGCCCGGTTTTAAACGCACAGGTTCAGTCACCGGTGATGTTGAGCTACAAGTCTCATTAAACCAATTAAACCATATTTCGCCATTGATTAAATTAGGATCACTTTCGACAACATGGTTATTAGTGAGAACATGATTTTCACTACCAATTAAGGAACAAGACCCCCATCCACCAATACGTGCAGCTGCACTTGATAACGCATACTCCGCAATTGTGCTTCCTTCATAACACATATAAGGTTTTCGTTCGTCTTGGCCGATAATCACCCTTGAGTGATTATCGTGCTCAATCGAATCTAGGAAAAACGAAAATACATTTTCTACATCAGTGAGTAATGGTAATCTAACACGAATATTAACACCGCTACTCGGGATCGTCATTATCGCCTCATTCATCTGATAAAAACTTTCTCGCTGTATAACGCTATCCCCATATTCAAATTCAACATAACCATTTTTAGGTAAATTAATATGTGAGAAATACAACTTTAAAAAATTCGAATTAGTGCGTTCGAAAAAAAAGGTATGAAGCTTTTCTTTGCTATTTTTTTTAATAATATCAATATTAATTTTTTCATTAACACTTTTTACATCATATATTTCCATCATTGAGCCCTTTATTTAAAATTTAAATTACAGGGTTAATGATAGTTTTTTTATTCATGTAAAAAATAACATAAAAATTAATATTGTTTTTTATTATTTAATTAAAATAAAAATAATAGGGTAAATAACAATTTTAGTAGTGATTTAATATTCAAAAGTGAATGATGACTTATATGTAATGCGTTGCTCAGCTGTTTTTAGGTCAGGTATCAGCACGAATTCAATAATCGGCTGATACCCTCTCAGATTTTACTATTTTCCAATACAAAAACTGGAGAAAATACGGCCTAATAAATCATCAGAGGTAAATTCACCTGTAATTTCACTCAGTTCTTGCTGAGCCAAACGCAGCTCTTCGGCCAGTAATTCACCGGAGCGAGCATTCACTAACTGGTCATATCCCTGTTCTAGGTGAACGGCCGCTGCATTCAGTGCTTGTAAATGGCGGCTACGAGCAAGGAACCCACCTTCGGTATTACTGTTAAAGCCAATGGCCTCTTTCAGATGATCGCGCAGCAAATCGATACCTTTTTCTTCACGAGCAGACAAACGAATCAATGGGTAACGCGTATCATCGATAAACTCAACAGGTTCCCCCGTCATATCTGCTTTATTGCGGATCACCGTAACAGGCAGTTCAGCTGGTAATCGTGCCATAAATTCAGGCCAAATTTCTTGTGGTTCCGTGGCATTGGTTGTGGTGCTATCCACCATAAACAACACATGGTCAGCTTGTTCAATCTCTTTCCATGCGCGCTCGATACCAATACGCTCAACTTCATCACTGGCTTCGCGCAGACCTGCGGTATCAATGATATGCAGTGGCATCCCATCAATATGAATATGTTCACGCAGTACATCACGCGTGGTCCCCGCAATATCGGTTACAATTGCGGCTTCACGACCTGCTAATGCATTAAGCAAACTGGACTTCCCTGCATTTGGACGCCCAGCAATAACCACTTTCATTCCTTCACGCAACAAACTGCCTTGGCGAGCTTGGGAACGAACCTGCTCTAAATCCGCCACAACTTCATTAAGTTTGGCTTCAATTTTACCGTCAGAAAGGAAATCAATTTCTTCATCAGGGAAATCAATCGCGGCTTCCACATAGATGCGTAAGTGAGTGAGTGCTTCCACCAATTGGTGGATATGGGAAGAAAATGCGCCTTGTAATGAATTCATTGCTGAACGTGCCGCTTGCTCAGAACTGGCGTCAATTAAGTCGGCGATCGCTTCGGCTTGGGCTAAATCGAGCTTATCATTTAAAAATGCGCGCTCAGAAAACTCTCCAGGATTTGCGATACGAATACCATCGATAGCTAGAATTCTTCTCAGTAATAGGTCAAGGATGACCGGGCCACCATGCCCTTGTAGCTCAAGAACATCTTCCCCTGTAAAGGAGTTGGGGCCAGGAAAATAAATCGCAATACCTTGATCAAGAACAGCGCCTTCCACATCACGAAAAGGGAGATAATCCGCATAACGCGGCTTAGGAAGTTTCCCCAATACGGTTTCAGCAACCAGTGCCGCCTTCGGGCCTGATACACGTAAAATACCGACACCACCACGACCGGGAGGTGTTGCCTGTGCGATGATAGTATCGTTAATCAGCATGATGTTTCTCTGTCTTTGACTTTTTGAAAAGAATAAGGCGACCTTATCTGGTCGCCTTAATACTACTATAGAATCCCGCTTTGTGAAGCCATTCTCATCTTACTGAGAACCGAGATTATTTTTTCTCTTTTTTATCGCGACTATGCAGACCACGTTTTTCCAAGCCACGGTAAATCACTTGTTGCTGGATGATGGTTACTAAGTTACTCACGATATAATACAGTACCAGACCTGATGGGAACCACAGGAAGAAGATAGTGAACACGACTGGCATGTACGTCATAATCTTCTGCTGCATTGGGTCAGTGACTGCTGTTGGTGACATTTTCTGGATAACAAACATCGTCACACCCATCAATACTGGCAGGATGTAGTACGGGTCTTGTGCAGACAAGTCTTGGATCCAACCGAAGAACGGCGCATGACGCAGTTCAACAGAACCCATCAACATATAGTAAAGTGCAAGGAAAATAGGCATTTGGATAAGCAGCGGTAAACAACCACCCAGTGGGTTTACTTTTTCTGCTTTATACATCGCCATCATTTCTTGGCTCATACGCTGTTTATCATCACCAATACGCTCACGCATTGCCGCCAGTTTTGGTTGCAGTAAACGCATTTTCGCCATGGAGGTGTACTGCGCTTTAGTCAGCGGATACATGATACCACGAACGATAAAGGTGATAACGATGATGGCAATACCCCAGTTACCCACGAAACCGTGAATAAATTTCAGCAATTTAAACAATGGCTGAGAGATAAACCATAACCAACCGTAATCAACAGTTAAGTCTAAGTGTGGTGCAACTGCTGCCATCTCAGACTGAATTTCTGGGCCAACCCATAACGTTGATGAATAAGTACCTGCGCCATTTGCGGCAATCGTCATTGGTTCACTCTTATAACCAATGATGGCAGATTTTTTATCAAGGTCGATGGTGTAGAACGTGCTTTTCTCTGCGCTTGCAGGGATCCAAGCTGTCGCAAAGTATTGTTGCAACATCGCAACCCAACCGCCTTTCGTTGTCAGGCTCAGGTTTTTATCTTCGATGTCTCCAAAGCTATATTTTTTATAGTTGTTTTCATCGGAAGAATACGCCGCACCGCGGTATGTGTGCAGAGCAAAGTTGCTGCTCCCTGTATCACGTTCTTTTGGTAATTCGATAGTTTGTTTTAACTGACCGAAAAACGCCAACGTTAGCGGCTGTGCTGTAGGGTTTTGGATGCTGTATTCAACTTCAACCGTATATTGACCGCGTTTTACAATGTACGTTTTTTGGTAAACAACGCCGTTGTTATCCGTAAATGACATTGGTACACGTAATACGTCTTGGCCGTTCGCTAATGTGAAAGTTGCAGAATCTGCCGAGTATAGCGGACGTTCACCGTTATTATTTGCTGGGTTGTCTGGGCCATGAGGGCCAATCAAACCACTTTGTGCCTGGTAGACAAAGCCTGGGTTAGTTTCCAGTAAACGGAAAGGGTCTTCCGAATGAAGGGTCGCAGGATAGGCTAACAGGTCAGCCTCATCGATATCACCACCACGAGTATTGATGCGAATATCCAGTACATCCGTTTTAACGGTGATGAGCTTACCTTGCCCACTGCTAGTTACTGCTTGGGCATCACTGCTTGGCATATCCGCTTGTTGCGAAGTTTGAACAGTTTTAACGTCCTGAGCAACTTTATCGCTCTCCCAGGCCTGCCAAACTAAGAACGACACGAACAACAAAGCGATGAGTAGAAGATTGCGTTGCGAATCCATCGTTATAATTCTCTATTATCATCAGTTTTTCTGGGTGGGACAGGATCATCTCCACCAGCGTGTAAAGGGTGGCATTTTAATACGCGTTTCGCCGTTAACCAACTCCCTTTTAGCATACCAAACCTGCGCAATGCCTCAATTCCGTAATTTGAACAAGTAGGATTGAAGCGACAACGAGGCCCTAACAACGGGCTAATCGCCAGTTGGTAGCCTCTGATCAGCATGATCAGGATTTTTGAGCCAAGCGACGGTGACGACGCCATAACTTATCCAATGCTTCCGTGATCTGTTGATTGTCGAGATTGGCAACCCCTTTCCTTACCAATACCACAAAGTCCATTGAAGGCAACTCGTGTTGATGCAGACGAAAGTATTCACGCGCTAATCGCTTAATACGATTTCGCTCATGAGCTCGTTTAACATTTTTTTTGGCGATGGTAAGACCGATGCGGGGATGCCCCAGCTCGTTTAGGCGACCAAGGATTGTTATCTCTGGGGAACTCGCCCTCTGCGGCTGCTTAAAGACATTATCGAAATGCCTGGGAGTTAACAAGCGTAACTCCCGGGTAAAAGCGAGCGTAACCACTGGAATAGAGGGCTAGCTTTATTACTTAGATGAAACGGTCAGACGAGCGCGGCCTTTAGCACGACGGCGAGCCAGGACCTGACGACCATTTTTAGTGGCCATACGAGCACGGAAACCGTGTGAACGGTTGCGCTTCAGTACGGACGGTTGAAAAGTGCGTTTCATAACGATTTCTACCTAACTTTAAAATTTATTACTGATTCAGTAAACGCGTTGGCAACCAGTGGAAACTGATTTACACCTGTGCCTCTATCGCAACAATATAGAAAGAGGCAGGATTGTAATAAAACATAGGGGGTCACGTCAATAAAATGACGCAATCAAACCACTTTTATTTATAGCCTGGCTGACCGGTTTGCCGACATATGCTGTGACAGTCAACTCATGATTCTATTTTCATACTGACTGACAACCTGCTTTTCGTCTGTATTCAAGTCTAACGTTAACGCGAGAACAGAACGCAGAACCCAACAAGTATACCTCAGTTTCGTGTAAAAACCACATCAGCACTGTGCACAGGGAGGAAGATTATACGGACTCCACCCTAAAGCGCAAGGATCTTCCCGCGATCTAAAAATATTTTTTGATCTTAAGGAATATTTTCACTAAATCGTCTAGAGTTATCCCCAGCCATGTGGAAAAACGAACAAAAATTCAAGTAGCCCAGCTAACTTCTTCCTTATAGGCGATGCCTTATCACATTTACCTGTGGATAAAAAGCATAAAAACTGTGTAAAAGAATGAAGATCTCTGGTGAATTTTGCGGTATGATCGCAGGTCTATTCTGATCCACAGATCAGCAATATGCGGTGAGTTAAAGTTAATCTAAAACCACTCTGAGTCGTTTTAAAAATGGCTCTTAGAAAATTCTGTGTTTAAATCCGTACTTCTTTGTTCCATTGACCTTGTTTAGGGGAGCCCAACGTGTCACTTTCGCTTTGGCAGCAATGTCTTGCCCGATTGCAGGATGAACTACCTGCCACAGAATTCAGTATGTGGATACGCCCCCTTCAAGCTGAATTAAACGATAATACATTGGCACTTTATGCCCCAAATCGTTTCGTTCTCGACTGGGTTAGGGATAAATACATCAATAATATCAATGAATTATTGAATGATTTTTGTGGTTCTGACGCACCTGCACTACACTTTGAAGTAGGCAATAAACCGATTACCGTCGCGCCGGCAGCCCCCCAAGCACGCACCATTCATGAAGTGCCTGCTTTTGCCGTACCGTCAGCCCCCGTTAAACCGAGTTGGGACAACTCAGCCAAAGTACAACCTGATGTCGCTTATCGTTCTAATGTGAATCCTAAGCATACATTTGATAACTTTGTTGAAGGTAAATCGAACCAATTGGCTCGCGCAGCAGCGAGGCAAGTGGCTGAAAATCCAGGTGGCGCCTATAATCCATTATTCCTTTATGGTGGAACAGGTTTAGGTAAAACCCACTTATTACATGCTGTAGGTAACAGCATCATGCAGCATAAGGCCAATGCACGTGTCGTTTACATGCACTCTGAACGTTTTGTTCAAGATATGGTCAAAGCTTTACAGAACAACGCGATTGAAGAATTCAAGCGCTATTACCGTTCTGTCGATGCTTTATTAATTGATGATATTCAATTTTTTGCCAATAAAGAGCGCTCACAGGAAGAATTTTTCCATACGTTTAACGCATTACTTGAAGGCAATCAGCAAATTATTTTAACATCCGACCGCTATCCGAAAGAAATCAACGGGGTGGAAGATCGCTTAAAATCACGCTTTGGTTGGGGCTTAACCGTCGCTATTGAACCACCTGAACTGGAAACGCGTGTGGCGATCTTAATGAAAAAAGCAGATGAAAATGAAATCCAACTTCCAGGTGAAGTGGCCTTTTTCATTGCAAAACGTCTGCGTTCGAACGTCCGTGAATTGGAAGGCGCGTTAAATCGTGTGATTGCCAACGCAAACTTTACTGGCCGCGCGATTACTATCGATTTTGTCAGAGAAGCACTGCGTGACCTATTAGCACTACAAGAAAAGCTGGTAACTATTGATAATATTCAGAAAACAGTTGCTGAGTATTATAAAATTAAAGTAGCAGATTTACTTTCAAAACGCCGTTCTCGTTCTGTCGCACGTCCGCGTCAGATGGCAATGGCACTAGCGAAAGAGCTAACTAACCATAGTTTACCTGAAATCGGGGATGCCTTTGGCGGCCGTGACCATACCACGGTGTTACACGCTTGTCGTAAAATTGAACAGTTACGAGAAGAAAGCCATGACATCAAAGAAGATTTTTCTAATTTAATCAGAACATTATCATCTTAATTGCTATGAAATTTATAATAGAACGCGAGCAGTTATTAAAACCGTTACAACAGGTTAGTGGTCCTTTAGGTGGGCGTCCAACTCTGCCTATTTTAGGTAACCTTTTATTACAGGTAAAAGAAGGCACCCTCCAACTCACTGGAACCGACCTTGAAATGGAGATGATGGCCAATGTCACCCTAACTGGGGAACATGAAGTTGGCGCAACAACGGTGCCCGCACGCAAATTTTTCGATATTTGGCGTGGATTACCTGAGGGTTCTGAAATTCATGTAGAGCTCAATGATGACAGACTGCTCGTCCGTTCTGGTCGTAGCCGCTTCTCATTATCGACGCTGCCTGCGGCTGATTTTCCAAACTTGGATGATTGGCAAAGCGAGGTTGAGTTTTCTCTTCCGCAATCAATACTGAAACGTTTAATTGAAGCGACTCAGTTTTCAATGGCGCACCAAGATGTCCGTTATTACCTCAACGGCATGTTATTTGAAACTGAAGACCAAATGCTCAGAACCGTTTCAACCGATGGCCACCGTTTGGCTGTTTGCGCGATGGATATTGGGCAATCACTGCCATCCCACTCTGTCATTGTTCCACGTAAAGGCGTGATTGAGTTAATGCGTTTATTAGATGGTGGCGATGCACCTCTGCAATTACAAATTGGCAGCAATAATATTCGAGCCCATGTTGGCGATTTTATTTTCACCTCTAAATTGGTGGATG
The DNA here is from genome assembly GCF_028482245.1 of Providencia sp. PROV129. NCBI lineage: Bacteria > Pseudomonadati > Pseudomonadota > Gammaproteobacteria > Enterobacterales > Morganellaceae > Providencia > Providencia sp. PROV129. The sequence goes on from NZ_JAMPQD010000016.1 coordinate 152,154, forward strand.
GTCGTTTCCCTGATTACCGCCGCGTATTACCGAAAAACCCAGACAAAACATTAGAAGCGCGTTGTGATTTACTTAAACAAGCGTTTTCTCGCGCGGCAATTTTATCAAATGAAAAATTCCGCGGTGTCCGTCTGTATTTTAGCGAAAACCAATTGCGCATCACGGCAAATAACCCAGAGCAAGAGGAAGCCGAAGAAATCGTTGACGTGAGCTATCAAGGCACTGAAATGGAAATCGGCTTTAACGTCAGTTACATTTTAGATGTCCTTAACGCACTGAAAAGTGAAAATGTACAGCTGCTGCTAACTGATGCAACTTCTAGCGTACAAATTGAAGATGCCGACAGCAAAGCCGCTGTTTATGTCGTCATGCCAATGCGTTTGTAATCGGTATTTATGATCCTTTCGCGTTTATTGATCCGCGATTTTCGAAATATAGAAAATGCGGATCTCTCCTTAGCCAATGGGTTTAATTTTCTCATTGGCCCAAATGGGAGCGGTAAAACCAGTATATTGGAAGCAATATACACCTTAGGCCATGGCCGTGCATTTCGCAGCATTCAAGCGAACCGCGTTATACGCCATGAGCAAGAACAATTTATTCTTCATGGTAAACTTAGCCACTTAGATGAAACGCGTAACGACCTTTCATTAGGCTTAAGCAAAAACCGCGAAGGTGACAGTAAAGTCCGAATTGACGGAACAGATGGCCATAAAATAGCTGAATTAGCAAAATTATTGCCAATGCAGTTAATTACCCCTGAAGGTTTTACCTTACTCAATGGTGGCCCTAAATATCGACGCGCTTTCATTGATTGGGGCTGTTTTCACAATGACCCACTGTTTTTCTCTGTTTGGTCAGATTTAAAACGGTTATTAAAGCAGCGAAATGCCGCTTTACGGCAAGTCACTCGTTATGAGCAAATTCGCCATTGGGATGCTCAGCTAGCACCGCTTTCAGAGCAGATAAGCCAATGGCGCCAAGACTATATTTCTGGCATCGCTGAAAATATAGAGCAGACTTGCCAACAGTTTTTACCCGAATTTTCATTATCCGTTTCCTTCCAACGCGGCTGGGATAAAGAAATTGATTATTCAGAACAACTAGAACGCCAATTTGAGCGTGATAGAGCACTAACCTATACCGCTTCAGGGCCACATAAAGCGGACTTGCGTATCAGAGCCAATGGTACACCCGTTGAAGATATGCTATCACGGGGACAGCTCAAGCTGTTGATGTGTGCACTTAGGTTAGCGCAGGGTGAGTTTTTCACCCGTCAGAGCGGGCAGCAATGCCTGTATCTGCTGGATGATTTTGCCTCCGAACTCGATGCGGGTCGCCGTCAATTATTGGCAGCTCGCCTCAAAGCTACGCAAGCACAGGTGTTTGTCAGTGCCATTACACCCGAGCAAGTTAATGATATGATAGATGCAAATAGCAAGATGTTTAGCGTAGAACATGGCAAAATAGAAGTTCAACCTCAGAAATAGAAAGAGCAGGAAACGTTGATGTCGAATACATATGACTCCTCAAGTATCAAGGTATTAAAAGGACTGGATGCGGTGCGTAAGCGCCCGGGCATGTATATCGGTGATACAGACGATGGAACAGGTCTTCATCACATGGTTTTCGAGGTTGTCGACAATGCTATCGACGAAGCCCTCGCAGGCTTTTGTGACGATATCGTTATCACTATCCATGCCGATAACTCTATCTCCGTACAGGATGATGGACGTGGTATCCCAACGGGTATCCACGAAGAAGAAGGTGTCTCTGCCGCAGAAGTCATCATGACCGTTCTGCACGCAGGGGGTAAATTCGATGATAACTCCTATAAAGTTTCCGGCGGATTGCACGGTGTCGGGGTATCGGTTGTTAACGCCTTATCTGAAAAATTAGAATTAGTTATCAAACGTGATGGCAAAGTTCACGAACAAATCTACAAACACGGTGAGCCACAAGGCCCTCTGTCCGTTGTTGGTGAAACTGACCAAACAGGAACACGCGTCCGCTTTTGGCCAAGCATGGACACCTTTAAAGGTGTCACTGAGTTCGAATATGATGTATTAGCGAAGCGTTTACGTGAGTTGTCCTTCTTAAACTCAGGCGTTTCTATCAAACTCATTGATAAGCGTGATGGAAAAGAAGACCATTTCCATTATGAAGGTGGTATCAAAGCGTTTGTTGAGTATTTAAGCCGTAACAAAACCCCAATTCACCCATCCGTATTCTATTTTTCTACAGAAAAAGACGGTATTGGCGTTGAAGTTTCAATGCAGTGGAATGATGGTTTCCAAGAAAACGTATACTGCTTTACCAACAACATTCCTCAGCGTGATGGCGGTACTCACCTCGCTGGTTTCCGTGCAGCAATGACCCGTACATTGAATAACTACATGGAAAAAGAAGGTTATCAGAAGAAAAGCAAAGTCAACGCAACAGGTGACGATGCCCGTGAAGGTCTGATTGCTGTTATTTCTGTGAAAGTGCCTGATCCTAAATTCTCATCACAGACCAAAGAAAAATTGGTATCTTCCGAAGTGAAAACTGCGGTTGAAACGATGATGAACGAGAAACTGGTCGAATATTTACTGGAAAACCCAAATGACGCCAAAATTGTCGTTGGGAAAATTATTGATGCCGCACGCGCACGTGAAGCAGCACGTAAAGCTCGTGAAATGACTCGTCGTAAAGGCGCATTAGATTTAGCAGGCTTACCGGGTAAACTGGCTGACTGCCAAGAACGCGACCCTGCATTATCCGAACTGTACCTTGTGGAAGGGGACTCTGCGGGCGGCTCTGCAAAACAGGGGCGTAACCGTAAAAACCAGGCCATCCTACCTCTGAAAGGTAAAATTCTTAACGTTGAAAAAGCGCGTTTTGATAAAATGCTTTCTTCTCAGGAAGTTGCAACCCTGATTACCGCATTAGGTTGTGGTATCGGTCGCGATGAATATAACCCAGACAAACTGCGTTATCACAGCATTATTATCATGACAGATGCCGACGTCGATGGTTCGCACATTCGTACGTTACTGTTGACCTTCTTCTACCGTCAAATGCCTGAGATTGTTGAGCGCGGCCATATCTTTATTGCTCAACCACCACTGTATAAAGTGAAACGTGGTAAACAAGAACAGTACATTAAAGATGACGATGCAATGGACGATTACCTAATTTCTATCGCCCTTGATGGTGCTGAGCTGCATTTAAGTGCTGAAGCACCCGCCATGAAAGGTGAAGAACTTGAGAAACTGGTTGTCGAATATAATGCAGCTCACCGCATTATCCGTCGTCTTGAGCGTCTTTACCCGCAAGCACTGCTTAACAGCTTGGTCTATCAGTCAACACTCACCGAAGATGACTTAAAAGACAGCGCAAAAGTCGAAGAATGGGCTGCTACGTTAGTTAAACGCTTAGAAGATAACGAACAATTTGGTAGCACCTACAGCTACACAATTACCGAAAATCGTGAGCGCCAGCTATTCGAACCCACTATTCGTATCCGTACCCATGGTGTTGATACCGACTACAATTTAGACTTCGATTTTGTTCACGGCAGCGAATACCGTCGTATCACGCACTTAGGTGACTTAATCAGTGGCTTAATTGAAGAAGGCGCTTATATCCAGCGTGGCGAACGCCGCCAAGATATCAGTAATTTCGAAGAAGCACTGGCTTGGTTGACTCGTGAATCCCGTCGTGGCCTATACGTACAGCGCTATAAAGGCCTTGGTGAAATGAACCCAGAACAACTTTGGGAAACCACCATGAACCCAGAAACCCGCCGTATGATGCGTGTAACGGTGAAAGATGCAATCGCAACTGACCTACTATTCACCACGTTAATGGGTGATGCCGTAGAGCCACGTCGTGCATTTATCGAAGAAAACGCCTTAAAAGCAGCCAATATCGATATCTAATTATTCTGTTGGTTGAATAAAATTCAATAACCCCATACGAAAGTCTGGGGTTATTTTTTATGAAAAATTTTTATAACGATTATCTTATTTCCACGATTTAATTAAATTTATAATAAAAGAATAAAAAAATAACTCCCATCAATAAGAAGCAATTTTACTCACAAGAAAATAATTAAAAATAAAACTTAACACTTTAATTAGTATGACTTTTTTATTCCAAATAACTGTCATAAAAAATAAATATATTATCAATAAACTCCGCCAAATGAAAAATCACTAGTAGCATTAGCGGGGTTACAATGAGAAAATTTTTTATTTCAGCGTCACTAACTTTATTACCATTCATATTCACGAATACTCTAACAGCAAAAACTCATGTTTTAGAATTAGAGGAAAATATTATTGATATCAGAAGTACATGGCTTGAGGATATTAAAAACAATGTTATTAATAGCACACCTAAAGAAGGCAGTGCAGTTGCTGAGCAAGATAGGCTTATTAGTCGTGAATACACCAGTATCACTGGGGAAAGAAAGAAATTAGCGCTCGCAGATAAATCCCAAGACTCGGGTTATTTATTTAACAGTTATCAAACCATACTGTTTGGTGAACATGATATTAATATAAGAGACCATAAACAATATCAAGAAATCAATTTATTACATAATACAAGTACCCGTGCTTATGACGAAAAAAAACAACGTACACGGTCGATTGATTTTATTCTTAAAGACCACTTTAAACGCGGTCGCCCTTACCAAGTCTTGGATGACGATGGTCATTATATTGCTGAATATTCGAAAATACAGGGCTCATCTTACCCAAGTGGCCATACGTGGAATGGTTTCAAACAAGCCGCAGTATTAGCGATGATTTTTCCCGAAAAAGGCAGCGAAATGTTCAACCGAGCAATTGAATATGGTGAAAGCCGCGTGATTGTTGGCGCACACTTTGCCACCGATACTATCGCTTCTCGTGTCGGTAATTATTATTTATTATCACAACTACTGTCTGATGAAAAAAACACCAAATTCATTGTTGAATCCGCAAAAAATATCCGTAAAGATATTTCATCATCATGTCCAAATAACCAAAAAAACTGCTTAACAGTATCTAGCCCTATCACCAATGAGCATATCGGCTATTATGGAAAAGAAAACACCCAAAATACGGCTAATATCGAGCCTAAAAATATCCCTAAAACTGCCAGTTATTTACTTCGATTACGTTTCCCTTACCTAAATAATAAACAATGGAATAATATTTTAGCCAGCACGGCATACCCAAGCCATTCAATTGCTGGGTGGAATATCAAAGAAAATGATCCCAATACTTATTGGGGGTTAATTAACTTACCTGCTGCTTATCAAGGCCCCGCTTATTTATATGAAAACTTGGTTGTTAATCAAGAAACTAATGATTTGGATATCGCTAATTTTGGCGAGTTAGATGAATGGAAAAATAATATTCAAGGCGTTGGAAAATTAATTAAAAATGGCCATGGAACCCTCATATTATCCGGCAACAATACTTTTGCAGGTCTCACCGTCAATCAAGGCCACTTAGTGTTAGCAGGCGAAAATAAATATTTGCAAAAATCCCATATTAATGGCGGCAAAGTGACCCTTAAAAAAAACTTAGACTCCGCAATTGATATTAATAAAGGAACCTTGGATCTCGAAGGGGGGCAGGTCGGAGCCCCAGTTAATATTCATCATCAGGGTTTACTGACGGGCAACGGTAGCATTCAACAATTAACCGCCAACCAAGGCGCTGCAGTTGCTCCAGGTCATTCTATTGGTACAATTAACATTGTTGATTCAATAACTTTTGCGCCTGATAGCCACTATTTGGTGGAAATCACCCCTGAAGGTAATAACGATAAAATCATTAGCCAAGGCAGCGCTTCATTAAAAGGCGGTATCGTCACCGTCTCATTTGAAAACCAAAACGAGCCTCTCTCTAAGCTCGATATTAACCGCTTGTTTGGTACTCAATATACGATCCTTAGCGCTCAAAATGGGGTTAATGGCCAATTCGATACCGTTTTACCTAATTATCAGTTTATTGGAACCACGCTGAATTACGCCCCGAAAGAGGTCACACTTAAAATAGGGCGTAATAATACCCCATTTTCCAGTGCGGCTACCACGCCAAATCAAAAAGCTGCCGCTAACGCTATTGATAGGCTTCCGATAAGCCACCCTCTGTATGAACAAACGTTAAAAAGTCGCTCAAAGCAGGAGGCTCAAACCCTATTTAGTGATGTAACCAGGCAAATATATGCTGACGTATTATCAAACCAATTAAATGATAGCCGTCAAATTAAAGAGGCCGTACTGCAACAAGCTCGCTTATCTGAATCATTAAATAGCGAAGACAAAGGTAATGTGTGGGTTAACATGTTATACGACTGGGATAAAACCACGGGTGATAGCAATGCGACAGGGTATAAATCATCAAGCTATGGTCTATTACTCGGTGCAAACCGACGTTTTATTAATGATAAAATGACATTCGGCATCGCCGCAGGTTTTAGCCAAAGTTCATTATCTAATCACCTAGACCAAGGTCACAGTAATAACTACCATGCCGCTATTTATGGTAGTGCAGTATGGCAACCGATCGCCGTTCGTTCAGGGCTTAGCCATACTTCACACCTCGTTCACACTGAACGCGCAATCAGTGATGGCACAAGTCACTCCGCGAATTATTATACCAATACCCACCAAGCGTTTATTGAAATGGCCTATCCGATTAACACCCGTTGGATGAACCTTGAACCATTCACCAACTTCACTTATATCAACACAACAAATTATGCTATCAATGAGCACATCAACAACACCTCTTTGCAAGCAGGTAAACAGTATATTGGCTCTCGTTTATCAACAGTCGGGTTGCGTCTTGATAACCAGTGGAAGATCGGTAACGAGTCAAATATCGGTCTACATGGTGAACTTAACTGGCAATATCAATATGGCAACTTGAATAGAGGGGTCAAATTGAATTTTTCTGATACGACGAGCGCATTTACGACACATAGTGCCCCAGCAGCACGCCATGGCGTCGCGTTAAAAGTCGGTACAAATATCAATATAAAAGAAAATACTAAGCTATCAATTAACTACAATAAATTTTTATCTGGGCATTATCACGATAACAATATTGATGCCAAAGTTGCGATCGCTTTTTAACCCTGTTTATTCTCCCCCGCTTATGGCGGGGGTTGTTCCACACTGCCAAGGCAGACACTCACCATGACTAAACATCACAAGATTTTACAGTTTTTTACGCCATGATTTTGATTATCTTATCTTTTTTTATGTTATAAACGAATAACAGCCAAAGTTAACTAAATGTTAATTTATAAACTTATGATTTTTAATTTATCCACATAACTTAAGGCAAGGCCAAAAACAGATAAAAAGAGCACCCTAATGCGCCAACTTATTATTCCAATTTATGCGTTATTGATATCTATCATTCCTATATTTTTCAGTGGGGATGTTAGCCTTATTGCAGACATTGCGATTGTGATTTCAGGTACCCTGATACTACTGCTTTGCGCTGGCGTCTATCGGTTTCTTCTTGGCAAGGTATTTACTGTTTTTGTTTCGCTCTTGTGGGCACTCAATTTATCCGTCTCATTCTTCTTTTATCAAAAACACGATATCCGCTTCTCTTCTTCTATCGCAGAAACCTTTATCAATACCAATAGCAGTGAGACGGTGGGAATGCTTTCCTACAATATTGGCTATGTAATTTTCTATCTATTTGTTTTTACTTTATATTTATCAAGTATTCATCTATATGCAAAATATATGAATCGCCGTACCGCCGCGATAAGCTTGGCACTCCTTTGCGGTTATCTACTAGCCATCCCAGCCTATTACGCATCACTGTTTAGTAAGCCTGATAGCGCATTATTAATCACTGAAAAATACTTACTGAATACACCGTTCTACAATGCCGCAGCGCTAGTCAAAAATTTATATGAAAACCGCGGGATCAAGAAAATATCGTCCCAGAAAGTTTCGTTTAATTATCAGAAAAAAAACTCTGAAACCCAAATCTATGTGCTTGTCATTGGGGAATCGCTACGTCGTGACCATATGAGTTTCTACGGCTATCAGTATGATACAACACCTAATTTGAATAATCGGAAACCCCAAATTTTTGCGTTTCAACAAGCCTATTCCCCTGCGCCTGTCACCATATTGTCGGTTCCTATTTCATTGTCTAACATCCGTTTTGAGCAGATGCAGGACAAATCACATTATGCAGACAATATTATTTCATTAGCGAATCACGCGGGTTTTAAAACGTATTGGATCAGCAATCAGGGCAAAACGAACAAACGTACCAGTATCATTTCTGCAATTGCTTCGATGTCACAACAGAAAGCTTGGAACGAATTTGTTGGCTATGATGAAGAACTGCAAGATGATTTCCGTAATGCTCTCAATGACCCAACCGATAAACAAAAGCTCATCGTTTTACATACCTATGGGAGCCATGAACCTGCTTGTAACCGGTTTCCTGAAGACGAGCTAAAAACATTTAGTGGCCAAGAAGATGACGATTGCTACGACAGTTCAATTGCTTATACCGATAAATTTATCGAAAACCTTATGCAGCAACTCGAAGGTAAACCTGCGACTTTGATGTACTATTCAGATCACGCATTGCAACGCTTAGACAGTGATAACACTATTCACTACCACCATGGTGTAAATAACCCAAGAAAAGAGGCCTATGAAATTCCCTTATTAATTTGGTACAGCCAAAGTGCTAGTAAGCCAACCGTAAATACAACACATTTACACGCCCCTTATTCCACAGCAAATAATTATTGGCTAATCAGTGATTGGCTTGGTATACAACAGCGCACGTCTCAAGCTTGCTTATCACCTCTGCGCGCATGTTACCAACCAAGCGATAATATTCAGGTAATTGACGGTAACCGAAATTTATTATCCATTAATCAATTACCAACAGAAACGGTCGACCCACAATAAAACTCGATATTTTGCCAATCTTTGCTCATAGTTAGCGCATTGAGTTTCATCTAAATATCGAGGCTTGTATGTTCGAATTAACTTTTTTACGTGAGTTATTAGGCTCTAGCGTTCATGTACTTCAATTACTGTTAGAAGCCATTTCTGTCATCTGTGTGATTATTGGTTTAATCAAAACATTAATTGTGTGGTTTCGCGTTAAAATAGCGCGTACCGCACGTTATTGCTTTGGTGATTGGTTAGCCACCGCATTAGAGTTTCAGTTAGCAGCGGATATTTTAGCTACCACCGTTGACCCTGATTTAGATAGCCTGATCAAATTAGGTATCATCGCCGTGATCAGGACGTTCCTAAACTATTTCTTAGCAAAAGAATTAGAACACCAGCCACAACAACATCCCCAAAAAATACAATAAATTACCAAGCCCTTTTAACGAAAAAAGCCTACACAATGTTCATGTGTAGGCTTGATAAAACACGGTATTAGTTTGTCATTACAGTAAGATTCTCAACATACGGCGCAGCGGTTCAGCGGCGCCCCATAGCAATTGGTCACCGACAGTAAAGGCAGATAAATACTCTGGGCCCATATTCAGTTTACGCAGGCGCCCTACTGGTGTGCTTAGTGTGCCTGTAACTGCTGCGGGTGTTAGCTCACGCATTGTAATTTCACGGTCATTCGGCACCACTTTCACCCAATCATTATGAGAAGCCAACAATTGTTCAACTTCATTTAATGGGACATCTTTTTTCAGTTTCAATGTGAAAGCTTGGCTGTGGCAACGTAGCGCACCAATACGTACACATAAACCATCAACTGGAATGATATTATTTCCTGTCGCAAGAATTTTGTTGGTTTCCGCTTGGCCTTTCCACTCTTCGCGGCTTTGGCCGTTTTCTAATGCTTTATCAATCCAAGGGATCAGGCTGCCTGCTAATGGCACACCGAAGGCATCTGTTGGCATTGTGCCACTACGGGTAAAGTCGGTGACTTTTTTCTCGATATCTAAAATTGCAGATGCAGGGTCTTGCAGCTCTTTTGCGACTTGCGTGTGTAATGACCCCATTTGAGCTAAAAGTTCACGCATATTACGAGCACCCGCACCCGATGCCGCTTGGTAAGTGGCAACAGATGCCCATTCAACCAAATTATTGGTGAATAAGCCGCCCAGAGACATCAACATCAAACTCACTGTACAGTTACCACCAACAAAGGTCTTAATGCCTTTATTTAAACCATCTTGGATGTGTTGGTTGTTCACTGGGTCAAGGATGATAATCGCATCGTCTTTCATACGTAATGAAGATGCTGCGTCAATCCAGTAGCCATTCCAGCCTGACTCACGAAGTTTAGGGTAAACTTCATTAGTATAATCACCGCCTTGGCAGCTAATGATGATATCCAATGCTTTTAAAGCATCAATATCAAAGGCATCCTGTAAAACACCACGATGACCACCGTAAACCGGTGCTTCAGCGCCATGTTGTGAGGTCGTAAAGAAAACAGGATGAATCGCATCAAAATCACGTTCTTCGACCATTCTCTGCATCAATACTGAGCCGACCATTCCTCGCCAGCCAACAAACCCTACATTTTTCATTTTTATTCACCCTGTTTGTTTAATTTTTACCAAGAAATTTCCAGTTCCAGCTCCATTGGCGTCAATGCGGCCATTTTTTAATCATTCATTCGGCATTCACGGAAGTTGAAGCTCGAAATTTTTCGGATGTATTAAACCTGACAAAATATGAACCGGTGTGCAAGTGAATTTCATCACTATTAGCAGGATGATTAGTAATAAAACTAATGGACGCAAAGAAAAAACAAAAAAAACCACGACAAGGAGTATGTGTTGTCGTGGTTAAGCTAAAAACAAAATGAGGCAATACAGGTAAATTTTTAAAGGAAAAGCAGGAACTAACGTTTTTTCTTGCAACCTTGCACCGCTTTAAAACGCGGATTGGCTTTACAAATCACATATACGCGCCCACGGCGGCGAACCACTTGGCAATCTGGGTGGCGCGTTTTTGCTGTTTTTAATGAACTCAACACTTTCACGTTTACTTATCCTCTGTTCGCAGAAAACGCCCAAAACGTTTCTGGAATTGCGCTGTTTTCCCTTCTTGGGAAATTAATTTTTGTTTTCCCGTGTAGAACGGATGTGATTGAGAAGAGACGTCCAACGTAACATACGGAAAAGTTTCGCCTTCAAATTCAATCGTTTTTTCTGTTTTAATCGTTGAACCCACTTTGAAATAGGCATCCGCACTGGTGTCATGGAAAACAACCGTGCGATATTGAGGATGGATCCCTTGTTTCATAATAACCACCTAAATGTAATGTTATAATATAACAATAACTCATTTAAAATAGTGGCGCAATGATTTTATTAATCAACCAATAAAAATTAAATTTGTCTTTGTTTTCCAGAGAATCTTTATTTGATATTTATCCTAATCATTAACAGCTAGATTAAGAAGTCATCTTACCTATGATAAGGAGCAAAAATGCCAATCAAATATTTACCATGTATACCATCTTGCATATCAATCGCTTACATAAAAAATAATTCCAATAAAAATAATGTCGTTGATGCTATTAAATCAATTCAGGTAGCTGACGATGTAGATGGATCACTTTTTGGTAAAAATACAGAAAAAAGAATACCAGGCCCATCTTTTCAGCTAACAAGAGAATACCTAAGCAAATTGAATGCAAAACAACAGACTCAATCCGTTAATGAACAAAACAGTAAAAATCCAGAGAACAAAGGAATTAACTATTTTGATAGAGTCATTGTTATTGGTGATAGCTTGTCTGATTCTGAAGGAAGAATGCACCGTAAATCTGGGGGGTTATTACCTCGTTCGAGGCAGTACTATGAAGGTAAATTTACAAATGGTAGTACATGGATTGAATTTTTAGTTAATCCAGTTTTTATGAAAAGTCACTCATTCCATAATGGAAAGGTAGAAAAATCAAAGGTCGAGCTGATTAATCGCTCAGAAGGAGGCTCACCTTGCGCATCATACTCATCTGATCCTAAATTCCTTTTTCTGTCCAATATGAAAAAACAGCAAAAAGGGCTTACATTTGATGAAAAAGATTTAAGTATCATCTTCTTTGGCGCTAATGATTACATGACTTACGGAAAATCTGATGTAGATAAAGTTATTAACTCTCACAAAAAGCATATCAAAAAAATGATTAATAACGGAGCTAAAAATATTCTCGTAATGGGGCTTCCTGATTTATCTGAACCCCCAGCGATAAAAACCACCTCCCCACAAACACAACGAAAAATACAAAACCTCAGCATAGAGCATAATAATAAACTTCAGACTCTAGTTAATATATTCAAATTAAACAAAAATATTAATATTAATTACTTCAATGTTAATAACGTAATGAAAAAAATAATTAATATTGTTGGTGATATAAACAAAAATTCACCAGGTGCATATAATATGAAAACGGCCTTTTCTGATGGTTATATTCGCCGTGATCGTCCACATCTAGAAGTTGATCCCCATTATATTTTTATCGATGACGTTCATCCTACACAGGAAGTTCATAACATTATTGCAATGGAATTGCATAATTTTATCTTAGAAAAGTACAAATAGGTAAATAACAAAGAATGATACTTTTTTTTCAATCGAAAACTAACAAATACCCGCTAGTCTCATGCGAGTATAAAAATAAATATCAAATCAATAATTCTTTCATTAAATAACTTTTGTATAATCAAGTTAATTAGCACTTTCATTTATTATTTATCATATAGATACATGATACATAAATAACTAAAGGATGATGAAAATGTATTACGGCTTTGACATGGGCGGAACCAAAATTGAGCTTGCAGTCTTTGATAATGAACTCAATCAAGTCTGGCAGAAACGTGTTCCGACACCTAAAAATGACTACCAAGCACTGCTGGATGCCTTTCTTGCACTCACCCAAGAAGCCGATGAAAAATTCAATTGCCAAGGGAAAATTGGCGTTGGCGTTCCTGGTATTGTTAATCATGCAGAGGGCACCGTATTTACCACTAACGTTCCCGCAGCGCAGTACAAGCCTCTGATTCATGACTTAACCAATGCGTTACAGCGCCCAGTAAAAGTGGAAAACGATGCCAATTGCTTTGCACTATCCGAAGCTTGGGATCCTGAATTTAAGCGTTATCCAACGGTGTTGGGCTTAATTTTGGGTACAGGTGTGGGGGGTGGCTTTGTCATTAATGGCAAAGTGTTGTCAGGAAAAAATGGGATTGCAGGCGAAATTGGCCACATGAACCTCAGTGTTCGCGCAGCAAAACTATTAGGGGATACCGTCCCTGAAGTAACCTGTGGCTGCGGACAAACAGCTTGTTTCGAGACTTACCTTTCAGGCCCTGGGTTTGAACGTATTTATACTGCATTTACAGGGGAAAAACGCTCTGCTATTGAAATTATTGAGCGATATCATCAGCAAAGCCCTGAAGCAATCGAACACGTTGAACGCTACATGTCTGTATTGGCGATGTTTATGGGGCAAGTCATTACTGTATTCGACCCCGATTTAGTCGTCTTTGGCGGCGGTTTATCGCAATTTGAAGAAATTTACCGGCGTTTGCCTGAAGTTCTACCTCAATATCTGTATGGAATTGCCACTTTACCTGCCATTGAAAAAGCCCGCTATGGTGATTCTGGCGGGGCACGCGGTGCTGCGTTCCTCAACTTAATCGACTAACTTTCCTTTCATACTCCTTGGTAATTATCTGCCAAGGAGTTCATTTACCTTTATTTTCAGATGATAATCATTATCATTCATTTACAAATGGTGCTAAAATAACCGAAGATCCATCGGTTTTATTATCATTGTCATTCTAAGAATAATTTCAGCAAATTATAAATAGAAAACAGCAAGATATTATTAAATTTGGGCGATAAAGACTTGTCTGATACAGCTTGTGGCTAAAAACGCTATTATTGCATTACATACAATAAGGTAATAAACAAAAACATCCGCCGTTACCCCTTAAACAACAATAAAGAGAAAGCCTTATGGGATTGTTTTTTCAGAATAGTTTGATGTTTCCCACCATTGTTTTTAGTGGATTACTCATTATTGTTTTATTTTACTGGTTATGTGCTGCATTTGGCTTACTCGATATTGATGTCTTTAATATCGATACTGAATTTGATGCAGGACTCGACGCTACGGGCTTTGCGGGCTGGCTCACTAAACTGGGCTTAGCGGGAATTCCAGTTACCATTATTCTAACCTTATTTACGCTATTTGGCTGGGTTATCAGTTACTTTTGCGTTTATGGCTTTATCCGTTTTATTGATTCAACCCTATTACGCTACCTTGTTGGCTTTGCCGTATTTGCCATCACACTGTTTATTTCCCTTCATCTCACTGCTTTATGTTTAAAACCTGTTCGTAAAAAACTCGTCAGCCTCAATAAACCCAAAACCGTACATCAGCTTATTGGTAAATTAGCAACTGTACGTTCAGGCTCTGTGAGTGAACAAAATGGGGAAGCGATGTTAGAAGATGGCGGTGCAGGGTTAATTTTACAGATACGCGCACCATCAATCGAGAATTTAAAGCGAGGCGATCGCGTCGTCATTATTAGCTATGATGCGCAGTCCCACAGTTACCAAGTCGTGACGGAAGATGAGTTCCGTCATTAGTTTTAACGATATAGACAATAAACCTTTGCTTGCCTATTTAAAATAACGACCTCGTCGGAACCTATGGAGAAGAAATATGGATTTGGCTGCATTAATGCCCTTTTTAACCATTATTGGCGGGATCATCGTCATTATTTTAGGCTTCTTTGGATTATTTAAAGCCTTCTATATCAAAGTCCCACAAGGTACAGCACTGATTGTGAATGACATGTCTTCACAGCCCAAAGTGCATTTCACAGGTGCGCTGGTCTATCCTGTTATCTACAAAAAAGAATTTATGCGCATTTCACTTCTAACATTAGAAGTGGATCGCCGTGGCAAAGACGGTTTAATTTGCCATGATAACTTGCGTGCGGATATCACTGTTGCTTTTTACTTACGCGTAAATGAAACCACTGAAGACGTATTGAAAGTAGCAAAAGCCATTGGGGTTGACCGCGCTTCTGACCATCAAGCCGTCAGCACCTTATTTAGTGCAAAATTCTCTGAAGCACTAAAAACAGTCGGTAAACAGTTTGATTTAGCGAAACTTTTTGAAGATCGCCAAAACTTCCGTGACCGCATCGTTGATGTGATTGGCAAAGACCTTAATGGTTATGCATTAGAAGACGTTGCCATCGACTACTTAGAGCAAACACCGAAATCTGCCCTTGATCCAAACAATATCTTTGACTCTGAAGGTATTCGTAAAATCACTGAAATTACCGCTATCCATAATATTGAAACGAACCAAAAAGAACGTGACCAAGAGTTAGCGATTCAAAAGAAAAATGTGGAAACACGCGAAGCCAGTTTAGCGCTAGAACGCCAACAAGCGGATGCGGAAGCACGTCAAAAACGTGAAATTGATAATATTCGTTCCCGCGAACAAGCTGAAACCTTGCGTGTTCAAGAAGAAGAACGCTTAAAATCGGAACAAGCACGTATACAAACTCAGCAAGAAATTGAGATTCGTGAAGAAAACCGAATGCGTGAAGTTGAAGTTGCTCAACAAAACCGCACCCGTGCCGTAGCCATTGAAGAAGAACGCGTTAGTCGCGCACGAGAGCTTGAAATCGTTGCCCGTGAACGTGAAGTTGAGCTACAACGCATTGAAAAAGAAAAAGCATTAGAAGAAGAACGCAAAAACATCTCGAATGTGATCCGTGAACGTGTTGCCGTTGAAAAAACTGTCGCACAGGAAGAGGAACGTATAAAAGAAGTCCGTGAAGTATCCGAAGCTGATCGTATGCGCCAAGTGACTGTGATCAATGCACAAGCTGAAGCTGAAGAGTTATTGGTTCGCCAAGTGAAAAGAGCCGAAGCCGATGAAGCGAGCGCTAAACACAAAGCGGAAGAAATCAGCACCATGGCACAAGCCGAATTAGAAGCCTCAGCCAAACAAGCAGAAGCGAAAAAACGCTTAGCAGAAGGAATTGAAGCTGAACACGCTGCATTAGGTTTAGCAGAAGCACGCGTTCGCCAAGCGACTGCCGAAGCAGAAGAAAAAGAAGGTTTAGTGCTTGCCAATATCACCGCCGAAAAACTGTTAGCTGAAGCACGCGGCTTAAAAGAAAAAGGTTTAACCGAAGCACAAGTCATGGAAGCCAAAGCGAAAGCAGAGCAACAACAAGGGCTTGCTGAAGCCAAAATCCTCGAAGAGAAATTAGCAGCGCAAGCGCGTGGTGAAGAACAACAAGCTAACGCAAAAGAAAAATTAGGTTTAGCGGATGCAAAAGTCCTTGAAGAGAAACTGGCAGCACAAGCTCGAGGTGAAGGCCAATTAGGTTCAGCACAGGCGGAAGTTATTCGCCAGCGCCTGAAAGCCGAAGCAGACGGCTTAACTGACAAATTCAAATCAATGGATCACCTCAGCGATACCGCACGTTCCCATGAAGAATTCCGTATGCGCCTTGAGAAAGAATTTGAACAAGCTATGGCTTCTATCGATGCCAACAAAGAAATCGCTCGTGAGCAAGCGGATGTCTTGGCTGCAGCGCTTAGCAAAACCAATATCGAAATTGTGGGCGGCGATGGCAACTTCTTCAACACCTTCTCTAAAGCACTTAGCTTAGGTAAGGCTGTCGATGGCTTTATGGATAAAAGTAGTTTTGCCAAAGAAAATGTGGAAAAGCTGATTAACCGCAGTAAAGAAGATAAAAAAATCGATATTGCCGCTTTACTGAAAAACCCTGAAGTTCAAGACCTAATCAATGGCTTTATGGCTGCAAAAGGGGCTGGACAATTAGCAAAAACCGTAACGGCAAAACCCGTTCCACCCGCTGATGACCAACTTTAGTTAATCAAAATCTGAGGGGGGCTTTTTTGCCCCCTATTGCCTTTTTTTCATCCACTTTAAGGGAATTCGCTGCACCATGTCAGATTTTCAGGAAACGGATCGCGAGCAAGAAATACTCGATAGCGCTGTTGCAGAAGGGGACGCATATGACATTTTACGTAAGCGGCTGACCGAACAAGGCCAGCAACTTCACCAAAAAGCCATACAGCTCAATGAAAAACGCCTAGAAGAATTTGGTCAAAGCCAAATGGATATTATTGGGCGTATTCGTATTCGTACTGAAAATAACTGCCAAGCCCGAGATATTGTTCGAGTGGGTGAATGGTTGCTATTTGGCTATAACGTTTTCCTTGGATTAAAAAAAGAAACGCACCTCAATGATGTGTTTTCATTGTATCGATTGATTGAAAACGAAGGCGAATTTGATGTTGAAGCCGTCGATAATGAAGATACCTTTTTAAATGATACTCGCTTTGTTCAGGATTTTACTGAGCTCTATACCTATTATAAAAATACCCAATTACTGCAACTTGTCGAACGAGATGGCAAACTACTGGCCAGCTTCCAAATTGGCGACCGCATTACCGATGTCCGCGTTTTTCGTTGGTCGATTTCAAGCGATAAACAACGTATTGAATACATTGATAATCGAGGGGAACGCGATATCGCCCTCCCCCCCGCTTATGACTTTGAGTGGCAAAAAACCACTCGCGAAGATACTGTAAATGGCCGTTACCCTCACATTAATATCCTCGACACCGTATTCGTTGAAACTATCGGTGGTGACTTAACAATCAAGTGTGAAAATAACACTGAAGATGGTTTGGGGATTTATCGTGAAGCAGTGCTGGATAAAAATCAGTCCCTCGATGATGCGCAAATTGAATATGCCCAAACAGGCAGTTTGATTATTTTAAAGATTTTGCCTTACCGAGAAGAAAGCTGGCGCTATCTGGTTTACAACACACTGACCCAGTCTGTGCAGCGCATTGACGCCATTGGGCAGGCTTGCGTTCAACTCCCTGAAGATCACGGTATTATTTTCCCAGGGGGGTATTACCTACAAAATGGTGAATACAAAACCTTTGAACAATCGATGGATGGCATGCGTTTTCGCCGCTTACGTCGTTCACCCAATGGCGAAGACGTTTTATATGTTTTTTATTCCCCGAACCAAGGCCGTATCGCACTTTTCAACTATAACCTGATTGAACGTACCCTGTCCGTTCCATTGATTGGGCATGGTTATGCCATGCTTGAAGATGGCAAAATGGTTCTGTTCGAAGGGGAAGGGGAAGAAGCCACGCGCGTCCATCCAATGCAAGTGTGGCAAACACCATTTTATTCTGATGAATTTGCGGATAAGCAACCGACTCGAGGGGGCTTTTTTGGCCGAATTGGTAACGCAGATTTAGTCCGTGGTATTTCTGAAATATTGCATGTTGCCAAAGAGATTGAAGGTAATCATGTTTCTATCGCCCGCTATGAGCAGCTCAGCCAGCAACCTAAAAATTTATTGGATTTATACTATTGGTTCAGCGATGAGCAATGCTTAGAAATTGGTAAGTTACTGAAAGAAATCACGCAAACCAGTGAATTAGTGCTTGATGAATATGAAAAGGTAGAAAGCATCCGCCAGCAGTCGGCTAAATCGATGAATGAAGCCATTAGCCGCCAGAAATCACTATTATCGCTGACATTACCCGACAGCTGGGATGATATTCAGCAATTTGTTGATGGTTTAAATGCCCTAAATGCACAACGCGGGCACTTGATTTCGCTGCGTGAATTTCGCTATATGGATTTAGAAAAACTGAGTGAAATGGAAGGCGAAATTGAAAAAAATCAACAATATGTCTCCCAAGAAACCGCCGTTTTTCTGGCTAGCGATAAAGCGCTACAACCTTTCAAAGCACAATTAACCGTTTTTGAAGAACAAACCGAAAAAGCGCAAAACAGCGCCCAATTAGATATCCCAATGAATGACATGGAAAAAATGTCAACAGATTTGGATATGCTATCTAATTTAATGGCTTCACTGTCATTCAATGATGTGACACAACAAACCCATATCATTGATTCTATCTCACAAATTTATGCACAGCTGAATCAGTCACGGGCTCGCTTACAACAGAAACGAAAGTCCCAAACCAGCGTTGAAACCGTGGCGCAGTTTGGCGCACAATTTCGTTTATTTAGCCAAGGTATCACCAACGCATTGTCCCTTGCGACAGACCCTGAGCGTTGTGATGATCAGCTATCAAGATTACTGGTTCAATTAGAAGAACTGGAAAGCCAGTTTAGTGGCCACGATGAGTTTCTTGATGATATCTTAGCCAAGCGTGAAGAGTTACTTGAAACCTTTGAATCTCATAAACAAATTCTTATTGATGACCGCCAACGCCGTGCACAAAACCTGTTAACTGCTGCTGACCGCTTACTCGATAGCTTGCAACGCAGAACCACCCGTCTGCAGTCTCAAGATGAGCTAAATGCATTTTTTGCCTCAGACCCCCTTGCGTTAAAAACGCGAGAAATCATCGAAAAACTAAGAGAGATTAACGACAACGTTAAAGCCGATGATATCGATGCTCGCTTAAAAGCATCTCGTGATCAAGCTATCCGCATTCTGCGCGATAAAACCGATATTTTTGAAGATGGCGGTAATATCATCAAATTGGGTCGCCATCGGTTTAGCGTTAACACGCAAGAGCTAGACCTCACTATCTTGCCTAAAAATAACCAACTCTGGGTATATCTCACGGGTACGGATTTTCAGGAACCGATTGAAAATGAAGAGCTCACACAGTTACAGCCTTATTGGACGGCAACTTTAGAATCTGAGTCAGAGACAGTTTATCGCGCGGAGTACCTTGCTTATTCGATTATTTATTCTGCCGCTAAACGCCAAGACGAACTCAACATGGCGTTGTTAACCAGCGCGTTAACTTCCCCTGAAAAGCTGGAAAAAATCGTGCGCGATTTTGCAGGCCCACGCTACAAAGAAGGCTATGAAAAAGGGATTCACGACCACGATGCCATTGCAATCTTAAAAAAATTAATTCCTGTCGGGGAGAGTGCCGATCTTCTGCGTTATAACCCGACTGCGCGTGCAATTGCAGCGATTTACTGGGAAATAGCCCAAAACGAAGAATTCCCCGCTCTTTGGCCTGAACGTGCTAGAACAGCGATGAACATTCATCAGCTGTTCCATAATGATAATGCCTTACTTGACCTACAAGCGGAAATTGAAGCCAATATCAGTTTGTTTTTACAAGATAATCCTATTCAATGCCAAAGTTATGAGCAAACACAAGCTGCGGAATATCTGAGCTTTACATTAGCACGAACGCCTATCGAACTGGTCTACAGTAAATATGCAAAAGAACTCGTTCTAGCGTTACAAGAACGCTTAGAAGAAGCCCATATGTGGCTCGATTTCAATCGTTCCCAACAAAATTTAGGTACACGCTACGCCCAACGTTGGTCACTTATTCAAAATTGGCTGCAAGGGCTGTGCTCAACCCCTCAATTCGCACATCTAGTACCTTATATACCTGGTGCAATTGCCATTATTATTTTAGATAAAGTGGCTTCTGCCCGCTACAGCGAAGCTGATCTTTACTTTAAAGTCAGCGGTTTACTGGGGGAACACCCAACCATTGAAAACCAAACGCTATCACTCAGCTTAGATAATTACTTTAGCCGGATGCGCGGGCAGCGAAAACGCTTTATCCCTGAATTCCGCCAATACCAAGCTTTGCGACAACGCATCGTAACAGAGGAACGTAGCCGCTTAAAATTGCATGAGTTTAAAGCTAAGCCATTGAGCTCTTTCGTACGTAACAAACTGATTAATGATGTCTACTTACCCATTATTGGCGATAACATGGCGAAGCAAATCGGCGCACTCGGTGAAGGAAAACGTACCGACTTAATGGGGCTACTGTTAATGATCTCCCCGCCTGGTTACGGTAAAACTACTTTAATGGAATACGCCGCTGATCGCTTGGGGCTGATTTTCATGAAAGTCAATGGCCCTGCACTTGGTCATGATGTGCTTTCACTTGACCCTGCACAAGCACCGAATGCTACCGCGAGGCAAGAGCTAGAAAAACTCAATTTAGCCCTTGAAATGGGAAATAACGTCATGCTGTATGTGGATGACATCCAGCATACACACCCTGAATTCTTACAGAAATTCATTTCCCTGTGTGATGGAACACGGCGTATTGAAGGGGTTTGGAAAAACAAAACCAAAACCTATGATATGCGCGGCAAAAAATTCTGTGTGGTGATGGCAGGGAACCCCTATACCGAATCTGGCGAAGTATTCCGTATCCCAGATATGTTAGCTAACCGTGCCGATATCTATAACCTCGGGGAAGTATTAGGTGGGATGGATGAGGCTTTCGCATTAAGCTATATCGAAAATAGCTTAACCTCGAACCCCGTTTTAGCCCCTCTGGCACTCAGAGATCTCAATGACTTATATCTCCTTGTAGATAAAGCCATGGGGAAATCGGTTTCAACCAATACACTGAGTTACCCTTACTCTGACGCCGAAATAAACGAAATAGTTTTAGTCATCAAACAATTAGTTAAACTTCGCGACATTGTGTTGAAGGTCAATCAGCAATATATTGCCAGCGCAGCTCAATCGGACAAATACCGCACTGAACCTGCATTTCGTTTGCAAGGCAGTTACCGAAATATGAATAAACTCAGTGAAAAAGTCTCTTCTGTTATGAATGAGGAAGAGCTGGAGCGGTTATTAGATGACCACTACCTCGGTGAAGCGCAATTGCTCACAACGGGTGCAGAGGAAAATTTATTAAAACTCGCAGAGTTACGAGGAACACTAACCGAAAAAGAAGCCGCACGCTGGCAACAAATCAAGAAAGACTTTATGCGTAATAAAGCCCTTGGTGGTGATAATACTGATATTGGTGACCGAGTGGTTGTCCAACTCGCCTCTTTAGTCGAAAGTGTTCAAGCATTAGGTAAAGCCGAATGAAATACCCCCGCGTGACACTATTAGTCGCTTTAGTTGCCATATTAATTGGCATTCAGTTGATTAATAGCCTAACAGCGGGTGAGCTTATTCATTTTGGTATTGTCCCTCGTACTCTCAGTGGGTTGATAGGGATTTTGCTTGCCCCTTTTATTCACGGAAGTTGGGATCACTTATTCAGTAATCTTCCACCGCTGATTATACTCAGTGCCCTATTACTCCATCGCACCATCAAGTTTTATCTCGTTGCTTCACTATTTATTATTGTTGTTGGCGGGCTGATGGTATGGCTAGTAGGCCGTAATGCCGTACATGTTGGCGCGAGCGGTTGGATTTTTGGGTTGTGGGGGTTGTTGATTGCCCAAGGTTTTTTGCGCCGAAAATTCGCGGATATCGCCATCGCATTGTTAGTGTTATTTTATTTTGGTGCAATGGCGAGCGGCTTATTACCCGTTCATCAATATATTTCGACAGAATCCCATATTGCTGGCGCGTTATCGGGTATTTTATTTGCTTGGTTGATCAACAAAAGCGAGAAAAAACGTTAGCGCGCTGAAATACGGTAAACACAGCGCCCAGCGCCCTCTAACAAATACTGTTCACGTTCAATACTTGCCTCGTTGCCTATCACTTCTTGAAAAAGCGCTAACTCTGAGCGGCAAAAATTTTGGCAAGCCGTTGCGGCGGCGCAAATAGGGCAATGGTTCTCAATAAAGAGCCAATCTTCCCCCTCTTGCTCAACTTTTGCCATATAGCCTTCTTCGCTGCGTACTTCAGCTAATGCTGCAAGGCGCTCTGCTAACGGTAAGTTTTGGCAGCGGGCGATATATTTTTCACGGCTTTCAATCTCTCTTTGGTGAATAAGCTTTTCCAAGCCATCATCGCCAAAAATAGTCCGAACAGAATCAATCAGCTGTAACGCAAGCTGTGCATGAGTATCAGGAAAACGCTGATGCCCCAATTCGGTTAATACCCAATTTTGCCGTGGTCGACCAGCGCCTGTTTGTGATAAACACTGAGCCCCTTCAACTAACCCCATCGAAGTCAGTTTTTGAATATGTTGCCTTGCGGCTTCCCCTGTCATATTTAAATCGTTAGCAATCACTGACGTCGAAATCGGCCCTTTGGTTTTAATACAAAAAAGCACTTTATCGACGGCTTGTGTTAGATTTAAATTATCAAAGTAATTACTTGCATTAATCATTATGCGACTCTATTATCCAAGCTATTACTTGGATAATACCTCTTTTTTCCCTATTCCGTCTAGCGGGTCTCTCTATGAGCAATGAAACATCGACCTTACCACAGGCTAAGTGGGCTGATTTACTCAGCGGCACCAATGCATTACTGACTATTGCCCTTACTGGGGGCGTTGCACTACATGCTATCAATATTTATATCGTCACCACAATCTTACCCAGTGTCGTTAATGATATCGGCGGCCTCGAATATTATGCATGGAATACCACGTTATTTGTAGCTACCTCGATTGTCGGATCCGCACTTTCAAGCAAAGTGCTCGACTATTTTGGGCCAAAGATGGCGTATTTAATCGCCCTCACCCTCTTTTCACTGGGCTCCATTTGGTGTGCAGCCTCCCCCTCAATGTTGGTGTTATTGGGAGGACGTGCATTGCAAGGGCTCGGTGGGGGAATTTTATTTGCACTCAGTTATGCCTTAATCCGCATCGTCTTTACCGAAAACTTATGGTCTCGGGCCATGGGGGTGGTCTCTGGGATGTGGGGGATTGCGACATTATGCGGCCCTGCCATTGGCGGAATTTTCGCACAAGGTGGCCACTGGCGCTGGGCATTTTGGGCGTTACTTCCTGTTGCAGTATTCCTTGCTATTATCGTTATTAATCAATTACCTAAAAAACAAACTCAAACACCACAAAATAATAAAATACCCTTCTTGGCAATTTCATTATTAGTCATTTCAGTACTCGCCATTTCCATTGGTAGTCTGTCTGACAAACTATTGATAAACCTTATCGGTTTAGCTGTCGGTATTGCCTTACTAGTCACGATGGCACGTTTAGACGGTAAAAATGGAAAGCGGTTGTTACCAACAGGCGCTTATTCGCTGAAAAATCCACTTGGTGTCATTTTCTTAACCATGTGTTTACTCGTTGGCGGTATGACAACTGAAATTTACGTGCCTTATTTCCTACAAACTATCCATCAGTTCTCACCTTTGTCAGCTGGATATTTAACCGCAATCATGGCGGCAGGCTGGACTATTGGTGCGTTATTTAGCGCCAATAAAACAGGCCCAATTGTTGTGAAGATAATTAGAACGGGTCCAATCATCATATTTATCTCTCTGATTGTGTTAGCTGTTTTAACGCATAATCAGCAACTTATTGAGTCTCTACCGCTATTTATTGTGTATTTAGTCGCAATGGCGGGTGTGGGACTCGGGATTGGTGTGTGTTGGCCTCACCTAGTTCTGCGCGTTTTCAATGCCGCACCAGAAGGTGAGGAAAATTTAGCCTCTTCATCCATCATTACAATCCAGTTGTATGCAACTGCCCTTTCTGCTGCTTTGGTTGGTGTGGTTGTGAATAATAGTGGCTTAATGAACCCTGGAGGAATTGTGGGTGCACAACAAGCATCAATTTGGTTGTTTGCGTTATTCGCTCTTAGCCCTCTTTTAGCTATCTTTTTGATTCGTAAAGTGAAGTAAAAAAGAAGGGAGCCTATTGCTCCCTCTTTACTAATTAATAGGCTGATGACGTCTTTTTTGACCTCAAGAATGCAGGCAAAACGATAATACTGATTAACAAAACAAATATTGTTGCGACCATCACCGCTAAAAATGCATGGTCAAAAGCAATATTTGCCTGACTGACCAATAGACTAGCTTTATCTTGTGGTAATTTTTCTGCGACTAATAATGCCTCATCAATGCTGTCATACACTTTATCACTAACCGCTATACCTTCTGGTAGAGAGAGCTTTAACGTATAAATAGCGCTCATCAGCCCACCCATAAATGTCACGCCAAGTACACTACCTATTTCATAAGCAACCTCTTCAATTGAAGCTGCCATACCTGCTTTTTCATCAGGCGCGTTTAACATCACCGTAGTCGAAGCCGTCGTAAAAATAGCACCTAAACCAAAACCTATCAAAAAGAGGAATGAAAGTAACAGAACACCTGCTGAGGTTTGGTACACCATCGTTAAACCAACAACACCGACTAATGTACAAATAAAACCAAAAAGGGTCAGTTTTACTTCACCAAATTTATGCAGATACATACCCGCCAATGGTGCCGCTATCACAGAAGCCAGTGGAATAGGAATGATATACAACGCGGCGACAAATGGGCTATAACCTAAAACAAGCTGTAAACGCTGGCTAAGTAATAATTCAACCCCAACAATAACCACGATGGATAAAATAGCCATCATGATGCCTGCACTGAATTTCGGTTGTTTTAATAATGCAAAATCAATCATTGGTGATTCTGACGCCATCTGCCGGCGTTTGAATACTACCAAAAAGAAAGCCCCGATCCCCCCTGCAACCACTACATTCACCCAATCAATATAAGGTTTACCAAGCTCTTTTAATGCATAAATTGAACTAATTAAGCCAACCAGCACTAAAACAGAGCCTAAAATATCGATTTTTTTATTACTTTGCCCACCACATTGCGGGATCAAGAAATACGCAAAAGGGATAACTAATAACACAACGGGAACATTAATCAGGAAAACAGACCCCCACCAAAAGTGGTTAAGTAAAATTCCGCCAATTAAAGGGCCTATCGCTGCACCTCCTGATGCTACAGCGGACCATATGCCAATCGCCAATGCCCTTTCTTTTGGGTCTATAAAGACGTGCCTAACAATGGCAAGCGTTGCAGGCATACTGACAGCTGCGCCAACAGCAAGAAAACCACGCGATAAAATTAAGCTGGTTGCTGTGGGTGAAAATGCCGCACACAAAGAGGCAATACCAAATAGTGGCAGCCCTAATAAAAACATCCGCTTATGGCCGACTTTGTCACTCAACATCCCCGCAGCAGGCAATAACCCAGCCACTACCAGCGGGTAAGCATTCATAATCCACAGCTTTTCAGATGATGTCGCCCCTAAATCGTGCGTTAATTTAGGTAATGCGGTATAAAGCACCGTGACATCAATAACGATAAGAAACAACACACTTGAAACTAATAGAAGCACTATCCAGCGCTTATAATCGGTTAACATAACATTCTCTCAATGAGTTTATTTGATCATCATTTATTGGTGATCGTGCTATAATATAAATCCATACGTACGTATTGAAAAGAGGTTTTCCTAAATGGGACGTCAACGAACTATCGACAGAGAAAAGCTACTTGATGCTGCTGAAGATATTGTTATTCATCAAGGTGCTGCGGCTCTGACGATCGATGCGGTTGCGAAAGCGATGGGCATCTCCAAAGGGGGCGTTCAATACTGTTTTGGCAACAAAGATGCTTTAATCGATGCCATGTTTGAGCGATGGGGGCAGTCTTATGATGAAATTTTTAATCAAGCGATAGAGCGAGATAACTCCCCAGAAGGGCAAGTTTTGGCACACATGCAAGCCACCCACCAGCACGATAAAATCGCCATGGCAAAAGGCGCTTCATTGATGGCATCACTACTGCAAACCCCTGAATACCTCGAAAGCACCCGTATTTGGTATCGGGAACGCATTGAAAACCTCGACACATCAACAGAAAAAGGTAAATTAGCTCGCATTGTGTTTCTGGCAACGGAAGGGGCTTTTATGTTGCGCTATATGGGGTTAATGGAAATCGATGATAATGAATGGCAGTCTATATTTAGTGATATGGAAAATTTATTAAAAAGTTAGCCTTAGTCTCTTTTTTTGATATCAAAAATAATCTCTATTTAATAACTTAATAAAAATAGATAATAATGGAGATTATAGAAAATGATAGAAAAAAAACCAAACTCATATATACAAAATAATATATTCAATAGAAATTTTAACTCATACAAATCATTCGCCTACAATATAAAAGAGAAACCTTTTAACACAAACAACACGGCTACATTACTAAATAAATTTGAAAACATTATCAAATCCAATGAGGATAATAAAAATTATCTACAAACAAAAAACAACATAATTAAAAAAGAGAAAACCCTAGAAAAACCAATTGAAAATATCGATATATTCAAAAAAGACTTATTAAATAAAAACCTTTATTTAATTTATAGCTCGCCTAATTCAAAAAAAATAACACTCATCCATAATCATAACGAAAATAGAATCAACACAACAAATGCTATATTTATTAATATGTTTGATTTATTAAAAAATGAACCTGATGGTTCCATTTGCAAAATCAATAATTTTATTATTAAAATTCCTAATAAAAACGTCAACTTATCTAATTGTGATAGCCGATTTACAGACGATGTCACATTAAAAAATGGCAAAAAAATACTCATATCGATAGGTAACACTCTATGCCATCAGTAAACATTAGACGTTTATTTGTAGTGATGATAATAATTATCAGTTAGAATCACTATTCACGACGTCGATATCCCAAAGGTTGGTGGAATGCAAAACAACCAAGTCACAACATTACTTCCCAATAGCAACTCTTTCTTTTTTCGGGGAAAAATGACCCCAGAAGCGGGAAAATGGGTCAGTGAGCCTTTGTGGAAAGGGGTCAAACTCGTCTTAATGATGAATGGTGAGCTTGAATGCCAGCCCGATAATAAAAAAACAGTTTCGTTATCGGGCGCTTCATTATGTATTATCGCCAATCAACACGACCATGAAAGCCAACAGCGCTTTTTACAAGCGGAAGACGTGCGTTATGTCTCTGTGTGCTTATCTGAACACTTACTCGATTCTTTTCACATTAAACAAACCGAGTTGCTACTTGCTGCCAAAAATCAAGGGCCACAATTACTTTCTAAACACGCAGGTAATGTCCTCACTGCGTTAGGAAATCAAATACTGAACAGCCCTCTCAGTGGCGCACTTGGAGACATGTATTTAACAGGCAAAATACTCGAACTTTGTGCTCATTCATTTGAACATATCCAACAAAGCCACCTATCTATTCATCATCCAAAACTTAGCAGCCATGACATAAGCAAACTCAATGAAGCCAAGGCGTTGATTTTATCCGATTTAGCGCAACCGTCAAATTTATACCAACTTAGCCGACTCTCAGGGCTCAACATTCGTAAACTCAATTTTGGATTTAAACAACTGTTTGGCTCTTCCATTGCGCCATTTATTCAAGAACAACGCCTCCAGTTAGCTTACCGCCTATTATCAACTGGCGCAGAACAAGTTTCGACTATTGCATGGAAAGTCGGTTACTCCCCAGCACACCTTTCAACAGCCTTTCGTAAACGATTTGGTTTTTCACCTAAAACATTATGCTGATTATTAATCAATCCAATCAATAGGATATTTATATTCACAAATAAATAGTCTGAATATCCAAAGCGACGCGAATACCAGAAAAGTGTAAATGAGATACATTCTCGTTTTATCTTTCTTGCTAGGGTTTGCGTCTCAATGAAAAATTATCTGTATTCACCTATTTATCTTACTGTTATTTCATTAATTTTTTCGTCTGCTGCCTATTCAAAAGAAAACAATCAAGCCAAAAACGAGAAAATTGTTGTCACCGCATCCCCAGTACAATCCCCAACAGGGGAAGTAGAGGGGTATGTGGCAACACGCAGTACCAGCGCAACAAAAACCAATACTGCGTTAATTGAAACGCCGCAAGCCATCAGCGTCGTCACACGCGACGAAATGAGCGCTCACAACGCGCAATCAGTGGGTGAAGCGTTACGTTATACCTCAGGTGTACTACAAACCAACGGGGCTGCATCATCGCGCTTTGATAGCTTAAATATCCGTGGCTTTAATGCATCCAGTACAGGAATGTTAAGAGATGGTTTACGCAGTACCACTGCACAAGCATGGCCTAAAGTAGAACCTTATGGCTTAGAGCGAGTTGATGTGATTCGGGGCCCTTCGTCCGTTTTATATGGACAAAACTCGCCAGGTGGGATTGTTAACCAAATCACTAAGCGGCCTTTGTACCAGCCACTTCATGAAATTGAAGTACAAGGTGGCAACTTTGACCGCCGCCAGCTACAAGGGGATTTTAGTGGGCCAATTGATGGTAGCGACAAATATTTTTATCGCCTAACAGGTCTTGTACGTAAAAGTGATACGCAAATAAAACACATCAAAGACGATAAAGTCTATATCGCCCCAGCCTTTACTTGGTTACCGAATGACAATACGACATTCACGGTATTAGCCGATTACAGTCATGATAAGTTTGGTGCCCCGCGCCCTTTCTTACCGTTGAATGGCACGCTGCTTCCTAATCCTAATGGTAAGGTGAACCCCAATGTTTTCCTCGATGAGCCTGGGTTAAAAAATGATAGGACACAAGCATCTCTGGGCTATCAATTAGATACTGATTTTAACGAGACTTTTTCGGCTCACTCAGGCGCACGTTTTAGCCATACCGATTTAAATACCAATATCGCACAGGGGATGTATCTTTCCCCCGATATGAAAACGTTAAACCGTGTGGCTTACCATTTTCGCATTAAAGGCAATGTTCTGAGTTTAGACAACAACTTACAGGCTAACTGGTGGATAGATAACATCGAAATGACCTCACTTACTGGTGTGGATTATCGTCATACTCGTGAAGACTATATTTTGCTGACCGGAAAGGCGAGCTCAATCGATATTTACAACCCAAGCTACGGCGGTGATTACGGCCCCGTCAATAATATGATGTCCAATACACTACAAACTAGCGACCAAGTGGGCATTTATGCACAACAGCAAGCGAAATTTGATAACGGCGTGATCTTGGTCTTAAGCGGGAGAGAAGATTGGTCGAATAGCAAAACACACAATCGAAAAAGTGAAGCATCTACCGAGCAGCGGGATAGCAAATTTACCTACCGTACAGCCGCTATGTATGTCACTGACTTTGGGTTAGCCCCTTATGTAAGCTATTCCACTTCATTTAACCCACAACTTGGGGTTAATTTTTATGGCAATAACTATAAGCCGATTACCGCTAAACAAATGGAGGCAGGGCTGAAATATCAGCCAGAAGGCAGCAACACTAACCTCACTTTAGCGGTGTTTGAACTGAAGCAACAAAACATGCTCACCGCCGATCCTGAAAATAATTTAAATAGCTTACAAACTGGAGAAGTTCGCTCCAGAGGCGTTGAATTACAGGGGGTTTACTCACCATTTGATGGGCTAAATTTAACCGCGGCTTACACTTATAACCAATTAGAAAATACCAAAACCAATAATGCCGCAGAAAAAGGTAAGCGCCCAACAGGCTTACCCGAACACACTGCCTCTGCATGGGCCGATTACACCCTACAGAGTGGGCAACTCCAAGGCCTGGGCTTCGGTGCAGGTGTTCGTTATACCGGCTCATCCCCTGTAAATAACGATGACACCATTTCCAATCCATCAAATACCCTCTTCGATGCCGCTGCGCATTATGATTTAGGTGGGATCAATTCCAACCTGAATAACTGGCGAGTGGGGGTGAACGTCAACAATATTACCAATAAACAATATTATACCAGTTGTTCAATGGGTGGATGTTCTGTTGGCTTTGATAGAACCGTGATTGCCTCATTACGGTACCGTTGGTGATCGTGATGGCTAAGCATTCTTCACGTCAATATTGGCTAAAAATCCATTTATGGCTCGGCTTAGTGATCGGTTTTTTCATTGCTATTTTAGGCATTTCTGGGTCGCTACTATTACTGAAGAAATCTATTTTAGAATGGGAAATTGGCCAACATGTGTTGTATGCCACGCCGCATACACAAGGGGCATTGCTGTCGTCAGACATTTGGCGACAGCAAGCGACAAATAGCTATCCACAGCTCAATAAAGTAATGGGAGTTGCACCACCGAACAGTGGCTTTATTCCTGCAACGAATGCGATGGTGTTTGGCTCTGTTACCCCATCGAATAAACTGGGTATCGCCTTTATTGACCCAATCAATGCAGATGCAAAAGGGTTTGTTATTTTTGATGATTTACTCTTTGCCAAAGTAGTTTCATTACACCGTTTGCTGCTATTACCTCCTGACATAGGAAGCTGGTTGGTATTGACTTGTGGCGTGGTGTTGATCGTATCAATAGTGAGTGGTGCCCTATTATGGTGGCCAAGGAAAAACGTATTTTCCATGTTAGTGCATTGGAAAAAAGGCCTAAAAAATGGGGCAAAATGGCGTCAATGGCACTATTTCTTTGCTATCTATTTTGCTCTCCCACTTTTTATTATTGCCTTCAGCGGTATGCTTCTAGCCCGCCCCGATTTATTCACTTCATTAATTTCAGCCCAAGAAATCAAAGGTTTGGTTTCAACTCTCCATAGCGAAATTGGACTGGGTTTCTTTGGGCTGCTTATTGTGTTTTTTTCCGGCTTTTTATTGCCCTTTCTGTATATCAGTGGCGTGGTGATTTGGTGGAAAAAACGGCGCTCTTCTGCGCTATCGGTTAATAGGATAACATAATGAAATTATTACTTTCTTTACTCTCATTCGGTCTCTTTTCATTTTCAATCTACAGCCAAGCAGTAACTGTGACTGATATTACTGGCCGGCAAGTGCAAGTTCCTGATCACGTTCAGCGCATTTTGCTGGGGGAAGGACGGATGATTTACCCCCTTTCCATTTTAGAAAAAGAAGCACCGTTCCAACGAATAATTGGGTGGCAAGGGGATTTTCGCGATTTAGATGTGCAAGGTTATGCCGCTTACAAGGTCGTGTTTAAACAAATTGATGATATTCCGACTGTCGGCGGTGGCTCAGAAGATACATTCAGTATCGAGAAAGCCTTAGCCCTGCAACCTGATTTAGTTATTTTACCGCTAACTGGTGGCCATGGCCCCGGAGCTGGCAGTGAAGCCGCCCGTTTATTAGAATCCGCAGGGATTGCAGTGATCCACGTGGATTTTAGCCAGCACCCTATCAAACACACCCAACTGAGTATGAAAATACTCGGTCAAGCCATTGGAAAAGAAGCTCAAGCGAATCAGTTTAATGCCTATTACCAACAAAAAATGGATGAAATTATTGCACGCATTCCAACCAATATAGAGACAAAAAATAAGCCAACAATTTTTGTGGATTATCTTCCCGGCTTACAAGAATGTTGCGGCTCACCGGGAAAAGGCAGCATGACGGATATGATAAACCTTGCTGGTGGTATCGCAATTGGTGAAAAAATTATTCCTGGGGCAATTGGTAAACTCAACCCAGAGTTTATTTTGGCAAGCCAACCCGATGTATATGTCGCAACTGGCGTTTTCCCTGAAAGTAAAGCAGGAGTCACCGTTGGCTATTCCGCCACAGAACAAGCTGCACAATCGAGTTTAAAAGCCATTTCGATGCGCAAGCCTATTGGGCAATTACGGGCTGTCGAACAAGGGCGAGTACATGGCTTATGGCATATTTTCTATGATTCACCTGAAAATATTATCGCCTTTCAATCATTAGCTAAATGGTTGCACCCAGAGTTGTTTAACGATATTGACCCTGAAGCTACCCGCAAAGAAATGTACCAACAATTTATGCCAATCCCCGCGACTGGGGTATTTTCCTTGACGTTGAAATAACATTTTATTTGGGTGAGTCAGTTATAGAAACTCATAGCCGACTCACCATTTAAAAAGATGCTGTTTGTGCCACTTAAGGCGCTGAAAAAATACCTCTTTTATCCTCAATTATAATTTGATTCAACGGTTTATGAATTCCACCATCATCCGTATGCAAAATAAATACAAATAAAATCTGACAAAGTACTGATTGAGGATAATCTCTAGGCCGGTATTTTGAATATATCTGCCACCCATTTGCAGAGTACCTTTCATACATTCTTTTCATTGCATCAACAACAGAATTAGCCGCTTGCCCCTTATTGATTTTAGTCGATTTTTTTTGGTGATAGATAAAGGCATCAGTAACCGTCTTAGTGATAATATGAAAAACTTGCCCAACAGATATACTTTCTAGTAAATTAACTATGTTTTTCGTTGTTTTTTCACCAATTTGAAAAGAAGTAAATCCGTATTCAGACATTTCATTATTAAGATAAAAAAAACACTCATATAAATTATTTTCTTTGCATAGATTGATTAAAATTTCTTTATTTGTATTTATAAAATAAATATCTGATAATTTATCTTCCAATAAATCAATTATAACTGATAAGTTAGCTGTTTCCGCGACAATAACCTCCCAACACATTGATATTTTATTAAAGTGAATATCATCTTCACTCACCGTTAACCGTTTTAAATTCGTTGCTGAGCTAATAGCCAGTACACCTTCAGCATAGAGTTTTTCAATAATATACCTGTCAAATTCACAACTCGGCGTCAGTTTTTTACACTTCTGACTTTCAATACTTTCTAAATACATTAGGTTTTCATCTGCACTATGGCGTATCAGTGCAAGCAAATAAACACAGTTTTCAAATGAAATATCATTGATACTTATTGCTTTTTCTTTTTTACAAAGCATCATCATATCAATGTACTCTATCTTTTCGAGTCGTTCCTTTTCATTTTCAATACGAATACAATCAATGCATATATGTTCTAAATGACTTAAATGACTAAAGTGGCTTCTATCTTTTAGTGGTTCCATTTCGCCACAGGAAACACATTGTAGTTTTAAACAATAGGCTTTACAGCTTTTAGCAACTATTGCTTTTATTTCTTTCGTTTTTAACTGTGTTTTTTCTTCTAATTTAAGCATTGAATATGAAAAACGACCATTTTCATTAACTTGCCAATATAACTGACAAAAAGATTCATATTCTTTATCAATTACATCAATAAATATAATTTCCATATTTTATTTCCTTATTTTTTATAATTTTATATTAAAAAAAACAAAAAATAGAAGCTATATTTTTAGATAATAAAAAAGGTCCATTACGATAAAATAATGAACCTTTGACTAACGCAATATGGTAAGGCAACAATTGCAAATAAAATCCCCTTTTTGGGTAAAACTAAGAAGGGATCACTCCCAGCAATCTAAACCAAAAATAATCCAGAGGAACTAACAAGAGGAAAGTAAGTATAAATAATATAATACATAATCTAACGCCATCCATTAATGGTACTTTGCCCATCCCCATAGCCACAACAATGGGTGATGCCTGATAAGGCAACAATGGCGTTGAATAACCAATAACTTGTACCATCAGTACGGCAATCATGGGTAACTCAGTTGCAGTGGAGAGAGATTCAGCCAGCGGTGTATATAATGCAGGAACACCATTAGCCGTTACGACAAAGTTTAACCCGCTGGTCAACCCAACTAAGCTACCAAAATCTATAAATGGGCTATTAGGGTCCAATGGCAATAATTTTTGAAGGTAAGTACCTACTACCATTCCGACATTTGAATAACTCACTAAGGTTGCTAGGCTTAAAATCCCCGCTACATAAATACAGGTGCGAATATTTACCGCTTGAACAAATTCATCATTGGTCACAAACCCCACTTTCGGTAGCAAACATAAACATGCCGCCACTAAACCGACCCATGCAGGAGAAACACCATGAGTGGTATCTGTTATCCAGAAAAGTAAGGTTATTGCCAAAAGAAGGCCTAATTTTTTCTCATTACGGCTCATCGGCGGTAATTTTTTTTGTTCAGTCATCGGCTGTAATTTGGCAGGAAATAGAAAATAGATACTCAGAACAACTAAAAGACCTTTGATTAGCCCCAAAATAGGCATATGGAGAAATAGGTAGTTTAGATAAGATAGCTTTATTCCATAGGTGGTTTCTATTGCACCAGCCATCACTAAATTCGGTACGTTAGCAGGTAGTATCGTGGCTGAAAGTTGGAATGTACCAAACCCGACAGCTAACGCTAACCCTATACGGCCTCGGCTACCACTTTCTAATCTGACTTTATCGGCTATCGCCATCACAATCGGCATCAATAGTGCAATCCGCCCCATGTTCGATGGCATGATAAAAGCCAACCCATAAGCAAGGAGCACCACACCTGTAATCAGCTTTAACCATGAACTCGTAAAACGCCCTGAGATATGTTGAGCAATACGCTCTGCCAGTCCAACTTTATTAATCGCAAAGCCAAGGATAAAACCACTTAACACAAGCCAAAAAGCTTCTGAAGTGAACCCTGAAAAAATCACATTGGTCGGGGCTAAATGTAAACATGCTGCTGCGGCTAAAAACAGTAATGCTACCAAGTATTCAGGGAGTTTCCCTGTTGCCCAAAACCCAATTGTAATTGCGATAACAACCGCACTCAGCCATTCTATCTCTGCCATCCACGTCGCCTTCTATTGGTTTTTATTATTGTTCAAAAAGATGATTTGATATGCACTCAATTTTATTTTTAATCCACCAAAAATAAAATATGCAGACCAATGAAATAACAACAGCAAGTGACGAATTTATGAAGTTTTTTTTATGCGTTAGAGTGGAGAAAAACTCGTCGTTTCTAAAAATATTTCCTGAAAATTACGACTTATATTAATAAAAAGCCGATATAACCTAATTAATTATAGTTATACCGGCTGCAATCTAAATGAGTTGATGCTGATTATTCAACCGTCACTGATTTCGCTAGGTTACGTGGTTGGTCAACGTCTGTTCCTTTGATTAATGCAACATGGTAAGACAACAGTTGCAGTGGAACAGTGTAGAAAATCGGTGCGATCAATTCTTCAACATGTGGCAGCGAAACAATTTTCATGTTTTCACTTGCGACAAAACCAGCGTCTTGGTCAGCGAACACATACAGTAGACCGCCACGAGCACGTACTTCTTCAATATTGGATTTCAGTTTTTCCAATAATTCATTGTTAGGTGCGATGATG
The DNA here is from genome assembly GCF_028482245.1 of Providencia sp. PROV129. NCBI lineage: Bacteria > Pseudomonadati > Pseudomonadota > Gammaproteobacteria > Enterobacterales > Morganellaceae > Providencia > Providencia sp. PROV129. The sequence goes on from NZ_JAMPQD010000016.1 coordinate 188,003, forward strand.
ATAACTGGCATATCTGCATCAATTAACGCTAATGGGCCGTGTTTTAATTCACCCGCGGCATAAGCTTCAGCGTGGATGTATGAAATCTCTTTTAATTTCAATGCCCCTTCAACTGCGATAGGGAATTGATCGCCACGACCTAAAAACAAGGCATGGTGTTTATCAGAGAAATCTTCGGCTAACGCTTCAATGACTTTATCTTGTGACAGCATGCTTTCAATACGCGCAGGGAGCGCATGTAATGCATGAGAAATACTTTCTTCTAACTCAGGGTTTGCGCCTTTTAAACGGCCCATGTACGCCACTAACATCAGTAAAACAGTTAATTGGGTAGTGAACGCTTTGGTTGATGCCACACCAATTTCTGCCCCTGCTTTTGTCATCAGTGCAAATTCAGACTCACGCACCAATGAAGAACCCGCGACGTTACAAACAGCTAACGAGGTCAAGTAGCCTAACTCTTTTGATAAACGCAGCGCAGCCAATGTATCTGCAGTTTCACCTGATTGGGACAACGTTATCATCAAGCTATTTTTGCGATGCGCTGGGTTACGGTAACGATACTCTGAAGCAATCTCCACATCACATGGGATACCCGCTAAGGATTCAAACCAGTAACGTGCAACCATCCCTGCGTTGTAAGAGGTTCCACAAGCAACAATTTGAATGTGCTCAACTTGGGAAAGAATTTCGTTCGCTTTCGGGCCTAACTCGCTTAAATCGATACCGTTGTCTTTATCAAAACGCCCTTCAAGGGTGTTTTTAATGGCCATCGGCTGTTCATAAATTTCTTTCTGCATGTAATGGCGATACACGCCTTTATCGCCTGCATCATATTGAACGTTCGATTCAATTTGTTCGCGCTCAACTGGCGCACCGCTATTATCAAAGATACGAACAGTACGACGAGTGACTTCAGCAACATCCCCTTCTTCAAGGTAGATGAAACGGCGAGTCACGGGTAACAGCGCCAGTTGGTCAGAAGCTAAGAAGTTTTCGCCGACACCCAGACCGATAACCAATGGGCTACCAGAGCGTGCAGCGACTAATAATTCAGGAATACGGCTATCCATAATCACGGTACCGTAAGCGCCGCGTAACTGAGGGATAACACGTTGAACCACTTCCACCAACGTGCCACCTTTTTGTTGTTCATGATGAACAAGGTGTGCAATCACTTCAGTGTCAGTTTCTGAACTGAAAATATAACCCTGTTTTTTCAGTTCTTCTTTCAATTCTAAATAGTTTTCGATAATGCCATTATGAACAACAGCAATATAACCAGACGTATGCGGATGCGCATTACGTTCACTTGGAATACCATGTGTCGCCCAACGGGTATGTGCAATCCCCGTTCCGCCAGATACTGGGTTTTTCTCTGCTTCTTCCGCCAGCATTTGCACTTTGCCCACTTCACGTAAGCGTTGTAAATGACCTTCGTGGTCAACAACAGCCATACCCGCTGAGTCATAACCACGATATTCAAGACGACGAAGACCTTCTAACAGAATTTCTGCAATATCACGTTGTGCAACAGCACCTACAATTCCACACATATTTTATTTATTCCTAGACAAAAGGTTCCTTTCTTTAGAAACCTTCATTTGTCGTAACCTAATTGCTTTTCAGCTTTCGCTGTTCCCCAGCCTTGTAGAAAATGGGGAGATATTTTTATGCCACCTTAGGTAGCTATTTTATAATTTACTACTTTTTATATTCAAAGGGGCAATCGGCCCCTTATCAAAATTCACTTATTTTTTCTTTACTGGACGCTGCCAGTTTTTAATGTGCATTTGCTTAACGCGGCTGACCACTAATTCATCTTCGTTAACATCACGAGTGACTGTCGTGCCAGCACCAATGGTGGCGCCTTTTGCTACCGAAACAGGGGCAACTAATTGAGTATCAGAGCCGACAAACACATCATCACCAATAATGGTTTTATGTTTATTCGCGCCATCATAGTTGCATGTGATGGTTCCTGCGCCGATATTCACGTTATCACCAATTTGCGCATCGCCAAGGTAACTTAAATGCCCCGCTTTTGAGCCTAAACCTAAAGTGGCATTTTTCATTTCAACGAAATTACCCACATGCGCTTTAGCCGCTAATTTAGCACCAGGACGCAAACGAGCAAAAGGACCAACCGTACATTCTGATGATAATTCAGAGTTTTCTATGACTGAATACGGGCTAATCACTGAGTTATCACCAATAACGCAGTTCCTTAAAATACAACCAGATTGAATTTGTACGTTGTTACCAAGCGTCACATTCCCTTCGATAATGACATTGGTATCGATAATAATGTCACGCCCATGGGTCAATGTGCCGCGTATATCAAAACGCTCAGGGTCGATTAGCATCACCCCCGCAAGTAACAATTTTTCTGCTTGTTCTTTCTGGTAAACACGCTCAAGTGCAGCTAGTTGCAGACGGTTATTAACCCCTTCCATTTCACTTAAACGGCTTGGGTGAACGGTCGCTACTTTATTACCTTCTTTATGAGCAAGAGCAATAATATCCGTTATGTAGTATTCGCCTTGCGCATTATCGTTGTTCAATTGAGCCAACCAACGTTTGAAATCTTTACCGCTTGCAACCATGATCCCAGTGTTAATCTCTTGGATTTTACGTTGCTCTTCAGTCGCATCTTTTTGCTCAATGATTCCGACAACTTCATTATTTTCACGGATGATACGGCCATAACCTGTTGGGTTATCTAAAATCACGGTCAATAAGCCAATGCCGCCTTGGGGCTTAACTTCAATCAGGCGATCTAACGTGTCTTTCGCAATCAAAGGCACATCGCCATATAACATGACAATATCTTCATCATCTTGGAAACTTGGTGCAGCCTGTTGCATTGCATGCCCAGTACCGAGCTGTTCTGCTTGCAGAACCCAATTTAAATTCTGCTCACCCAGTTTTTCTTTCAGTAAATCACCGCCATGCCCGTATACCAGATGGATATCTGATGCACCGATTGATTTTGCAGTATCAATTACGTGCTGAACCATTGGTTTGCCCGCAAGTAAATGCAAAACTTTAGGCAAATCTGAATACATCCGTGTGCCTTTACCGGCAGCTAAAATTACGACACTTTTTCTTTGCACAGTCATTTTTCCTGAAACTCCAACTTTGGGATGAAAGTAAACCTATTTCCTATCTAAAATACTACATATTTCGCTCAAATAAAAAAGCCAGTTAGGATTAACCAACTGGCTTTTTTTACTATACCGCTATCATTACATTAGCTTTTTAGTTAACTCGATGACTCGAAGTTTCGCTATTGCTTTTGCAAGTTCTGCCGATGCCTGAGCATAATCAACATCGCCGTGTGCTTTACGGACGTGTTCTTCCGCTTTGCGTTTAGACTCCACTGCACGAGCTTCGTCTAAATCTTTACCACGGATCGCTGTATCAGCGAGTACGATAACACCGTTTGGTTGAACTTCTAAAATACCGCCAGAGAGGTAAATTAGTTCTTCTTCACCAAACTGCTTGGTAATACGTACCATGCCCGGTTTTATGGCAGTCAGCAGCGGGGTATGCTGTGGATAAATCCCCAGCTCACCTTCACTACCTGTCACCTGAATTTTCTGTACTAGGCCTTCAAACATTTGTTTTTCAGCACTCACTACAGTCAGGTGGTATGTCATTGCAGCTACCATATCAACCTCCTGTCAGCTGGATTAAAGCTTTTTCGCTTTTTCCACAGCTTCTTCAATGGTACCAACCATATAGAACGCTTGTTCTGGCAGGTGGTCGTAATCACCGTTCAGGATACCGCCGAAGCCACGAATAGTGTCTTTCAGGGAAACGAACTTACCTGGTGAACCGGTAAATACTTCAGCAACGAAGAATGGTTGAGACAGGAAGCGCTGGATCTTACGAGCACGAGCAACAACCAGTTTGTCTTCTTCAGACAGTTCATCCATACCCAGAATTGCAATGATATCTTTCAGTTCTTGGTAACGTTGCAGAATAGACTGAACGCCACGTGCAACATCATAGTGCTCTTGACCAACGACGAGTGGGTCTAACTGACGGCTAGTAGAATCCAGAGGGTCAACCGCTGGGTAGATACCCAGAGATGCGATTTGACGGCTCAGAACTACCGTTGCGTCTAAGTGAGCAAAGGTTGTTGCTGGTGATGGGTCAGTCAAGTCATCCGCAGGAACGTAAACCGCTTGTACGGAAGTGATAGAACCCGTTTGAGTTGAGGTAATACGTTCTTGCAGAACACCCATCTCTTCCGCCAGCGTTGGCTGATAACCTACCGCTGATGGCATACGACCTAACAGTGCTGATACTTCAGTACCTGCTAAGGTGTAACGATAAATGTTGTCAACGAACAGCAGTACGTCACGACCTTCGTCACGGAATTTCTCAGCCATAGTCAGACCAGTCAACGCAACGCGCAGACGGTTTCCTGGTGGCTCATTCATCTGGCCATAAACCAGTGATACTTTATCCAGAACGTTTGAGTCGGTCATTTCATGATAGAAGTCGTTCCCTTCACGAGTACGCTCACCAACACCCGCGAACACTGAGTAACCTGAGTGCTCAATCGCGATGTTACGGATCAGTTCCATCATGTTTACTGTTTTACCAACACCCGCACCACCGAACAGACCAACTTTACCACCTTTTGCGAATGGACAGATTAAGTCCATTACTTTGATACCGGTTTCCAGCAGTTCTGTTGAGTTAGCTAACTCTTCGTAGCTTGGTGCTGCACGGTGAATTGACCAGCGCTCTTCTTCGCCGATATCACCTTTCATATCAATAGGCTGACCCAGAACGTTCATGATACGTCCTAAAGTTGCTTTACCTACTGGTACTTCGATTGGGTGCTCTAAGTTTACTACTTGTAAACCACGGCTCAGGCCATCAGATGTACCCATTGCGATACAACGGACAACACCACCGCCTAACTGTTGTTGAACTTCCAACACCAGTTTTTCTTTACCGTTAACAACCTCAAGAGCGTCGTACACTTTTGGTACGTCATCTTGAGGGAACTCGACGTCCACAACGGCGCCGATTACCTGGATAATCTTTCCAGTAGCCATCTTGAATCCTCTACGTAATTCGTAAACCTAGCTGTTAAACCGCGGAAGCACCCGAAACGATTTCGGTAAGCTCCTGAGTAATGCTGGCCTGACGAGCTTTGTTGTAAACCAACTGCAACTCTTTGATCAGGTTTCCACCATTATCAGTAGCGGCTTTCATCGCTACCATTCGTGCGGCCTGCTCACTAGCCAGGTTTTCAACGACGCCCTGATAAACCTGCGACTCGATATAACGACGTAGCAGGGTATCCAGCAACGCCTTAGGATCGGGTTCGTATATATAATCCCAAGACTTCTTCTTCAATGTTTCGTCATTGCTTGCAGGCAATGGCAGTAATTGAAGAATAGTTGGCTCCTGAGACATTGTATTGATGAACTTGTTAGTCACCACATACAGTTTATCCAAACGCCCTTCATCATAGGCTTGTAGCATAGTGTTAACTGGACCAATCAAATCCGAAAGCGTTGGGTTATCCCCCATTCCGGTGACTTGTGTTACGACGTTACCGCCCACAGAACCGAAGAATGAAACCGCTTTAGAACCGATTAAAGCCAAATCAACCTGAACGTTTTTCTCAGACCATGACTTCATGTCCGCTAGTAGTTTTTTGAACAAGTTAATGTTCAAGCCACCACACAGACCACGGTCTGTTGAAACAACCAGATACCCAACACGCTTAACTTCACGTTCATCGAGATATGGATGTTTATATTCCAGATTACCTAACGCTAGGTGACCAATCACACTGCGCATGGTTTCTGCATAAGGACGGCTGGCCGCCATGCGTTCCTGCGTTTTACGCATTTTGGACGCAGCGACCATTTCCATCGCTTTAGTGATCTTTTGTGTATTTTGTACACTTCCGATCTTGGAACGTATCTCTTTTGCGCCGGCCATTTCTGCTTCTCCTTATTAACCAGACGGCCCTAAAAATTCGGGCCGAATAGTATTACCAGGACTGAGTTGCTTTAAATGATTCGAGCAGTTTTTTCAACTTGCCTTCGATATCATCGTTATAGCTACCAGCCGGGCCAATTTCGTTCATAAGGTCAGCATGCTCGCGCTGTGCAAAAGAAACTAAAGCAGCTTCAAACGCACCAATTTTCGCTAACTCAACATCATCCAAGAATCCACGTTCTGCCGCGAACAGAGACAGTGCCTGCTCTGCTACTGACATCGGTGCATACTGTTTCTGTTTCAGCAGTTCAGTGACTTTTTGACCATGACTTAACTGTTTACGAGTCGCGTCATCGAGGTCGGAAGCAAACTGAGCAAACGCTGCAAGTTCACGATACTGAGCAAGTGCAGTACGGATACCACCAGACAGTTTCTTAATGATTTTAGTCTGAGCAGCACCACCAACACGAGATACTGAAATACCTGGGTTAACCGCTGGACGAATACCAGAGTTAAACAGGTTAGATTCCAGGAAGATCTGACCATCTGTAATCGAAATTACGTTTGTTGGTACGAATGCAGAAACGTCACCAGCTTGGGTTTCAATGATAGGCAGAGCCGTCAGTGAACCTGTTTGGCCTTTAACTTCACCTTTCGTAAAGTTTTCTACGTATTCAGCGTTAACGCGAGCAGCACGCTCAAGTAAACGTGAGTGCAGATAGAAAACGTCACCAGGGTAAGCTTCACGTCCTGGTGGACGACGTAACAACAGTGAAATTTGACGGTATGCAACAGCCTGTTTAGACAGGTCATCGTATACGATCAGTGCGTCTTCACCGCGGTCACGGAAATATTCACCCATCGCGCAACCAGCATATGGTGCTAAGTATTGCAGAGCAGCTGATTCAGATGCTGTAGCAACAACAACGATAGTGTTTTGCAGTGCGCCGTGCTCTTCCAGTTTACGAACTACGTTAGAAACAGTAGACGCTTTCTGGCCGATAGCCACGTACACACATTTGATACCTGAGTCGCGTTGGTTGATGATCGCATCGATTGCCAAAGCAGTTTTACCTGTTTGACGGTCACCGATGACAAGCTCACGCTGACCACGACCAATTGGAATCATCGCATCGACTGATTTATAACCAGTCTGTACAGGTTGATCAACGGATTGACGATCGATAACGCCTGGTGCAATAACTTCTACAGGTGAGAAGCCATCGTTATCAACAGGACCTTTACCATCAATTGGTTGACCCAGTGTATTCACAACACGTCCTAACAGGCCACGGCCTACTGGAACTTCAAGAATACGACCAGTACATTTAACTTTCATGCCTTCTGCCAAGTCGGCATAAGGACCCATGACAACCGCACCAACAGAGTCACGCTCTAAGTTCAATGCGATAGCGTAACGGTTGCCAGGCAGTGCGATCATCTCACCCTGCATGACTTCGGCTAAACCGTGAATACGAATGATACCGTCGTTAACGGATACAATCGTACCTTCATTGTGAGCTTCACTCACAACATCGAACTGAGCAATACGCTGTTTGATCAGTTCGCTGATTTCGGTGGAATTCAGTTGCATATGCTCCAGTCCCCTTAAGACTGCAAGACGTCAGTTAAACGCTCTAAGCGACCGCGGATACTCCCGTCAATAACGAGGTCTCCAGCACGAATGATCACTCCAGCAATAACAGACTTATCAATTTTGCAATTCAGCTTAACTTTGCGTGACAGACGTTTTTCCATCGCTGCAGAAATTTTAGCTGACTGCTGTTCGCTCAGTTCGTTAGCAGAGATGACATCAACCTCAATGGTTGATTCCAAAGCATCGCGCAATTGAATAAATTGAGCTAATACTTCTGGTAGCGTCGTTAAACGCCCGTTGTCTGCCATCACACGAATCAGATTCTGAACATGCTCGTCAATTTCATCTCCACAAACAGAGATAAACGTTTTAGCTAATGTTTCTGGTGCAATAGAACCAGAAAGCAGCTCACCAACCTGTTCATTGCGCGTCACCAGTGAGGTGAAGGCCAGCATATTCTGCCATTTTTCGACAGCTTGGTTTTCCACAGCAAAGTCAAAAGCTGCTTTGGCGTAGGGGCGAGCTACAGTAGCGATTTCAGACATGCCCCTCCCTCCTTACAGTTCAGCGACTAGTTTATCAACGATGTCGCTGTTAGCAGCTTCATCCACGGAACGTTCGATGATCTTCTCGGCACCTGCGATAGCAAGCATCGCAACCTGTTTACGTAACTCTTCACGTGCACGTTTACGCTCAGCATCAATTTCAGCTTGCGCTTGTGCGACGATTTTTGCACGTTCTGCTTCTGCTTCTGCTTTTGCTTCATCAATCATTTGAACACGCTGTTTGTTCGCTTGTTCAATGATGACTTGAGCTTCAGCTTTCGCTTTTTTCAGTCGGTCGGTTGCGTCGGTTTGCGCCAGTTCCAGGTTCTTTTTAGCACGTTCTGCAGAAGATAAGCCGTCAGCAATTTCTTTTTGACGTTTTTCAATGGCCGCCATAATCGGTGGCCATACATACTTCATACAGAACCAAACAAACAGGACAAACGCGATAGCCTGGCCGAGGATTGTTGCATTTAGATTCACAGACAATACCTCTTATTCATTAGTGAATTAATGTTCTACGTTAATTAGGCAACAGCGAACATTACATACAAGCCCAGACCAACAGCAATCATCGGAATAGCATCGACCAGACCCATTACGATAAAGAACTGTGTACGCAGCAGAGGAATTAAATCTGGCTGACGAGCAGCACCTTCTAAAAATTTACCACCTAGGATGCCGATACCGATCGCAGCACCGATCGCCGCTAAGCCCATCATCACAGCGGCAGCCATGTACAGCAGATCCATACTCAGGTTTTCCATGACAGTCTCCAGTTTGTTTCAGTTAATACAATTATTGATTAATAAAATTAGTGCTCTTCAGATGCCATCGACAGATAGACAACAGTCAGAACCATAAAAATAAAGGCTTGTAGCGTAATAATCAGTATGTGGAAGATAGCCCAAGGTAGGCTTAACAACCACTGTGACCACCACGGAAGCAGAGCCGCGATAAGAATAAAGATCAATTCACCTGCATACATGTTACCAAACAGTCGCAGACCGAGTGATACAGGTTTTGACAGCAGGCTTACCCCTTCAAGAATCAAGTTGACTGGAATAAAGACAGGATGATTAAAAGGCTGCATTGTGAGCTCTTTAGTAAATCCGCCAATTCCTTTCATCTTGATGCTGTAGAAGAGGATTAGGATAAACACACCAATTGCCATCGATAGAGTGACACTAACATCTGCGGTTGGTACTGCACGTAGTGCAGGTAACCCGAGATAATGCTCAGCAATATACGGAAGGAAATCAATTGGGAGTAAATCCATCAGGTTCATTAAGAATACCCAGACGAACACCGTTAATGCTAAAGGAGCAATAACTTTGCTCTTACCGTGATACATATCACGGACTGAGTTATCAACGAAACCAATGATCAGTTCTATTGCAGTCTGTAACTTACCGGGTACGCCACTAGTCGCATTGGCTGCAACTCTTCTAAATAGCCACAGGAACAGAGCCCCGAGAACTACTGAGAAAAAAAGCGAGTCAATGTTCAACGTCCAAAATGTTGGACTAGCGTGGGGATCGACCAACTTAAAGGTACTCAGGTCCAACTGAAGGTTTCTCAGATGGTGGCCTATGTAATCCTCTGTAGTCATCACTTCTCCTGATGCAGACATGATGCCTCTTACCCTTTTGTAGTTTAAAAATACTTACCGTTTAAAAACGGCTGGTGCAACAATCTGAACAATTAGCACCGCTAAATAGGTCAAACCCAGTGGTGTTAATGACGCTTTGAACACACCGAAAGCAACAACTAAAACAACGATAGTTGTAACAACCTTTAGCCCTGCTCCTAATGCTAAGAACCAGGCAATGCGGACAGGTTCATCCTCTTCTTTTGCTTTCTGAAATTGTGCTAGCAGCATAAATACGATATTTGGTAACCAGCATGCTAACCCACCAGCAAGAGCAGAGGCCCCCCATTCTATACTATTTGCACAGAAAGCCCCACTGAGGATCACTAAAGTTATAAACTGAACAGACAACTGCTTTACAGCATGCTTGTTGTCATAAAGGGATACAGACATAACTTTTTGTATACTCCCAGCTCTTCTCAGCCTCAGAAACGCTAAGTGTTGTATAAAACTGCCTTTGCGTAAATGTGTCAAGAGACAAAAACGTGCAAATTATACGGGCAGGCGAAATGAATTCAATCAGTAAGTAGCGAAAAGGTGAATAAATATTTAATTTTTTCGAGTCAGCGCAGAATTGTCGCTGTAATAATTAATAAATAGTTAATGAATTGCTACATTCATTCACTTAATTGTGACATTAATCACATTTGGCTTTATTTGCTTTATTTATTCCTTCAACTTTCTTCACAAAAAAAATTAGATTTAATCTGTAAATCAAATAATTAAGAAATACATTTTTTAAGCTAAATAACGAATCTATAAATCAAATATTTCACTGTTAACTATTTTATTAGCTAAATCGATTAAGTTAAAATAGGCATTTACATTCACTTTTTCCATTCAACGTATTATTTTTGAAACCTATTCGTTATTGCCGTGTAAATAATGCGTAAAATCTGAGTTTTTGTTATTTGCTCAAAACGAAAAATAGCCGTCCGTTTTTCAACATTCGGCTATCGCTCTAAAAGATAAAATAATTTGATAGAAAGCAACTTTATTTCATCGAAATTTTAACTAAATGGCGTTGTTCATCAAGTTCTGGCACTTGAAGTTCAGTGATAGACTCAATAGCAAACCCTTCTGGCAGAACCATTTCATCATCACGAATGATACCTTTAAGTGCGTAAAAACGTCCATCCGATGACGGTAAATGGTGGCACCAGCTTAGCATATCGTTCAGTGATGCAAATGCGCGGCTAATGACTCCATCAAAACCATTTCCAACAGGGTACTCTTCAACTCGCGATTGAACAGGTTCAATGTTAGTTAGTCCTAACTCATGTTGAACCTGTTTTAAAAAGCGTACACGCTTCCCTAAACTGTCCAATAAAACAAAATGGGCGTCAGGTCGAACAATAGCCAAAGGAACGCCTGGTAAACCAGGGCCCGTTCCAACATCAATAAACCGTTGCCCGTTGAGTTGACCGTTCACCACTATGCTATCCATGATATGACGAATTAACATTTGTTGTGGGTCACGCACAGAGGTCAAGTTATAGGCTTTATTCCATTTAACTAATAACCCAACGTAATTAACTAACTGCTGTTTTTGCTTTTCCGTTAAATCGATATCTGTTTTTGCAAGCAATTGATTGAGTTTTGATAATAAATCCATGTTAAGCGCTCCGGCGTAGCATGCCTTGCTTTTTCAACCATACAAGCAAAATAGAGATTGCTGCAGGGGTGATCCCCGAAATACGCGAAGCTTGGCCGATCGATGTTGGTTTGTGATCGTTCAGCTTTGCCATAACTTCGTTAGATAAGCCTTTCACTTGTTTGTAATCAAGATCAACAGGTAACAAAGTGTTTTCATTACGCAGCTGTCTTTCGATCTCTTCTTTCTGACGCGCAATATAACCTTCGTATTTAACTTGAATCTCAACTTGATCAGCGGCTTGTGGATCATCAATTGCAGGCGCAAATAAGTTTAGCGTAGTTAGCATTTGATAAGTCATTTCAGGACGACGTAATAAATCTTCACCGTTAGCTTCTTTGGATAAAGGAACGGTTAAGATGCCATCAATCTCTGTATGGTTATCCGATTTAGGATGAACCCAAATGTCTTTCAAACGTTGACGTTCTTTTTCAATCAGTTCAACTTTGTTGTTGAAATGAGCCCAACGAATATCATCGACTAAGCCTAACTCGCGGCCTTTTTCTGTTAAACGTAAATCTGCGTTATCTTCACGTAACATCAAACGATATTCTGCACGTGAGGTAAACATACGATATGGTTCTTTAGTGCCGAGTGTGCAAAGATCGTCAACCAGAACCCCCATATATGCTTGGTCACGGCGTGGGAACCAGCCTTCTAAGCCAAAGGCATGTTGTGCAGCATTTAAGCCTGCAAGTAACCCTTGTGCACCCGCTTCTTCATAACCTGTAGTCCCATTAATTTGACCAGCGAAGAACAAGCCATTAATAAATTTGCTTTCCAGAGTTTGTTTGAGATCGCGTGGGTCAAAGAAATCATACTCTATTGCATAACCAGGACGAATGATCCTTGCATTTTCCATCCCTTTCATAGAGTGCACGATCTGCATTTGCACATCAAAAGGCAAGCTGGTGGAAATCCCGTTCGGATAGATTTCGTTACTGGTTAAACCTTCTGGCTCTAAGAAAATTTGGTGTGAGTCTTTGTCTGCAAAGCGCATGACTTTGTCTTCGATCGATGGGCAATAGCGAGGGCCGATCCCTTCGATGATCCCTGCATACATTGGGCTACGATCAAGGTTATTTCTGATCACATCATGCGTTTTTTCATTGGTATAAGTGATATGGCAAGGCATCTGTTGTGGATGTTGATCTTGCGAACCTAAGAATGAAAATACGGGCATTGGGTCGTCACCTAGCTGTTGAGCTAACTGACTGAAATCAATAGTTCTTGCATCAATACGCGGTGGTGTTCCCGTTTTTAAACGGTTAACACGTAATGGTAATTCCCTTAAACGCTGAGAAAGGGAAATTGATGGTGGATCACCTGCACGACCACCGCTGTAGTTTTCTAATCCAATATGAATTTTTCCATCCAGGAAAGTCCCAACAGTTAGGACGACTGCTTTGGCTTTAAATTTTAAGCCCATGCGAGTAACCGCTCCTGTGACTTGATTGTTTTCAACAATCAAATCTTCAACAGGTTGTTGGAAAATCATTAGATTAGGTTGGTTTTCTAAAGCTGTTCTAACCGCTTGGCGGTAGAGAACGCGGTCCGCTTGTGCTCGAGTAGCTCGAACAGCAGGGCCTTTGCTGGCATTTAATGTTCTAAATTGAATGCCAGCTTTGTCAGTTGCTGTGGCCATTAAACCACCAAGAGCATCAATTTCTCTGACCAGATGCCCCTTACCGATCCCACCGATGGCTGGGTTGCAAGACATCTGGCCCAATGTATCAATATTGTGAGTCAGTAATAGGGTTTGACGCCCCATACGTGCAGCTGCCATTGCTGCTTCAGTACCGGCATGACCACCACCAATTACGATGACGTCAAATTGCTCTGGATAAAACATGTGTGAACCTTAAACGTTAGAAAATGCTGACTGTGCATTTGAGGAGAGAATTCTACTCAAGTTTGAGGAAGAGACCAAGCTTAGGTTTCTCCCCTATATAATATTAAGATCTTTTTATTTAAAGATCTCTTTATTAGATCTTTTATTAGGATCATCGGTTTCTGTGGATAAGTGGATTTTCACTTTAAAGATCATAAAAATGTAAAGGATCATATACTGTGAATGATCCGTGATCCAATTGCGTATAAGCTGGGATCAAAATGGGTACTTATGCACAGGCCTTGGTGGCCCTAAAACTTATACTCTGGATAACTACGGGTTAATAAAGGGATCTACCCTGAGTTATCCACAGCTGACTGATGCTATTTTGACCAAATTATAGTTCGTTTGCCCAAATTTTAACCCATTCCCCTGCGGGATCTTCTGGGATTTCGTGTTTTTGGATGTCTATTTCAAAACATTCACCGATCCGTTTAGCCCCTTTTTCGCTTAATAGGGTATCTAGTTTGTGGATCGCACCACAAAAAGTGTCATATTCCGAGCTACCGATCCCAACAGCACCAAACATCACTTGGCTGAGATCTGGTGAGCTTTCTTCTATAGCATCAAAGAACGGTTGAATACTTTCAGGTAGATCACCTGCTCCGTGAGTCGAACTCACCACCAGCCAAATGCCTTCAAGTGTTAAATCATCAAGCTCTGGGCCATGTTGAATATCTGTTTCATAACCAAGTTCTTCTAAAATCTCAGCCATGTGCTCAGCAACGTACTCTGCACTGCCCATTGTACTGCCACTTATTAAGGTTACTTTTGTCATGGTGATTCTCTTTCACAATAATAGGGCGCTATTGTACGCTGTGAATGAGCTGGGATCTACCTGTGGATAATGTGGTTATATCATTTTTTTTTCTAAGGGTTGATTGTACGTAAGATCGGGTTCTGTAAGGAGATCAGGGTTTCCGTAGATTGAATCTCATCAATTGTTTGAATTTTGTTGATAAGTACGTCTTGCAGGGCATCAATTGATTTGCACATGACCTTAATAAAAATGCTGTATTGACCAGTTGTGTAATACACCTCGACCACTTCTTCTAAGGCATCCAATTTTTTTAATGCTGTTGGGTAATCCTTTGCACTTTTTAAAATAATGCCAATAAAGCAGCAGACATCAAAACCTAACTGTTTTGGGTTTATATCAATACGGGTGCCTTTAATGATCCCTGCTTGCTTCATTTTTTCGACACGGACATGAATTGTCCCTGGGCTTACTGCAAATTTTTTGGCTAATTCTGCATAAGGTGTACGTGCATTTCTCATTAATTCGTGAAGTATGTCACGATCGAGATTATCGATTTGATAATTTTCTGGCATTATTTTACCTCTATTTTAACGATTATTCATTTTTATACCTGTTTTTTTGATTGAAATAAATAGGAAAGGCTTTTTTTAATGATGGATATTGAATTTATACCTCATTTTGTTGCTTAATCTATACATCAGCTAATACAGCAAACAAATTATGGGTAATAAATTATGGACAAATCATTCATTGAACATCAGCAACAAATTAGTTTTGTAAAATCCTATTTCTCACGTTTACTTGAAAAAGAATTAGGTTTAATTGAAGTTCAAGGACCAATCCTAAGTCGTTTAGGCGATGGTACTCAAGACAACTTATCAGGCAGTGAAAAAGCCGTTCAAGTGAAAGTGAAATCAATTCCAGGTGCAACCTTTGAAGTGGTGCATTCTTTGGCTAAATGGAAACGTAAAACGTTAGGTCGTTTTGGTTTTAGTAAAGGTCAAGGTTTATACACACATATGAAAGCGTTGCGTCCGGACGAGGATCGCTTAACTCCAATCCACTCCGTCTATGTCGATCAGTGGGATTGGGAAAAAGTGATGGCAGATGAGGAACGTACACTTCCTTATCTGAAGCAGACAGTGGGTAAAATCTATAAGGCAATAAAAGAAACAGAAGCTGCCGTAAGTAAAGAATTTGGATTGGCACCGTTCCTGCCAGACCAAATCCACTTTATTCACAGTGAAGAATTGTTACAACGCTACCCTGATTTAGATGCGAAAGGGCGTGAACGTGCAATTGCAAAAGAATTAGGTGCGGTATTCTTAATTGGTATCGGTGGTAAGTTATCCAGTGGTGAATCACATGATGTTCGCGCGCCAGACTATGACGACTGGACAACAAAAAACGAAGACGGTTTTTGTGGTTTGAACGGCGACATCATTGTGTGGAACCCTGTTTTACAGGATGCATTTGAGCTTTCTTCAATGGGAATTCGCGTCAGCCCTGAGTGTTTGATTCGTCAATTAAAGCTAACTGACGATGAAAAACGTATGGAATTAGAGTGGCATCAAGCGTTAGTTAAAGGTGAAATGCCACAAACTATCGGTGGTGGTATTGGTCAATCACGTTTAGTGATGCTGCTTTTACAACGTCAACACATTGGCCAAGTGCAATGTGGTGTGTGGGGCGCTGAAATGCAAGAGTCAGTTGAAGGTATGCTGTAGTTAATGAATGTAGTTAGCGACTAAAGCGGCGTAAAAGCCTGCTTTTTAACCCGGTGTCAAAGCGCCAAATATGGTCGAAGATTTTCATGATGCCGGGTTTCCCATAGTTTGACACAGATACCGCATGGAAGCGGTATTTCCCTTTCTTCTGCATGGTTTTTATTTTTTGAATGAGTTCATCGGGCAAACGTTGAGCTACAAAATCAGAAATGACCACAGCATCAGCATCCATCCATTGCTTAGACTCTAGTTTAACGGTTGTCTCTTGCAAACATGCTG
Organism: Providencia sp. PROV129; assembly: GCF_028482245.1. Taxonomy (NCBI): domain Bacteria; kingdom Pseudomonadati; phylum Pseudomonadota; class Gammaproteobacteria; order Enterobacterales; family Morganellaceae; genus Providencia; species Providencia sp. PROV129. Next base: position 204,083 of record NZ_JAMPQD010000016.1, read on the forward strand.
CAAGGTCTGTTCCGCCTTTAAATGTTTGATGTAAAAACCGAATGCATTGTTCCAGCCCATCTGCAGATAATAAATCGTAATGCACAATATCCGTAGAAAACAGCATCACATGGCACGCGCGGTTATCGGCTAACGCAATTTTCATTAGCGCAAGGCAAAATGCCTTTGCACAACGCTCATTTAACCCGCCCATTGAGCCTGATGTATCAATACACACCACAAATGGTCCTCTAGGTTGCTCTTCATCATGGTGATGTGTAATAGGGCGTAGTACTTTTCTTTCTTGCCAGCTATCCCCTTGCAATCGATAAGTTAATAGCTGCTTTTCCAGTAATTTTCGATAAAACTCAAATTCAATTTCTTCGATACCCAACATCGCAAGTTCAGCGGGTAATAAACGCAAAATATCATCGCTTTGGTTTAAGCCATTAACTTGTTCAGGCACTGTCTCTGGTACTTTCTCCATGATGGTCATCGGTTCTAAAACCACGCTATCATCAGGAATAGCTTGCGCTGTTTGGCTGCGCCCTAATAATTGAGCTATTTTTTCGAGTTCAGGCTGCTGACGTAAAAATTCACTGTAGCGATTTAACAACTGGTCATTATAAGTAGAGGTCATATTCACCCCTTTGCTTAAATCCCACAAACGTCCTGCTGCCCGCTCATTTTCACCCAAAATATCTTCTAAATTTCCACTCAAGGCTAACCTGCGTTGCAATTCCGCCAGCAATTGCTCTTTTTCTTGCTCTAATAACTCTTTATGCAGGGTGGTGACTTGTAAAATTAAGCTGACTCGCCACTTTTGTACAAACAAAGCTTGCCTTGCACTGCGATTTTCAATTTTACCACTTTGTAATTGATTTGCTTCTCGGTAAAACGGCGAGTCAATTTGGTTAAGCCTTTCTATTACAGAAGGAAGCCGCGTAAAAAAAGCATCCGTTGAGATACCAAGGGATTGTCGATACAACTCAAACTCTTCAGAAAGTTGCGCGGGAACTAACGCATCTTGTAAGCGCTGTTTCAGGTCTGTTTTCCAACTGGATAAGTCTTTTAACAATGCTTTTTTTAAACGAGGGTGTTTTTCAAAAAATACCGCTAATTGCGGTGTAGCAAGGAGCGAGATAATAATCTCTTCAATTAGTTGGCTTTCATTAACCGAAAGCAGCATCTCCAGAGTGGCTAAACTCATCATAATTATTCAGCCACTTTCCCTGTGATCTGATTACGTAATTGCGTTAATTTTTCTGAAAGTTGTAGAAAACTTTGCTCAATATCTGCCAACCAATGGGGTTCAATAAAAAGATTGGGTTGCTGCTTTTCAAATTGATAGCGAGCGCCTTGAATATCAGATTGAATGTTATCCAGCTTATCTAACCATTCTTGGTTATTTGATGTGGAGGTTTGTGTCACTGTTTTATCTTGGATATATAATGTTGATGATTGATGGCTTATATCTAATAACTGTATCTGATTTAAATTATTCACTTCAGCGGCAATTTCTTGTGCAAAACCAATACCGTTTAAATGTGCGGATAACGTCGTACCTTTATTTAAAAATAAAGTGAGTGCTTTTTTGTCTGTGGTAACAAATGTCACTTTCATATTATGCAATTGCAATGGACGATGTAAAAACAGCGTGATCCGTCCTTCCTGAACATACTCAGGCAGCACATATGAGGCCTTGCGGGCAAACATCGCATTGTTTTTATTCACTTTAAAGGCATCTTGACTGTTTTGATCTTGCGTAGATGACATCCACTGTTGGTAAATTTGCTCAATTTCACGGGTGAATTTACGCTGCTGCCAACCTTCTTCTTGTAAAAGTGATTGAATTAACTGCGGTAATGCATTCATAGATTGCATATCGTGCCACAGGCAATCTTTTAAAAGCACAATATCAAGGGGAGAAACACTGCTACGGCCATTAAAAAATGCACTTGCTTGTAATAAATAAATGGCTTTTTTCCAACGTCTATCCGAGACATAAACTTGCTTGTCAGTGGCGTCCAATTGCTGGCGTAGCTGGTAGACCAGCTCAAAACAGTGATCGGGCAGCGTAATTTTAGGGATTTCTTGTTGCCACTGTTGGTATTCTTCATCACTGATTTTTAAATGCTCAGGGATTTGAGATTCTTCTAATGATGATTTTCCTGTTAATAATGCCCGAAAGTTTTGTTTTTCCTGTACTTTATCAAGCCAGATACGCACTAACATGCGGTCAAAAAGGGCTTCTAAACTATTATCTGCATCAGGCAATTCGTTCGAAGCCGTGACGAGCAAACGCATGGGGATAGCTTTTTCTTCATCACCATTACGGAATTTACGTTCATTGATAGCCGTTAATAGTGTATTAAGAATAGCTGGACCCGCTTTCCAGATTTCATCCAAGAAAACCACTTCAGCATCAGGTAAATAACCTTTGGTTAGGCGTTCATAGCGCCCTTCGTCTTTTAAAGCTTGAATAGATAACGGCCCAAAAATTTCTTCAGGCGTCGAAAAGCGCGTCATTAAATACTCAAATGCATGGGCATGACGGAAGGCATATTTCATTCTTCGTGCAATTAAGCTTTTAGCAATCCCTGGAGGGCCTAATAGAAATACGCTTTCACCACTGAGTGTGGCTAATAAGCACAAACGAATAGCTTGCTGGCGTTCATATAAACCACTTTCAAGGTAATTGCTTAATTGAGCTATTCGTTCAGATAATTGCATCGATATTCCTTTTCATTGAATAACAAAATTCAATAATGTTTAAGTTACGCTTAATTTTTAGGTTATCTGCCCTTTTATAAACAGCGCAATCAATTTTGTCATTTTTCTTTTGTGTTATTTGATTTAAATCGTGTGTAGCTGTATTAAGGCGAGAAAATCTGAGTAGGAATAAGGCTGATTTGAATAGGCTAGGGCTCATGTCTATAAAAAACATGAGCCCTAACTGAAGATTAAAAATGATTAATAAGGTGCATCTGGCGTGGTAACCCGAATTAATTTTTCATTCACAAACTCACGAATTCCCGCAAGTGATTGTTCTCGACCATAACCAGAAAGCTTAGTTCCACCGAAGGGGAGTTCCGGGGCAATTCCTGTCGGATGATTGATATAAATCATCCCTGAAACTATTTGGCGAGCCACTTTTATCGCTTCAGCTTCATTTTTACCAAAGACAGTTCCACCTAAACCAAATTCAGTCGCGTTAGCTAATTGAATGGCTTCATCTATATTTTTTACAGCATAAATACAAAGTACTGGGCCAAATATTTCTTCATAATACGCTTTCATATTCGGTTTTATATCTGTCAGTATTGTGGGTTGCATAAATGCCCCTTCACGATCTAATCGCTTACCTCCAAATACCAGTGTTGCTCCCTCTTTTACGGCTACTTCAACTTGATGAACAACTTCATTCACCGCTTTTTCACTACTTAATGGAGCAAGTTGCGTGGCTGGGTCCATTGGATCACCCACAATAATTTTTTCATAGATTGCTTTTGCTTTTGCGATAAATTCTTTCGCAACGTTTTCTAATACAAGAATACGTTTTGGTGAAACACAAACCTGCCCTGCATTCCATAGACGGCCAGCAGTCGCTGACGCAACCGCGCTATCAATATCTGCGTCAGCTAGTACAATAAAAGCATCACTTCCCCCTAGCTCAAGGGTTGATTTTTTTATTGCTTTACTGGCTTCAGAGGCAAAATTGGAACCTGCAGGTTTACTACCTGTTAAAGATACGGCTTTGACTCGTTCATCTGAAACAAGAGCAGAAACTTTTGAGCCAGGAATGAATAAATTATTGTAAACCCCATCCGGTAGTCCTGCTTCAATAAATATTTTTTCCATCATTTCAGCACATTGAGGAATATTTGAAGCATGTTTTAAAACAATGGTATTTCCTGCCATTAAATTAGCGGCAGCTGTTCGAGTTATTTGGTAAAACGGGAAATTCCATGGTTGAACCGTCAGGAGTACTCCGATTGGTTCATAAGTTAAGAAGGCTTTTCCGTGTTTAACATCAATTTCTTTATCCGCTAATAAACGGCTTCCTTCATTTGCATAATAGTCAAAAATATTTGCGCATAATTCCACTTCGCTTATTGACTCACTTAATAGCTTTCCCATTTCTGTTGTACATATTTTTCCGAGAAGTTCTTTTTTATCTCGCATAACTTTTGCTATGTTATGTAAAATTGCCGCTCGCTCTGTAAATGAGGTTTTTTTCCAAGTCAGGTAGGCGGTATCTGCTTTGGTGAGAATTGTATCGACTTGCTCCGCACTCATTTCTTCATAAATCTTTTCTACTTTGTTTGTTGCTGGATTAACTGATTTTATTGACGATGTCATATTCATTTTTTATTCCTTGTTGCAACTATTAAAGATAAATAATTCAACTTATCTTAAATTACAGTTGCCATACCAACATAAATTAGGGTAAAAATGAAATTCAATGGCATTTATTATCAATAATTGTGTTTAAGGGTTTTTGATTGTTTGTGAATGTTTTTTTGTGTGTTTATTTATAAATCAATAGAAACGATTCAGCTATAAACTATTCAATTAGTTATCCTTTTTTATTTCTTTAACGCCAACGAAACGTTTCGATACCGATCACAAATATCAATCATCAATATTGAGTTGTGACTCATCTAAACTATGATTAGGTGAGCGAAACGTTTCGCTTATCAGGAATGGCGGTGAAAAAATGAAAAAAGGTGTTCTGCTTAATGCCAATATTACCTCAGTGATTGCTAAATTAGGTCATACAGATCAAATCACACTGGCAGATGCAGGTTTGCCCATTTCAACAGGGCCTGAGCGGATTGATTTAGCAATAACGCAAGGATTACCCGATTTCATGGCTGTTTTGCGGGTCGTTACGCAAGAAATGCAGGTAGAAAAAGCCATTATTGCTGAAGAAATTAGCGCGATGAATCCCACCATGGAAACGGCAATTTTAACGCATTTGAATGACCTACAAACTGTGCAAGGCAATCAAATCGAAATTATCTATTGTAGTCATGAGCGCTTTAAACAGCTGACGCATGACAGCAAAGCGGTCATTAGAACAGGGGAATGTTCGCCATTTGCTAATATAATCCTTTGTTCTGGTGTGACTTTCTGAGGTGACTATGCAACCTTTATTAGAACTTATCGGTATCGATAAATCATTTCCAGGTGTGAAAGCGCTCAGTGGTGCGACATTAAATGTCTATCCTGGAAAAGTCATGGCGCTGGTGGGGGAAAATGGGGCTGGTAAATCAACCATGATGAAAGTGCTTACGGGGATCTATCAAAAAGACGCAGGTAAAATTCGCTTTCTTGGCAAAGAAGTGGCGTTTAATGGGCCTAAAAGTTCCCAAGAAGCGGGTATTGGTATTATTCACCAAGAATTAAACCTGATCCCTGAGCTGACTATTGCAGAAAATATTTTCCTTGGACGCGAGTTTGTCAGTGCGTTTGGCAAAATAGACTGGAAAAAAATGTTCAGTGAATCGGACAAACTGCTAAAACGTCTTAACCTTGATTATGATAGCCACCAAACCATTGCAGAGCTTTCTATTGGTGAGCAACAAATGGTGGAAATTGCCAAGGTTCTCAGCTTTCAATCCCAAGTGATCATCATGGATGAGCCGACAGATGCGCTCACTGATACGGAAACTGAATCATTATTTCGCGTTATTGAAGACTTAAAAGCACAAGGCTGCGGTATTGTTTATATCTCTCACCGTTTAAAAGAAATTTTTGAAATTTGCGATGATGTGACTGTTTTTCGCGATGGCCAGTTTATTGGCGAAAAACCCGTTAGCGAATTAGAAGAAGAAAAACTGATTGAAATGATGGTGGGAAGAAAACTTGAAGACCAATACCCACGCGTAGATGTTCAAGCAGGCGATACCCGTTTACAGCTCGAAAGTGTTTCAGGCCCTGGAGTAACAAGCGCCAGTTTTATTTTGAAAGGTGGTGAAATTTTAGGCGTTTCAGGCTTAATGGGCGCAGGGCGAACCGAACTGATGAAAATTATTTATGGCGCCGCACCAAAGAAAGCAGGCACTATCAGCCTTGATGGTAAACCTATCACGTTAAAAACCCCGCAAGATGGCCTTAATAATGGCATTGTTTATATTTCTGAAGACCGTAAACGGGACGGTTTAGTCCTAGGCATGTCAGTTAAGGAAAATATGTCATTAACGGCATTACGATATTTCAGCCGTGCAGGTGGAAGCCTGAAACATGGTGAAGAGCAACAAACTGTCAGTGATTTCATTAGGTTATTCAATATAAAAACCCCATCAATGGACCAAATCATTGGCAACCTTTCTGGCGGAAATCAACAAAAAGTGGCTATCGCCCGAGGATTGATGACTAGACCAAAGGTGTTGATCCTTGATGAACCAACGCGTGGTGTTGATGTGGGGGCAAAAAAAGAAATTTATCAGCTAATTAACCAATTTAAGAAAGAAGGGCTGAGCATCATTTTAGTGTCTTCAGAAATGCCTGAAGTGATTGGAATGAGTGACCGCATATTGGTGATGCACGAAGGTCATATCAGCGGTGAGTTCACAGCCAAAGACGCGACTCAGGAAGCCTTAATGGCTGCCGCAGTGGGTAAAAATTACGGCTCAGTTCAGGAGTTATCAGTATGAGTTCAACAACTGCATCATCAAAACGCTGGTTCAGCAAAGCTTGGCTAATGGAGCAAAAATCGTTAATTGCGCTATTAGTCTTAATTGCTATCGTATCAACATTAAGCCCTAATTTTTTTACGGTGAATAACCTATTCAATATTTTGCAGCAAACGTCAGTGAACGCCATCATGGCGGTAGGCATGACGTTGGTTATCTTAACGTCAGGGATTGACCTGTCGGTGGGCTCACTACTTGCACTGACTGGCGCAGTCGCCGCATCAATGGTGGGCGCTGAAGTTAATGCTTTAGTTGCTGTTGCTGGCGCTCTAGCACTTGGCGCGGCTATTGGTGCATGCACTGGGGTCATTGTCGCGAAAGGGAAAGTTCAAGCCTTTATTGCAACATTAGTGATGATGCTTTTATTGCGCGGTGTTACTCGTGTGTATACCGATGGAAGCCCAATTAATACAGGTTTTAGTGATAATGCAGATTTATTTGGTTGGTTTGGTATTGGTCGTCCATTAGGTATTCCTACCCCAGTTTGGTTAATGATCATTGTTTTTGCTGCGGCATGGTACATGTTGCATCACACTCGATTAGGTCGTTATATCTATGCGCTAGGTGGCAATGAAGCAGCAACTCGCTTATCAGGCATTAACGTCGATCGCATCAAAATTATTGTGTATGCCTTATGTGGTTTACTGGCGGCACTGGCAAGTGTGATTGAAGTTGCACGTTTGTCATCGGCTCAACCCATGGCAGGTAATGGGTATGAATTGGATGCTATCGCAGCGGTTGTACTCGGTGGTACAAGCCTTGCAGGCGGAAAAGGGCGTATTGTCGGCACGTTGATTGGTGCATTGATCCTAGGTTTCTTAAACAATGGCTTAAACTTATTAGGTATTTCGTCTAACTATCAGATGATTGTCAAAGCGGTCGTCATCTTACTTGCGGTACTTGTTGATAATAAAAAATAACCCTACAGGAAAACGATTATGAAACTGAATAAATTAGCTACATTGTTATCAGCTGTTGCACTGAGTGCAACCGTTAGTGTTAATGCGATGGCAAAAGACAGTATTGCGTTAGTGATTTCAACATTGAACAACCCTTTCTTTGTCACAATGAAAGATAGTGCACAAAAAGAAGCGGACAGACTGGGCTATGAACTGATTGTCTTAGATTCACAAGATAATCCTGCCAAAGAATTGGCAAACGTTCAGGACTTAACGGTTCGTGGAACTAAATTGATGCTAATCAACCCAACAGATTCTGATGCAGTGGGTAACTCTATCTTAATGGCAAACAAAGCAAAAATCCCTGTCATTACCTTAGATAGAGCTGCGAATAAAGGTGAGGTAGTCAGTCACGTTGCTTCAGATAACCGTATGGGCGGTAAAATGGCGGCGGATTATATTGCACAAAAAACAGGTAGCGAAGCCAAAGTTATTCAACTAGAAGGAATTTCAGGTACTTCAGCCGCGCGTGAACGTGGTGAAGGCTTTAATATGGGTGCGAAAGAGCACAAATTTAATTTACTGGCGAGTCAGCCTGCGGACTTCGACAGAACCAAAGGCCTTAACGTCATGCAAAACCTGCTTACTGCACACCCAGCGGTTCAAGCCGTCTTTGCTCAAAATGACGAAATGGCACTGGGAGCATTAAGAGCACTGCAAACTGCGGGTCGTACTGATGTTTTAGTTGTAGGATTCGATGGCACGAATGATGGCATTAAAGCCGTAGAAGGCGGTAAATTAGGCGCAACAATCGCACAGCGTCCTGATCAAATTGGTATTGTCGGCGTGCAGATTGCCGATAAAGTCTTAAAAGGCGAAAAAGTTGAAGCAACTGTTCCTGTTGAATTGGAATTAGTGGTAAAACAATAAGATAAAGTAACCGCCGCGACAGCATTTGCGGCGGTTTATTGGTTTTGTGGTTATAAAGTCACAATAAAAAGGATATAAATGTTATGGGTACAGCAAAACTGGTAGTTCTAGGTAGTATTAATGCTGATCATATTTTGAATGTTAAGCAATTCCCACAGCCAGGTGAAACTGTTCGTGGCGACAGTTACCAAGTTGCCTTTGGTGGAAAAGGTGCAAACCAAGCTGTAGCTGCTGGTCGTAGTGGTGCTGACATAACCTTTATAGCCTGTGTGGGTGATGACGATATTGGTGCAAGTATAAAAAAACAGCTTCATCTCGATAATATTAAAACGGAATGCATTGATGCGATTAAAGAGGAAACGACAGGTGTTGCTCTGATTTATGTCAATCAACAAGGGGAAAACATCATTGGTATCAATGCGGGTGCCAATGCGCAACTAACAACGCAGAGACTCGCGCAATATCAGCAAAAAATTATTGAGGCAGATGCCGTCTTAATGCAGCTTGAATCACCGATTGAAACTGTTCAGATGGCTGCTGAAATTGCAAAGAAAAACAATACTCAAGTCATTTTAAACCCAGCTCCAGCGCAATCATTACCAGACTCATTACTAACGCTGGTGGATATTATCACCCCGAATGAAACGGAAGCGGAACATTTAACGGGGATTGCCGTTAATGATGACCAAGGTGCCCAAGCAGCGGCAGAAGTATTACACCAAAAAGGGATCAGTAAAGTGATGATTACTTTGGGGGCTCGCGGGGTTTGGTATAGTGAAAAAGGCGTACAAGGTAAAATAATTGCGGGGTTTCGCGTAAAAGCAGTGGATACTATTGCGGCAGGTGATACATTCAATGGGGCATACGTTACCGCTTTACTAGAAGGTAAGGCTGATGAAGATGCTATTATTTTTGCCCATGCGGCGGCGGCGATAGCAGTAACGCGCCCAGGTGCTCAGCCTTCAGTTCCATGGCGCAAAGAAATTGACCAATTTTTAGCTCAATAGGATTAACTTGTGGCAACAATGAAAGATGTGGCTCGCCTTGCGGGTGTGTCGACATCCACCGTCTCTCACGTTATCAATCAAAATCGCTACGTTAGTGAGAGTATTACTCTGCGCGTTAAAAATGCAATTGAAGAGCTAAATTACGCCCCTTCGGCATTGGCGAGAAGCTTAAAAATGAATCGCACGAATACAATTGGAATGTTGCTAACAACCAGTAACAACCCATTTTATGCGGAAGTGGTGCGAGGTGTAGAACGGAGTTGCTACGAGCGTGGTTATAGCTTGATTTTGTGCAACACAGAAGGTGACCTTCAACGGATGAATCATAGTTTAGAGACCCTATTACAAAAGCGGGTAGATGGGTTATTGATCATGTGTACTGAAGTTCAAGGGCCATCAAAAGAGGTACTGGCTCGTTATCCTGCGGTACCGACGGTAATGATGGACTGGTCGCCATTTGAATCTGGCGGTGATGTTATCCAAGATAACTCATTTTTAGGGGGCGAAATGGCTACTCGCTACTTAATTAATGCAGGGTTCACTCGTATTGCTTGCATTGCAGGGCCGCAAGATAAATCACCAGCAAGAGCCCGTCACCAAGGTTTTATTCAAGCAATGAATGACGCCGGCATTAAAATTGATGAAGATTATCTGATTTTCAGTGATTTTGAATTCGCTGGTGGTTTTGAATCAATGAATGCATTACTTGAATTACCTATCCCACCTCAAGCTATTTTTGCGGGTAATGATGCCATGGCAGTTGGGGCTTATCAGGCAATATTCCAAAAGGGGATGAAAGTGCCTGATGATATTTCGATTGTCGGTTATGATGATATCGATCTTTCTTCTTATATGATCCCACCATTAACAACCATTCATCAACCAAAAGATGAGTTAGGGCAACAAGCGGTTAATCAACTGATTTATCGAATGGATAACCCAGAGGCAGAGACCAGTGTGTTAGTACTCACCCCTGAGCTTATCGAGCGCCAGTCTGTTAAGAAGGTGAATTCTTAGCTTTTTTGGTTTTTCCTTTAATTAAGTTATCACCATCGGTTTTACTTAATAATAAGAAGACAAAAGCGGAAACCAGTGTAACCACACCAATAGTAATAAAGGTATAGTGGAAATTATCCACGGTATTACTATTAGGTTGGCCATCATAGAAATTCAATATCGCGGCACTCACGGCAATGCCAAAACTAATGGATAGTTGTTGGGTGACGGCTAACATACTATTTCCTGCGCTTGCATTATTGTCTGTTAAATCCGCTAAGCAAATGGTATTCATCGCAGTAAACTGAACTGACATGACCATTCCTAATATGAATAATGGCACAACTAATAAATAAATAGACATACTCGGGGATTGCAATGAGAACTGGGCAATCATTAACCCAATAATTACAGTGATCACAAATAACGTATTACGGTATCCATATTTAGTGAGGATTTTTGTGACCCCTGATTTTGCTATTATTGAGCCAATAGCCAATGGTGCCATCATCATTCCAGCGACAACCGCTTCATAACCAAATCCAACTTGTAGCATTAATGGCATTAAAAATGGAATACTGCCTGTACCTAGACGCGTAGCAATATTACCGCTGATACCAATCGAAAATGTTCGAGTTTTAAATAAATTTAATGGGATGATTGCATGCTTAATACGTCTTGCATGGAAAACATACAACAATAAGAAAAGAAAACCGCCAACAGTAATCGCTGCAGGAATAGATGCAGGTAGCGCTTTATCGCCAAATAAATCCAAGCTAACGGAAAGCATGACTAAACCAAAACCAAATAATAAAAATCCGAGCGTATCAAATTTTCGTTTTGGCATTTTAAAATCAGGCATGTGTTTTAGAGCATAAAAAATACCTAAAACACCAATAGGAATATTAATAATGAATATCCAATGCCATGTGGCATAAGTAACCAATATACCACCTAACAGTGGACCTAATATTGGTCCGACTAATCCTGGGATGGTCACAAAGTTTAATATCGGTAATAACTCACTACGTGGATACGCCCTTATTAATGCTAATCGAGCAACGGGCATCATCATTGCACCACCAATTCCTTGAATAACTCGGGAAGTCACTAAAAAATTCAATGATGGGGAAAGGGCGCAAAGTAAAGAACCGAAAGAAAATAATGAAACGGCTAAAATAAAGATACGGCGAGTACCAAACCGATCAGCAAACCATCCACTAATAGGAATTAGCAATGCAACCGTCAATGTATAGCTAACAACGGCAGATTGCATTGCAAGGGGTGAATGATGAAGGCTTTTCGCAATATCAGGTAAAGCCGTATTCAAAATAGTGGCATCAAGCGCCTGCATGAAAAAGGCCATTGCCGCAATCCATGGAAGGCCAGACATATTTTTGGCTGTTTTGAACATCGAGTACCTATCTAAAAAGTTAAAGCCCGCTGGGATAAGTTATCTTGTTAGGTTATTTTTCGTTCACTGTTAATAGCTTATAGCAAAAATCGAGAGCTTTGGTACTTTGACCTTGGATAATGGCATTCGCTAATTGCTGGTGGATATCAACTTCGATAACTTCATTGTCAGTAATGACATCAAAATAACGTTGATAAATAGAACGAAATAAATTAGCAAAAGAGATTAGAAAAGGGTTTGCACAGGCTTTATAAATTGTTAAATGAAAATAGTAATCCACTTTTACCCAACGTTCTCTATCGAACTCTTTTGCGAGTAACAACATTTCATTCGCTAAAAGCTGTAAAGATTGCTTCTGTTCGGGTGTTGCATGTATAGCTGCAAGATAACAAGCTTGGGGTTCAATTGCGAGGCGAACAATTTTGAAATGTTTAATCACAACGGATTGTTCTTCGCTATTTGCCCACCAAGTTAATAAATCTTGATCCAAAAAATTCCAATTTGATGAGGGCATAACACGAGTTCCTATTTTAGGACGTGCTAATACCATGCCTTTAGCAGCTAATATTTTGATGGCTTCTCTTATTGCAGTTCGGCTGGCTTGGTACTTTTCTGATAACTCTAATTCACTTGGTAAAATGGAATCAGGCAAATAGGCACTTGTTAAAATCTGTTGGCCCAGATTTTCTGCAATAATATAAGAACGATTTTTTTGCGAAGCCGTTTGTTGCTTACTTAATTCCATAATTCATCTCAAATCTTATTTCTTGGATATCTATATTACGTGAGTAAAGGACAAATTGCTGCTGAAATAGTCAATCATCGGGTGCAATTTAGCTTATAACTTCTTTTTTGGCTAAAAAAAACGCGAACGAAAAAAAAATGCAAAAAAGGGG